>JAFZZT010000037.1 GCA_017615595.1 Bacteroidales bacterium
CCCTATACCCTAAATCATAAACCCTAAACATGAGACTCCTGGTACTACTCTCCCGCTTCCCGTACCCTCTGGAAAAAGGGGACAAGCTGCGCGCCTACCATCAGATACGCCAGCTTGCCACCCAGCATGAGGTCTATCTGGTGGCGTTGAGTGACTACGCAGTGCCAGACGAGGACGTGCAACAACTGGCGCCTTACTGCCAAGCTGTATTCCCCATCCAGAACGATGCGGTAAGGCGCTGTTTTAACATAGGCAGGGCTTTCTTCAAAGGACTGCCCCTGCAATGCGGCTTCTTCTACAGCGGCAAAATACAAAAACGCATCGACCGGATTATCGAGGAGGTGCAGCCCGACTGGCTCTACTGCCAGCTCTTCCGCATGGCGGAGTATGTGAAGGACAAGCCCATCCCAAAGGTTTTGGACTATCAGGATGTCTTCTCCAAGGGCATGTGGCGCCGCCACGAGCGTGCTCCGTGGTACCAGAAGCCCTTCTTCAAGATGGAGGCCCAGCGCGTAGCTCGCTACGAGGCGGAGATCTTCGACAAGTTCGATTACAAAACCATCATCACCGAGGTGGACCGGAACCTCATCCCCCACGATCGCCGACAGGAGATATTGGTGGTACCCAACGGGGTGGACTTCGGAACCTTCACGCAACAACAACAGGAGAAGAACTACGACCTTATCTTCTCCGGCAACATGAACTACGCCCCGAATGTGGATGCCGCGGAATATCTTTGTCAAGACATCTTCCCGCATCTGAGGATGGAGTTTCCCAATTTGCGGATCGTATTGTGTGGGGCGAACCCCTCTCCTCGCGTAAAAGCGCTGGAAAACGAGCATGTCAAGGTCACGGGATGGGTGGATTCGATGGCGGAATGGTACGCACAATCCAGAATTTTCATCGCCCCGATGCGCATGGGCACGGGCCTCCAGAACAAACTGCTGGAAGCCATGGCCATGCAGCTGCCCTGCGTCACCTCCACGCTCGCCGGAAAACCATTGGTCGGAGCAGACAAAGAGAAGGCATTCATAATCTGCAACACCACAGCGGATTACGTCAACGCCATCCGTCATTTGTTGCAAGATCTACAACACTATCAAACCTTGGCGACCCAGGGAAACCAATATGTGCATCAGCATTACGACTGGCCTTCCGCCACACAACCCTTGATGGACATCCTCCATTAGCCGCTTGTCCGTTGGCTTGGTTGTTGCAAATTTTTCATCGGATAGAGGAGAGATTAAAAAAAAATGTATTTTTGCGCATTCTTAACAGCTGCGGTGCGTTGACGTTCCTCTGTCATCATTCAGACGCCGCATTTCATCCACACATAACGACTGAACATGTTAGACTCAACTGAAAAAAAAGGTAAGAGAAAGAGAATAATTACGGGTGGCGGTATTCCTGCTGCATCCTCCAACGAACACACCAAGATTGCCAAGGTGGTGTTGCCGGAAAAACCCCAGGTCACCTTCAACAAAGAGATACTTCAAAACACCAACACCACGCCGGAGCCCCAAGAGCCGCAAGAATATATCCGCTATGCGAACCCGCTGCCTGTGACGGAAAAGCCCAAGCAGACCCGCAAGCGCACGGCCAAGCCAGCCGTGGACGAGGCAGGCACGCCGGAACAGGAAAAGCCCAAAAGAGGTCGCCCAAAAAAGGTTGTCGCCCCCGAGCTTGCCGCCGACACGGAGACGCCAAAGGCGGAACCCACTGTCGAGGCCGCCGCTCCCGTGGAGCCTGTCGAGGTGAAACCCAAGAAGAGAGGCCGTCCCAGCAAGAAAGACCTGCTGGAGAAAGAGGCTAGCCGCCTGATGGCTGAGTCCAACGAGACAAAGAATGGCGAGACTGTCGCGGAAGAGGCTCCCAAGGAGGAGGCTCCCGCCACTCCCGAGACTCCGGAAGACCCGACTGCCAAGGCCGACAACAAAAAACAGCTGAAGAACAAATTCCAGAAAAAATACGACAAGCCTTTCAAAAAAGACTTTCAGCAGAAGAAAGAGGGTGACCAGCGGGTCAACACGGAAGAGAAGCCTGCGGAAAAGACCGAGGCTGAGCTACAGGCCGAGTTGGTGGCCAACTCCATCTACGAAGGCGCCATCCACGCGGAGGGCGTGCTGGAGATTACCAGCGACAACTGCGGCTTCCTGCGCTCCTCCGACTACAACTACCTGACCTCCCCGGACGACATCTACGTCTCCATGACCCAGATCAAGCTCTTCGGCTTGAAGAATGGCGACACCGTCTATGGCGAGATCCGTCCGCCCAAGAAAGGCGAGAAGTTCTTCCCGCTGACCAAGGTGGAGAAGATCAACGGCTGCGACCCGGAGCAGATCCGTGACCGTATTCCTTTCGACTTCCTCACCCCCATGTTCCCAGATGAGAAGATCAACATCACCGGGCACCCCGGCTGCAACCTCTCCACGCGCGTCATCGACCTCTTCGCCCCTATCGGCAAGGGCCAGCGCGGTCTCATCGTGGCGCAGCCCAAGACCGGTAAGACCGTCTTGCTGAAAGACGTGGCCAATGCCATCGCCGCCAACCATCCGGAGATATACCTCATCATCCTGCTCATCGACGAGCGTCCTGAAGAGGTCACCGACATGCAACGCAGCGTCAACGCGGAGGTCATCTCCTCCACCTTCGACGAGCCGGCAGAACGGCACGTCAAGATTGCCAACATGGTCTTGGAGAAGGCCAAGCGCATGGTAGAGTGCGGCCACGACGTCTGCATCCTTCTGGACTCCATCACCCGTCTGGCACGTGCCTTCAACACCATGGCGCCGGCCTCCGGCAAGGTGCTCTCCGGCGGCGTGGAAGCCAACGCCCTGCAGAAGCCCAAACGCTTCTTCGGCGCAGCCCGTAACGTGGAGCACGGCGGCTCCCTGACCATCCTCGCCACCGCCCTCATCGACACCGGATCCCGTATGGATGAGGTCATCTTCGAGGAGTTCAAGGGCACCGGCAACATGGAGCTGCAACTTGACCGCAAGCTGTCCAACAAACGTATCTACCCCGCTGTTGACCTCGTGGCCTCCAGCACCCGTAGAGACGACCTCCTGCAAGAGCCTTCCACCCTCCAGAAGATGTGGATCCTGCGCAACCATATCGCCGACATGACCACCATCGAGGCCATGACCTTCATCAAGGAGAATATGGAAGACACCAAGAGCAACGAGGAGTTCCTGAGTATCATGAACAGCTAAACATCTGACAACATGATCAAAAGGGGGCTTCTTGCACTGCTGTTTCTGCTGAGCTGCTGTTTCCTACAGGCAGACCAAAGCACAGGGGACACCTCCCGTCTTTACTCGTCCAAGCCTATCACCTACCATCCACTGGAGCCCCTGGCGGAGATGGCCAACTTAGGCTTTGACATCGACTCCCTGATTCGCTTTGTCGATGCCATGGGCGAGCGACTCAACGGCACGCTCATCATCGCCCGCAACGACACCATCATCCTGGAACGGGCATACGGCTACCTGCAGCTCTACCAAAGCTGCACCAACTACCGGGGCGTGCAGGAATCCCAGCTGGAGAGTCTGCGACTGCATCCCGACAACAAGATGTGGAAGACCGCCCTTTTCGACCTGGCCTCCATCTCCAAGCAGTTCACCGCCGCCGCCATCCTGAAGCTGTGCAGCGAAGGGAAACTCAGCCTCCAGGACACCCTGGGCAAGCTCGTCCCCGAGCTCCCCTACAAGAAGGTCACCGTCCGGCATCTCTTGACGCACACCTCTGGCATCCCCGAATATTTCAACTTCAAATACGACATCTTCGACACCTCCACCTTCGTGGACAACGCCCAGCTCATCCGGGTGCTGAAGCGCGAGCGCTACCCGCTGGACTATCCTTCCGGCACACGCTTTGAGTACCGGAACACCAACTACGCCATCCTGGCCACCATCGTGGAACGTGTCAGCGGCATCACCTTTGAGGATTATGTCCACGACCATCTCTTCGAGCCGGCCGGCATGCACGACACCTTTTTCTTCACCGAGCTGATAGACACCACCCGCCACTGGCCCGCCGCCAAGAGGGGCGACATCTACACCCAGTACGCCTGGATCAACCCGGAAATCCCACAACCCGTCACCCGCGGCCACAAGAAAAACGGCATCCTGGCACTCTACGACCGGTTCAACGGCATCCTGGGCGACAAGGGCATATACAGCAATGTGGAAGATATGATCCGCTGGACCAACGCCTACTTCATCCAGTATGAGATCCTCCCGGAAGAATGGGTGGCCAAGGCCTCCACAAGACAAAACACCCTCAGCAACGGCATCCTCCCCAAGCAAAGCTACGGCTATGGCCTGCGGCTGGAAGAGAGTCCCACCCACGGACTGCTGGTCTATCACGGCGGACTGTGGGACGGCTACCAGAACCTCTGGCTCTATCGCCCCAAAGACAAGGTGCAGATTGTCTTCCTCAGCAACTACTACAATGGCGCCCACGCGGGCAAGAGCGACGGCGTGCTGAATATCATCGACAACCTCATCTCCCATGATCGTTAACAACTACCACACCCACTCGCTCTACTGCGACGGAAAAGACCCGCTGCCCCTCTACGTCCAGGAGGCAGAACAGCGACATATCCAGCAACTGGGTTTCTCCTCCCACGCCCCGCTGCCTTTCGACAACAACTTCTCCATCAAAATGGAGCGCATGCCAGACTATACGGCAGAGATAGACCAGTTGCAGGCCTCCACCTCTGTCACCCTGCTCAAGGCGCTGGAGTGCGACTTTGTGCCCGGCATCTCCTACCCTTTCGCCGAGCTGAAGGCCAACCATCATCTCGACTACATCATCGGCGGCGTGCATCTCGTGCGCCCCGCCAACAGCGACGAGCTATGGTTTATTGACGGCCCCAAGCGCGAGATCTACGATGAAGGCCTCGACAATCTCTTCGACCACAACATCCAGCGCGCCGTCACCACCTTCTGGGAGCAGACGTTTGAGATGATCGAGACACAGCCGATGGACATCATCGCCCACGTTGACAAGATCAAGATGCACAACCAGCACCGCTTCTTCCAGGAGGATGAGCGCTGGTACCAGATACTGGCCGACAAGGCGCTGCAGCTTATCAAATCCCACGACCTCATCATGGAGGTCAACACCCGCGGCATCTACAAGAAACGCTGCGACTCACTCTACCCCTCAGTGGAGATGCTGACAAAGGCACGGAAGATGGACATCCCGGTGATCATCAGCAGCGATGCCCACCAGGCAAAAGAAATAGACCTCCTTTTCGAGGAGGCCTATAGCGTATTGCGTCAATGCGGTTATGAGCAATTGATGTGCTTTGACACACAAAAAGGATATTTTGTGCACCAAAGAGCCAATTAGTTCAGCAAGTTCTCAGCCATTCTTTCCAACTCAGCCCGTTGTTCCTGTTTCATGGCGGATTTCAACGTCACGACAGGTCCTTCGATATTGTTGGGTTTCATGTTCTGGAAGATTTCCTGGATGCATTTGGCAGCGGCCGGGGCCCAGCTGCCGTTCTCCACGATGGCAAAGGTCCTGTCTTGCACAAAATGAGCCTGCACATCCAGCAGATAATTCTCCATCGGCGGATAGAGGCCGTTGTTGTAGGTAGGCGCCATCAGGACGATGCGTCCGCAGCGGAAGGTCTCTGACAAAAGGTAGGAGACGTGCGTCACGGAGACATCGTACATCTTGATATTGCGGATCCCTTTGTCGGCCAGGATGCCGGCCATCACATGCGCCACGGACTCGGTATGGCCATACATCGAACCATAGATGATCACAACACCCTCTTTGTCTTCCGGCTCATAGCGGCTCCACAGGTCATATTTCTGAATGAAATAGCCGAGGTTCTCCCGCCAGATAGGACCATGCAGCGGGCATATCATCTGGATATCCAAGGTGGCGGCTTTCTTCAGCAGGTTCTGGACCTGCACACCATATTTGCCCACGATATTCGAATAATAGCGACGGGCATCATCCAGCCAGTCGCGGTCAAAGTCCACCTCATCGGCATACAGGTTCCCGCTGAGGGCGCCAAAAGTGCCGAAAGCATCCGCAGAGAACAGAATCTTGTAAACATTGTCATAAGAGACCAGCACCTCCGGCCAGTGTACCATCGTGGCCGCATAAAAGGTGAGGGTGTGATGGCCCGTTTCCAAGGTCTCGCCCTCTTTCACCGTCTGGATCTGACACGTCTCCGGCAATTCAAAGAACTGGCGGATCAGTCGGGCGGCCTGCATGCTGCACACCACAACCGCCTGCGGATAACGGATCAGCACTTCCTGCAGGGAGGCCAGATGGTCAGGCTCCACATGATGCACCACAATGTAATCCAATGTCCTCTCTCCCAGCACAGAAGCAAGATTCTCCAGAAACTGGGGCGCCACGGCATTGTCCACCGTGTCCAACAAAACCGTCTTGTCATCTGTCAGCAGATACGAGTTATACGAAACGCCCTGTGGTACGGGCATGACATTTTCAAACAGGGCAAGCCTCTTGTCGGAGGCGCCGATGTACCATAAGTCAGCTTTGATTTGTCGAGATGTATTCATGAGGATAGTTATTTGGTTTCTTCCGGGGTTTGACTTCTCTTGGTGATGTCGTCACTCTCTTTTTTAAGCAGGATGACTTCAAAGATAGAGAAGATGAAATAGATGATAATGAAGGCGATGCCGAACTTCCAGGCATCTTGTTTGTTGAGCAGGATATACAAGAAGAGGAAGATCAGGCAGGAAAACATTTTGATGATGCGGGAGAGCATATAGCCGGAGACAAAATGCTGTCCGTCTTTGCCTTGGTCGTCACGCAGCACCACGAAGATGGTAAACAGGGTGATGACAAAGAAGAAGAGGACGATGAACGGCAGGGCCGGCGAGGCGTAGTCGGGTGCCAGCCATTGGAACAAGGCCGTCAGGCCTGCCATCACGATGGAAAAGATCAAAATCCTGAGGGAGAATTTCTTAATAGGTATCTTCTTACTCATGCTTCTTGGAATCTGTAATACGGATCACATCCTTGATCATCAAATACATAGCGATAAAAACACCCAGCAGGGAGCAGATGATGGTAAACAAAGGTGACTTGTCAAGCCATTTGTCCAACTTGACCCCTCCAAACACGCCCAAAGCGATGAGCACGCCCATCTCAATAGCCATGTTGGAATAATAAACGTACTTTTTGAGCGTCTTGCCGTCGTCTGAACCGCCCGCCATTATGTTTTTTCGGCTAGGTTACTTTTTCTCTACAGGATTGGCTGGGGCAGGGTTCGGCATCCGCTGGGTGTTCATCTTGCAGTTGCCGGAGAACTCAGCACCCGGCTCGATGGCGATCTTGCCAGCGATGATGTTGCCCGTGACAGATGCGGTGGACTTCAGCGAGATCAGTTCCGACACGTTCAGGGCTTCCGTTTTGATCTTACCCTCCACTTCAATATTGGCGCAGGAGATGTTACCCTCCACATAGCCGGTTTGGCCGATAATGACTTTGGCTCTGGAGATCACATTGCCGTTGACGGTTCCATCGATGCGGCAATCCGAGGAGGTGGAGATACTTCCCTGTATCTGGGTACCTTTGGAGATAATGTTGACAGCTCCGGTGTCTCTAATTTCATTCTCTTTCATAACTCTTAAATTTTACGCGTAATCTTATTTTTTGAAATAATTATCATTTACAAAACTATCATAGAATGACCTTCCCGCCTGATTGTTGTAATAGGCTGTATAGTTGGTGGCACTCATAGGATAGGCGATGATGATCTTATTGTTGATGTCTTCCACGAAGACAGGATCTTTGACCAGAATGTTGTAATAGTCCATGGCAGTTGAGGCATTGTTGAACTTGGAGATCGTGATCATCTGCTGATGGTTGTTGATATAGAAACTGCTGATGTTGAAACGCTGCAGACTGAAATAGGCCTTGTTGAAGTTGGTCAGATTCAGTTTCACTGTTTGGATAGGCAGTTGGGAACTCTCGACCAGCAGGATGATGTAGTGAACCTCGTCCGGGTTATACACGAATGGGTTTGCCGCCACGGTGTTGTTCTGCTTGGTCATGGTTGACAGGACTTGGCCGTCATCGGTAATCACCGTCTCGTCAGACGTCTGTTGCTGACTCGGCTGTGCCAGCTTGGCGGGATCCAGAGAGGCCAGATAGACTCGTGCCAATTCGGCCACGGGCTCGTCCCCGTATTCACTGATGATGTGCTGGAACCCTCTGATGAGCGAGTCTTCGTTGTAGAGTTGTCCGGCGGCGACAGCCCGCAGATAGCTGTATTTGGATTTCAGATTATGGTCGGTACTCTGGGGGATGTACAGGTCGGCAGCCTGCACCACCTCGCGCCATTGTTTGTTGTTAAACTGCTCATACACCGTCTCGTAGTAGTTCTCGATAGCCTTGTCGCGTTCCGCGATTTTCCTGTAATAGTTGGGATCCTGGATGACCTTGGCGAAGTCGGAGTCAGGATATTTGGAGAAGATGATCTGCTTATACTCGTCTGCTTTGGCGGTGTTGTTCAGACGGGAGTAGAGGCTGTAGAGCATATAGATGCTGGACGGGGTGTATTCCGATTCCGGGAAGCGCGTCACGAGGGACTGGAAGGACTCGCAGGCCCGCGGCAGGTCCTCCAGCAGGTCCTGATAGATGAAGCCCACCTGGAAGAGGTTGTTGGCGATGATGGCGTTGGAGGTGTCCATGGCGCCCGGGGTCAAGGGCAGATCCTGGAGATAGTATTGCTCCTTCTTGGGGTCCGTCTCGCGCTTAGGGATCGGGTTGCCGTCCTCATCATATTCGACACTGTCCTTGGCCAGACTCGGGTCGTTCATCACCATCATGTCGTCAAAGGAGATCACCTGCTTGTTGCTCACCAACCAGTTGTCTTCCAGCTTACGGTTGCCGAAACGGCGGTAGAAGTCCTGCATACCGGCGGTCACCAGCGACTGGTTGTAGAAGTACCACTTGCCGCTGTTGTTGGCATTGACGTTGATATTGGAATAGGACGAGGCATTCTGGAGGGCGAGCATTCGTTCGGCCTCTTCCGCGGCCGCCTTGCGCTCGGCCTCCGTGTATTCGTCTATCATCTTCTTCACCCATTGGTTACGTTCCGAAGGCGACATCTTGGCGATGCGTTGCAGACTGTCTTGCAGGTCTATCTCGTCAAGCTTGAGCACCAAGTCCTTCAAGAAGTTGCCCTTCTTTTGAAGCGCCTCATAGTTCGGATAGTTCTTGGGTATGGCGAGCAGGGCGGAATCATAGTAATGCTGGGCATTGCGGTAGTCGCTCTCCTGGAAATAGAGGTCCGCGAGGGTGAGGGCGGAGAAGGTCTTCTGGTAGTTGTTGTTCGTGGAGGCCGACACCGATTTGGCCAGATAGTCCTTACGGGCATCCAGGTCATCATCCACACGGGCGATCTCCGAATAGGCGTAGTATATCTGGTCTTTGAAGTCCTCGTTTTTCTTCTCGTCGAGCATCTTGTCGAAGAGTTTGGTGATGGTGTTGCGCGCCGACTCGGACCCGTCGTAGTTGGAGGCGAGGTGCATCTGGGCGCAGAAGAGCATGTTGTAGTCTGAGGTCTTCTTGATCACCTGTTTGAAATGCTGGGTGGCCTCCTCCTGCTGTCCCAGGTTCTCATAGAGCTCACCGGCTATCAGGTGCAGGCGGTTGCGGAACTCGCGCTCCGGCTTGGCGGCGATGGCGTTGTTGAGGTAGTCGATAGCCTCCGACACCTCGCCATCGGGAGCCGTGAGGTGATACTCGGCCTTGGCGGCGTTGAACAGCTGGTTGAACTTCTTGTTCTTCTTGTTGGTAGCCAGATAGTGGAGATTCTCCAACTGCTCGTCAGCCATGGAGAAGTAGCCTTGGCGCATCGCCGTGCGTGCCAGCATGACCGCCGCCTCGTTGTAGGTGTTCGCATTCGGATAGTTGTGCAGGATGTACTGGAAGATACGCTGCGCCGCCACATAGTCCTGCTTGTAGAAGTTGGACTTGCCCATCAGCAGGTAGGCGTCGTCGATGGTCTTGACATACTCCTTGCCACGGATCAGCATCGAGTGCTTGTAGATGGCCTTGGAGCTCTTCTCGATGGTACGGTCAAGATAGGAGAGCGCCGGGGCGATATCCGACTTGTCGGGATAGTTATAGACCGGCAGCGTGGCGGTGTAGTTGTCTTTCGACAGCTTCTTCATCTCCGCTTCCGCCGATTTGAACGCCTGCTGGCCGTTCCACAACACATTGTAACGGCACGTGACGTTATGATAAGCCCTGTTCGGGAAGGTATTCTTCGAGGTGGAACAGCCGGACAGCGCCAGCAGAACCAGTCCTATTGCACTGCAAACAAATATGTTATATAATCTTTTCTTCAAAATTCTCCAGTATTAAAAGCGTTGTATATAACGATGTTCGCCGAATTTTATTTTTGTTGGGCAAAATATTCTTCAATCAGGTGTTGGACATATTTTCCGAATACATCGAATTCAATATTCACCACCGTGCCCGGAACAAAGTTGTGGAAGTTGGTAACTTTGTGTGTATAAGGGATGATGGCCACCGAAAAACGACCTTTCTCGGAGTCCACCACCGTCAGGCTGACGCCATTGACGGAGATAGAGCCTTTGGGGACGGTGAAGTTGTTGCGCGATGCATCGTAGGAAAAATAGTAACGCCAACTGCCATTCTCGTCCACCACCTTCTCGCAGACAGCGGTCTGGTCCACATGTCCTTGGACGATGTGACCGTCAAAGCGGCCGTCCATGCGCATGCTGCGCTCGAGGTTGACCTCATCGCCCACCTTCCAGGTTCCGAGGTTGGTCTTGAGCATCGTCTCCTCCATGGCCGTCACCACGTACTGTTTCTTCTCCTTGTCCAAACGGACCACGGTAAGACAGCAGCCGTCGTGCGCCATGCTTTGGTCTATCGACAATTCCTCTGCAAAATCCACCTCCAGTGTGAAGTCGTAGTTGGTTCTATCGCGTTCAATCTTGACAATTTTGCCAGTCTTTTCTATTATTCCAGTGAACATACTTTTCCATTATTAAAAAAACGCGCAAATATATAAAAAATTCGCGAAGGTCGGACAAGAATGTTTGCAGTTTATCGAGGAGGCGATTATGCGATGAGGGGATTAAACGATTATGCGATTAGAGGAGAGGAGAAGGGAGGAGCGGAGAGGTTAAAAGGTTAGAAGTTAGAGGTTGCAGTTTACGGTTTACCGATGAGGCGATGAGGCGATGAGGCGATTAATGTTTTAACTTCTAACTGACAACTGACAACTGTTCATTGTGTTTTCATGAAATCGCTTGACATCATCAAACCTCCTTTAAACTGTAAACGGTAAACAAAAAAAACTTCTAACTCCAAACTTCTAACTGACAACTGACAACTGATAACTACAAAAAAGGACGCCAGTCCCCTATTCGGAACAGGCGTCCTTACAGCTAACAGCCAATGGCCAATAGCCTGTTTATCTCTTCACAAAACTCTTCGTCACCACGCCATTGTCTGTCGTGACACGCACATAGTACATGCCATCGGCGAGGCTACTGACGTTGATGGTGGCACGGTTCTGTAGAGATGTTCCATGGAACGTCTCCACGATCTGGCCAAACACGTTATAGACCTCCACACCCGTGATCAGGATGTTGGCATCGCTGACCTCCACACTCACCATCTCGGTAGCGGGATTCGGATAGAGGTTCACACTCCTCTCCAGATAGCCTTGGATGCCCACGCTAGTGGTATGGAAGTTCACCGTGTTGGACTCGTCACTCGTCAGGCCGTTGGTGCAATGAGCCACCACATGAGCCACATAGTCCACTTCAGGCACCAAGTCCGTCAGGACATAGGTGGTGGAGGTGGCTGTGGAGGTGCTCCAGGTGCTCTCGGTGGTCTGGCGGTAGTTGACTTGCCACTCGGTGGCCGTGTTGGGCTCCTGCTGCCAGGTCAGCGTCACGGTGGTGTGATCCACGCTGACGGTCAGGTTGGTGGGGGCCGGACAGGTCTGTTGTCCCTGCTCTGTGGTGAAGGAGACGGGTTCTGTCCAGTCGCTCGAGGTGGTGGCATCGCACACAGCCTGCACCTTCACCTGATAGGCGGTTCCTGGGGTAAGTCCTGTCAGCGTGCAAGAGGTCGTATTGGCGGTAATATTCTGCCAGGTGCTGGCGGAAGCGGCCTTGTACTGCACATTCCAAGAGATCTCAGTGCCGGCGGCGATCCAAGAGGCCACAGCCGTGGTCTGCGTCACATTGTTGACAAAAAGACCTGTGGGAGGCATGCACAAAGAGGACAGCCCGCAGTCAGGCGTGAAGGTGTAATTGGTGAAATAGCTCATGTCTGTCTGCTGTTGTAGCACGGTCCCGTCAGGACCCGAGAGGGTGAAACCGCACTCATCATCAAAGTAACCGCTGTTGAAGACCAACGAGGTGGAGACACCGTCACAGAGCGAGAGCTGCACGGTAGCATAATAACCAACACCTTCAATCGTGGCCACGGTGACACCTCCCTGCACGACATTCAAGCTACAATAGTCCCAGCTGTCATCATATTCGCCGGTCACAGAAAGAGTATAGACACACTGCTCGTATGCCTCACATGCACTGGTGTTGAAGTTGGTCGTGCGCCAGTCGGAGAGGTCTCCGCCACCGCAGTCGGCCTGCACCCGCACATCGTAAGCGGTAAGGGAGGTCAGACCCGTCAGCATGTAGGGGTTGGTGGTCACCGAAACCGATGTCCATGTGGTGCTGTTGACAGGTTTGTAGTCGATGTTCCAAGTCGTCTCGCTGCCGGTGGAGACCCAACTCACCGAGGCACTGGTGGTGCCAATATTGGAGACAGAGATGGAGGACGGCGCCGGGCAGGTAGGCGGCACGCAATGGGCCGTGAACGAGGTGAGCGTCCCGCTGTTCGGGTCGCTGGCCGTGAAGATCGTCTCGTTGAAAGGATTGACAACGGTGAAACTGCACTCGTCATCAAAACTGCCTGACATCCAAATCAACGTAATCGGAAGGTTGTCGCACAAGGGAATCTGGAAGACTGCGGAGTAGTCGGACGCGACTGTCAAGGTGGCGATAGTCGTGCCGCCTTGTTGGACAACCAGAGAGGCGCCGTTCCAACCATCACCGAAATCATCCGTGAGGTTGAAGGTGTAGGCACATTGGTCTGTCAGCGGGCAGCCCGCGGTCATAAAGGAGGTCTCGCGCCAGTCGGAGACATCCCCGCCGCAGTCGGCCTGCACCCGCACGTCGTAGTTGGTCAGGGACGTCAGACCCGTCAGCGTGTAAGGGTTGGTGGTCACAGGCTCTGTCAGCCATGTGGCGCTGTTGGCAGGCTTGTACTCGATATTCCAAGCCGTCTCCGTGCCCGTGGACACCCAGCTGATGGTCGCGGAGGCATCCTCAATGTCCGAAACGGTGACACTGGAGGGTCTCGGACAACTGGGAGGTGTACAGGAGGGCATAAACGTGGTGAGTGTGCCCGCAGAGGGATCCGATGCGGTGAAGATGGCCTCACCGAAAGGATTCACCACCACAAAGCTGCATTCATCATCATAGCTGCCGGAGACCCAGACCAATGTGACAGGAATGCTGTCGCACAAAGGAACTTGATACGTGGCACTGGAACTGGAACTGTTGGAAATCGTCAGCGTGCTCACCGTTTGTCCTCCCTGCTGCACACGCAACGAAGCGCTGTTCCATCCGTCTCCAAAATCATCGGCGAGGTTGAAGGTATAGAGGCACTGGTCGGCCGTGTCGCAGGTGACCGTGGCGAAAGAGACATTGGAGGTGTAGTTGCTTATTTCCGAACCGCAATCTGCCGCCACACGCACCTGATATAAAGTCGCCGCATTCAAAGAGGTAAGTGTATAGGGGTTGGTGTTGGCATATTCTGTCTGCCAGACGTTGCTGCCATTTTCGCGATACTCAACCACCCAGGCGGTCTCGGTGCCTTGCGACTGCCAAGAGACGATAGCGCTGGTCGTGGTGATATTGCTGACGGTCACATCGGAAACCATCTGACAATTGGTAAGATAGTTAAGCACTACATCATCCACGAGACCGCGGTTGTTGCCGGAAGCCGGTTTCGGCGCCTTGAGGGCAATACGATTGCCCGTACCTGAATAGTTACTGAACGAAACTTCGTGATATACGTATGTGGCACTGGTAGTCGTAAAGGTGTCAATGGGGGTGAACGTGGCGGGATTCATATCCTCCATCACTCCTACCACCAAGGTGAAAGTGACATTGGTACCTTGACGGCGCATGTAGAATCCCAACGACAAATCCTGTATGCTTATCGCATTGACATCCACAATGGGCAACAGCGCATACTGGTCGGCATAACTACTTCCGGAGCCCAGATAGAAACGCATGCTGTAATCCCCGCTGTTTGCCAAGGAGGTTCCGTAATGGACGTATGGACAGGCTGAATAAGAGGAGCCTGTATTCAACGCATCCCAACAGTTGGGCAGATTGCTGGACCCCGCCCCGTTGGTAGGATTGGTGGTATGGGTGTAACCGTCAAAGTCCTCTATGATGGGCAACACCGTCACCGGTGCGCATTGGGTACTGAACGATGCAGATGTGTAGTTGCTCGTGTCATCCACACAGTCGTTGGCCACCCGCACGTTGTAGGTGGTCGAATGGTCCAGACCCGTAATCGTGTAGAAGGTGTCTGAAGTGGTATAGGTCAGCACATAAGGACTGTCCCAGTTCTCCGCCGCCTCCTTCACCTCCACGATATAGGTGTGGGGATTGAAGGGCGTATCCCAGGAGACGGTGGCCTCATCGGTAGTGATGCCCGTCACCTGGATATTGCTTACCGCCCCGCAGAAGGTGGAGTCCGGCGTGATGCTCAGCTTCAGATTAGGACGATAGTATTTTCTGGAGCCGGTGATGGTGGAGGAGTATTGCGCGTATGACGGGTCTTCGTCCATATACCGACACAACGAGCTGTAGTTGTCGGTGGAGTGATAGTAATAGGTGGCGTCATCGCTGTAGTCCGAAGCATGCTTGGCAAAGACCACTACCAAGTTGCTGCTTCCATCGTACATGTACGGAGTCTGCAGCGTGTAGTTCTCCCACCCGTTGCTGCCGCCCAGCGGCAGGTTCGTGCCCGAAAAGACAAGCGTGAGGTTGCTCAACGGCGTCCAGTCGGTGGTGGAACTGTAGGAATTGGTACTCCTCGTGCCGATGTAGATATAGACGTTGTCGGCCATCAAGGCAGGACCGCTGCCCGACTGCAACGCCACCGAGGTGATGAGTCCCTGCATACCGATTTCGGTAGGCAGATAGATGCTCTCCCACCACGAATCCTCGTAATACGGATAAAAAGCGTACTCTTCACTCGATGAGGTGCCCGTGCCGATGATGACCTCCTGGGCCCTCATCCCTGTTGCCGCACACAGGACAAACAGAATAAATAATAGAACTTTTTTCATAATTTTATTGTTTTGGATGATGACAAATTACAACCTAACATTAACAGGTTACAAAAATATACTTTTTTTGATATTTTGCAAAAAATTATATTTACCTAATGGAAAAGTTGACAAAAGTTCAAGCCGACATGAATGCCGCCCACCCTGTCCGCCCTCTAACACCGGCGGCAAAGGGAAACACGAGGGACGTAGAAGCCATTACGCTCCGCTTATATGGTGTTAATAGCGCCTGACGGCGCGTCTCATGCCTACGGTATGGTTCCGAACTTGAACGGGTTTTCCTATATTATGTATTTTTTCATAATTGTTTCAAGCTGCAATAGATACCATTATTTTCGGAGAACAAAAAAAGGTCCCCCAATGCTCTTGGGGGACCTTGTCCATAGATTTTAAGAAATCCTTATTTCTCCAACACACATACCAGATTTCTGTCGCCGTAGGCATCGTCGATCTTGCCCACGGTAGGCCAGTACTTCTCGGTGTGCGGCATCGGGAAGGCAGCCTGCTGACGGGTGTAGGGTCTGTCCCACGTGTCGGCGCAGACCACGTTCATGGTGTGCGGGGCGTTCTTGATGACGTTGTTGGCTCTGTCGGCCTTGCCCTCTTCGATGTCGCGGATCTCCTGACGGATGGCGATCATCGCGTCGCAGAAACGATCCAGCTCGCTCAGCGGCTCGCTCTCGGTGGGCTCCACCATCAGCGTGCCATGCACCGGGAAGGCCACGGTGGGAGCGTGGAAGCCATAGTCCATGAGACGTTTGGCGATGTCGCCCACCTGTACGCCGGCGGTCTTGTCGAACTCGTTGCAGTCGAGGATCATCTCGTGGGCGCACATGCCGTTGGTGCCGGTGTAGAGGATCTTATAGTGACCCTCCAGACGGGCGCGCATGTAGTTGGCGTTCAAGATGGCGCAGCGCGTCACATCGGCGAGGCCTTCGCCGCCCAGCATCTGCAGATAACCGTAGGTGATGGGGATCAGGTAGGCGCTGCCGTAAGGCGCGGAAGCCACCTGGCTGCCGTGTTCGCCACCCACCTTCACCATCATGTGGTTCGGCAGGAAGTCCACCAAGTGCTCAGCCACTCCGATCGGGCCCACGCCAGGACCGCCACCGCCGTGCGGCATGGCAAAGGTCTTGTGCAGGTTGAGGTGGCAGACGTCGGCGCCCATGGTGCCCGGGGAGGTCAAGCCGACCTGGGCGTTCATGTTGGCACCGTCCATATAGACGAGGCCGCCGTTGTCGTGGACGATCTTGATGATGTCCAGGATGGCCTCCTCAAAGACACCGTGCGTGGACGGATAGGTGATCATGAGGCAGGACAGGTTGTCCTTGTACTGCTCGGCCTTGGCGCGCAGGTCCTCCACATCCACCTCGCCGTGCTCCGTGGACTTGACAACCACGATCTTGTTGCCGGCCTTGGCGGAAGAGGCGGGGTTGGTACCGTGCGCAGAGGCAGGGATCAGGCATACGTTGCGGTGACCCTCGCCACGGCTGATATGGTAGTTGCGGATGACGGTCATGCCGGCATACTCGCCCGCAGCACCAGAGTTGGGCTGCAAAGAGATGGCCTTGAAGCCCGTGATCTTGCAGAGCCACTCGCAGACAGACTTGAGCATCTCCTGGAAGCCCTCAGCCTGGTCGGCGGGAGCGTAGGGATGGATGTTGCAGGTCTCGGCCCAGCTCAGCGGCAGCATCTCGGCGGCCGCGTTGAGCTTCATGGTGCAGGAGCCCAGCGGGATCATGGCGCGGTTCAAAGAGAGGTCTTTCACCTCCAACAGCTTCATATAGCGCATCATCTCCGTCTCGGAGTGATATTTGTGGAAGATCTCCTGCTGCAGGTAGGCAGACTGACGGGTCAGGTTGGCGGGGATGTTGAGCGCCGGGTTGGCGTTGCACTGGCACACATACGGGGTGAACGGCTTGTGGGCCGCCGTGGCCAGGATCTCCAACATCAGGTTGACATCCTCCAGCGTGACGGTCTCGTCCAACGCGATGGTGAAGCACTCGTCGCACCAGTAGCGGAAGTTGACCTTCTTCTCTAAGGCCACCTTCTCGACCTCTTGGGTGGTCATGCCGGCGGGCACCTGCAGACAGATGGTGTCGAAGAAGTATTCGTTATGTTGTTTGTAGCCGTACTTCTCGGCCTCGCGGGCGAGGACGCCGGCGAGCACGTTGATCTTGACGGCCTTGTCGTGCAGCCCTTTAGGACCGTGCCACATGGCATAGAAGCTGGCCATGATGGCGGTCAGGGCGCTGGCGGTGCAGATGTTGGAGGTAGCACGGTCGCGTTTGATGTGCTGCTCGCGGGTCTGCAGGGCCATACGGACGGCGCGGTTGCCCTGTGCGTCCACGGTCACACCGATGATGCGGCCCGGCGTCTGGCGCAGGTACTCCTCACGGCAGGCGAAGAAGCCGGCGGCAGGACTGCCGTAGCCCATCGGCAAGCCGAAGCGTTGCGTGGAGCCCGTGACACAGTCGGCACCCCACTCGCCCGGAGGCGTGAGCAACGTCAAAGAGAGCAGGTCGGTGGCCACACCCACCAGGATGCCCAGCGCGTGCGCCTTGTCCACAAAAGCACGGAAGTCATGGATGGCACCATGCTGGTTGGGATACTGGATCATCGCACCGAAGAAGGTGTTGTCGAGCTCTATCTGGTCGGCCTTGCCGATGACCAGCTCGATGCCCTGCGGGGCGGCGTTGGTCTTCATCACGCCGATGCAGTGCTGGAAGACATCCTCTGAAACGAAATACTTGCAGACGTTGTTCTTCTGCTGGTCGCGACTGCGCAGACGGTAGAACATGAGCATCATCTCACCGGCGGCGGTGGCGTCGTCCAGCATGGAGGCGTTGGCCAACGGCATGGCGGTCAGACTGCTCACCATGGTCTGGTAGTTCAACAAAGCCTCGATACGGCCTTGGGAGATCTCTGCCTGGTACGGCGTGTAGGCCGTGTACCAGCCCGGATTCTCGAAAATGTTGCGCAGGATGACCGCCGGCGTGTAGGTGTTGTGGTGACCC
This sequence comes from Bacteroidales bacterium, assembly GCA_017615595.1. Classification (GTDB taxonomy): domain Bacteria; phylum Bacteroidota; class Bacteroidia; order Bacteroidales; family WCHB1-69; genus F23-D06. The sequence goes on from JAFZZT010000037.1 coordinate 18,442, forward strand.
ATGCCGATGTAGGACTTATAGACCTTGTTCTTGGCCATCAGGCTGTGGATCTTGGTCAGGTATTCACCCTCGGTCAGACCGGCGGGCAGGTCCAACGGCTGCGGCAGACGAATGGCTGCCGGGATGGTTTTCTCAATCAGTTCATCCATGGTGCTCACACCGATGGTCTTCAGCATCTGCTGTTGCTCGTCCTTGCTCGGCCCGTTATGGCGAGTGACGAATTCATCTTTTATTATCATATTGATTATGAGTTTATTAATTGTTAATATCTATTTCTCAAATAGGAGGGGCAAATATAAAAAATCTATCGGTTCCCGTACATCTTCTGGTAATACTCCTCATACTCGCCGGAGGTGACGTGGTTGAACCACTCCTCGTTGTGGAGATACCAGTCCACGGTCTTCTCGAAGCCCTCGTCGAAGCGCACCTTGGGTTCCCAGCCCAGCTCCTCGCGGATCTTGGAGGCGTCGATGGCGTAGCGCAGGTCGTGGCCCGCGCGGTCGGTGACGTAGGTGATCAGGCTGAGGGACGTGCCCGCGGGACGGCCCAGTTTGCGGTCCATGATCTCGATCAGCTTCTTGATGAGGTCGATGTTGCGCCACTCGTTGTTGCCGCCGATGTTGTAGGTGCTGCCCGGCTGTGCCTGATGGAAGATCAGGTCGATGGCCTCCACGTGGTCCTCCACATAGAGCCAGTCGCGCACGTTGAGGCCCTGGCCATAGACCGGCAGGGGCTTGTTGTGCTTGATATTGTTGATGAACAGGGGGATCAGCTTCTCGGGGAACTGGTTGGGACCGTAGTTGTTGGAGCAGTTGGAGATGACCGTCGGCATGCCGTAGGTGTCGTGGTAGGCGCGCACGAAGTGGTCGGCGGACGCCTTGGCGGCGGAGTACGGACTATGGGGGTTGTAGGGGGTCGTCTCGCTGAAGAGGCCCGTGTCGCCCAGGGCGCCATAGACCTCGTCGGTAGAGATCTGGTAGAACTTCTTGCCCTCATAGTGGCCGTGCCATATCGTCTTGGCGGCATGCAGCAGGTGCACCGTGCCCAGGACGTTGGTATGGATGAACTGCAGCGGGTTGGTGATAGAGCGGTCCACGTGCGACTCGGCGGCGAGGTGGATCACGCCGTCGAACTGTTCGCGTTGGAACAGGTCCATGATCAGCTCGGCGTCCTCGATATCGGCCTTGATGAAGTGGTAGTTGGGTTTCTGATCCACGTCCGTCAGGTTCTCGAGGTTGCCGGCGTAGGTCAGCTTGTCGAGGTTATAGATCTGGTAACCCGGGTACTTATTGACAAAATGTCTGACCACATGGGATCCGATGAATCCGGCACCGCCGGTGATAAGTATTTTTTTCATAGGGACTATATCATTTTATCGTTCCGATACGAGCGGCAAAGATACGTTTTTTTTGATTGTGAAAGACAGGAGAAGAGGCAGAAGGTGCCACCTCTTTTTATGTTTTTCAGTAAATGAAGCATACGTGTAATTTTACGCTTCTCTTTAATGACTTAGGCTCTTGGACCACTGAAAGATTCTTGTCAGTTTTCGCATGCTAAATCTTATTATCCTTTGCTTCTTGCTCATTTCCTAAGGGATCCTGTCATTTTTCTTCATATTCTTGTCACTTTCTTGTAATTATTTGCATAAGAAAAAAGGTGTCCCTGTGGTGGTTTTTAAATAAAAAACGTATTTTTGTAGATTTTTTTGCGCAGTAATTGCAAGAATAGAAATGACAAACGTATTTGACCATATTGATACGGAACTACCAAAATAATCATTATGCCAAAAACAGCTAAACCCAATAAGAAACAGGAAAAATCCATGGAAGCGGCCCTTTGGGAGTCGTGCAACAAGTTGCGCGGGGCGGTGGAGCCGGCGGAGTACAAACACGTGGTGCTGAGCCTCATCTTCCTCAAGTATGCGGGCGACCGTTTCGAGCAGCGCAAGCAGAAACTTCTGGAGCAGGGATTGAAGGAGTACATCGACACGGTGGAGTTCTATACAGCGGAGAATGTCTTCTACCTGCCGGAGGGCTGCCGCTGGTCGTACATCATGCAGAACGCCAAACAGCCGAACATCTTCCAGATTATCGATGACGCACTTTCCAACATTGAGAAGAAGAACAAACAGTTGGCGGGGGCACTTCCCAACAACTACTACTCCAACCTGGGTTTGGACAAAACGAAGTTCTCCTCGTTGCTTGACGAGATTAACAAGCTCGACACGGTAAAAGATTCGGAGAACGATCTCATCGGGCGCGTGTATGAGTATTTCCTTGGCAAGTTCGCCATCGCAGAAGGCAAGGGCAAGGGCGAATACTATACGCCGAAGTCGGTGGTGAACCTCATTGCCGAGATGATTGAGCCCTACGACGGCAAGATTTACGACCCCTGCTGCGGCTCGGGCGGTATGTTTGTGCAGTCGATGACATTTGTGAAGGCGCACCACGGCAATCAGAAGAATGTGAGTGTGTACGGACAGGAAAACATAAACACCACCTTCAAACTGGCGCGCATGAACCTCGCTATCCGTGGCATCTCTGCTGATATCAAGCAGGGCGACACTTTCCATAACGACCAGCACAAAGACCTGAAGGCGGATTACATTATGGCCAATCCACCCTTTAACCAGAAGGGTTGGCGCGATGATAACCAATTGCTTGATGATCCTCGTTGGAGGGGCTTTGACATTCCGCCCACCTCGAATGCCAACTACGGCTGGATTCTGAACATCCTCTCCAAACTCTCCACCAACGGTGTGGCGGGCTTCCTGCTTGCCAACGGCGCTTTGAGCGCTGACGGCACTGAATTGGCCATTCGGCGTAAGCTCATCGAGAACGACAAGGTGGAGGCCATCATCATTCTGCCCCGAAACATGTTCTATTCCACTGACATCAGCGTGACGTTATGGATTTTGAACAACAACAAGAAGGCGCGTGTGGTGACGAAGAACGGCGTGGAGATTCACTTCCGCGACCGCGAGAACGAAATCCTCTTCATGGACTTGCGGCAGATGGGCGTGCCGTTTGAGAAGAAATACGTGGAATTGGATCCGGCGACTCGCGACATCGTTACCCGCACCTACCATAATTGGCAACAGGTCACCTCTGTAGAGACGGGGCGCGCCCCGTCTCTACAAGATTACCACGACGAACCTGAATATTGTTATTCCGCCACCCGTGACGAAATCGAGCGGAAGGGTTGGAGCCTCGTGCCCGGCAAATACATCGAGTTCCGCAACCGCGACGAGCAGATCGATTTCGATGCGAAGATGCGGGAGTTGCAGACGGAAATGAAGGATTTATTGAAGCAGGAGGAAGAAAGCAAGAAGGAGCTGAAAGGGTTGTTTGAAAAGTTAGGATACAAAATTGATAATATTTGATAATTTTGCAAATATTATCAATAATTATCAAAAATATTTGTATCTTTGCGGCCGAATTAAAATGGTGGAATTATGATGGAAAAACCTCCAAAAATAGATGAGAAAGCTTTTGTCTCCTACATATTCAACACTGCGGACAAAAGCATTTATCCCATAGTGGATCGTATTAATGAGGAATATGAGTATTGGGATAAGGTAAAATACAAGAGACCTCTGCCCAAAGGCGTTACCCCAGAGATACTGTGGTCGTATGTGAAAGCATCACGACAGGTAGGAGGTATTGTAGTATGGCCCAAATATGGCGTTAAGCTATTTGTAACCAACAAAATGCAGCGTTTCTGCCACGAGTTTGACACAAACTTTGGCAATTTTTGGGATAGCGACACGCCAGCTGCCAAGGCTGAAAAGATGCAATATCAGACCTCTTCGCTAATGGAAGAAGCCATTTATTCCAGCATAATGGAAGGAGCTTCGACAACCCGGCGTATAGCAAAGGATATGTTGGTGCGGGGAATCACCCCAAAAGACAAGTCTCAGCAGATGATATTCAACAATTATCAGACCATCCAATACATTGCACAGCACAAAAACGAACCATTGACGGAAGAGAGTTTGCTATACATTCATCGCCTAATGACCAACAAGACGATGAAACACGATGCCGATGCGGGACGTTTCAGGGTCGATGACGACAATATCGTTGTTCAAAATGAGCTGACAGGAGAGATCGTGTACACGCCGCCTGCCGCCTCGGATATTCCACAATTCATCCATGAGCTTTGTGCATTCTTTAACAGCCCCAAAGAGGATCCGTTTATTCATCCGATTATCAGAGGAATAATTGTTCATTATATGGTGGCGTATGTGCATCCGTTTGTGGATGGAAACGGGCGGACTGCGCGTGCTCTGTTTTACTGGTATA
>JAFZZT010000038.1 GCA_017615595.1 Bacteroidales bacterium
CAGGTCATCGGCAATCTTGCGGGTGAGGATGGCTGTCTTCTTGATCTCAAACAATTGAATGTCATCCAGCACACGGCCATCCGCCAAGGCGTTCAGTGTGGGACGAATGTCATTGATCTGATGCAAATGGTTGCGAATATGCGTGATTTTGGTGCGATATGACTCGTTTTGGAGTATCGCAACGGTCGATTCCACCAAATCAAACTCTCCTTCTAATTCCTTTGCATCCGTGCAAAACGGCAGATTCAACAGATAATGCCTCCCCAGATTGGAAGTCAGCTGAAGATGCTCATAGACGTAATGCAACGCCGGATTCTGTTCAAAGGAATTCTTAAAAAGCATATACAAATTCTTAAAAAAAATAATTCATCTCTAATCCCCTAATCTCCTAATCTTCTAATCTCCTTCTCTACTCTACTCTACTCTTCTCCTCCCCTCCTCCTTTCATCTCTAATCTAAAAGCATCAGGCTTTCCTCAGCCACTTGAAAATCTCTTTCCAGCTGCTCTTCTTACCGTACATCAGGATGCCCATGCGATACACTTTGGCGGCGAACCACACGCAGAACACGAGGAACAGCAAGGCCAAGCCCATGGAGGTCAGCAACTGCCACAGCGGCACGCCGGCGGGCAGGCGCACCATCATGATGATGGGCGAGGTCAGTGGAATCATGGAAAACCACAACGCCAGTTGACCATTGGGATTGGTGGAAATAGTCGGAATAAGAATGATGGCCAGCATCAGCGGAATAGTGACCGGCATGGTATATTGCTGCGAGTCGCTCTCGTTGTCCACCACTGAACCTGTCGCCGCATACAAAGTGGCATAAATCAGGTATCCCACAATGAAGAAGAAAAGGAAGCAGAGGATAATTTCCGTGAAAGAGACAGGGAAATAATCGTTGATTTTCTGGAAAATGTTCACACTGTCGGCTATTCCAGTTTGCTCGGCTGCGTTTTGCAAGGCTTCCGGTGTGCCTTCGGCGGCCAATTCCGTGGTTGTATCCGACTGGAACAGGTTAGGGGCAGCCAACTGAATGCCGCCCAAAATGCCCATTGTCAGCATTATCCAAATGGCAAACTGCGTGAGGCCCACAAGCGCGATGCCCACAATCTTGCCGATGAGCAACTGCATGGGTTTCACGGAAGAGATCAGCACTTCCACAATGCGGTTGCTCTTCTCCTCCAACACGCCGCGCAGCACCTGGCTGGCAAAGATGATGATGATGAAATAGATGAAGAAACCGCACATCATGCCGATAATCTCATTCATCTCTGCATCATTCTCCCGCTCCATGCCATCGTCATCCACCTGTATCGTGGTAATATCCACTTTGGTAAGGTCCTGAAGTTTCTCGAACTTGGCGGGTTCTATGTGCAACGAGTCTTGCAGGATGCGGTCGAAAAATATCTCATTCATCTGGCTTTCCAGCTTGCCCTGCAAGCTCGACGGCAGGTTTTTCTTGTAATAGAGATTGCTTTTCAGCCCTTGGCTGTTGTTGAGAATATGGAACACACAGTCGTATTGGTCGCCGTTAAGCGCCTCCTGCTTCAGCTGGTTGATGTCGCCCGACTGATAGCTGAAAGTGGTATTGTCGTTCCCTTCAAAGGCATTCAGGAAAATGTCAGTATCATCCACCACAAGTACACGGGCTGTCTGCGACTTCTCGCTGTGCATGACCAGCAACACAGGCAACACGATAATGGTAGCCAGCAGTACCGGCAGCAGGAGGGTCATGATGATGAAGGATTTCTTCTTAACCCTTGTGGTGTATTCGCGGGATATGATAAGGGATATGTTGTTACTCATGATGTTGTTGGTTGAAGGTTTGCACTTGTTCAATGAAAATCTCATTCATAGTAGGAAGTATCTCATTGAAAGAGAGTATATTGCTATAATCAACCAGCATCTTCAGCAGATTGTTGGCCGGCTGGTTGTCTTGAATCTTCACCGTATAGGAAGTCGATTGCGGAGTCGTTTGCTTCTCAATCAATTCGTATGGATGCTGCAGCAGAGGGGTGATGTCGGGACTGTCCGCTGACAATTCAATAGCGTAGATGTTTTTCTTGAAACGGTTTTTCACATCGTGGATGTTACCCTCCAGGATTTTCTGCGCATGGTTGATGAGAGCAATCTCATCGCAAATCTCTTCTACCGAAGCCATGTTGTGTGTGGAGAGGATGATGGTGGCCCCTTCTTTCTTCAATTGCAAAATCTCTTCTTTCAGCAAGTTGGAGTTGATAGGATCAAAACCGCTGAATGGTTCGTCCAGGATGATGAAAGAGGGTTTGTGCAAGATGGTGGTAATGAACTGCAGCTTCTGCTGCATACCCTTTGACAACTCTTCCACCGGACGGCCCCACCAGTCCAGAATACCGTACTGTTCGAACTTTACGCGCAAGCGCTGGTACGCAGTGTTGCGGTCAAGGCCTTTGAGACGGGCCAGATACATAGCCTGTTCGCCGGCTTTCATCTTCTTGTACAATCCTCGCTCCTCCGGCAGATAGCCAATCTGGCGCACATCGTCCGCCTCCAGGGGATGGCCTTTGAAATAGACGGTACCCGAATCTGGAAAGGTTATCTGGTTAAGAATGCGGATAAGGGTCGTCTTGCCGGCACCGTTGGGGCCCAGCAAGCCGAAAATGACACCCTCCGGCACGGACAACGACACATTGTCCAACGCCAGGTGGTTGCTAAAAGCTTTTGTAACCTGATCTACTTCAATGATGTTCATAAATTAATCGGGCCTTTTTTCTTTTTTTTCTTCTTCTTTTTATTCTTTTTCTTGGTCGGAGTAACGTAGAAGGAAGCATTACTGTTGGCTGTATGCAACAGGGCATTGGTGGTGGCAAACGTGAAATCCTCCGGCACGGTAAGCTTTCCGTCCGACAACTCGTTGATCTGGTGTGCGATCAGCGCGTCATTCACCGAGTCGCGGTTGTAGGTCAAGTACATCATCTTCAAGTGGTTGGCCAGCGGGCGCACCAGCACGTTGCGCACATCTTCCGGATAGGTGGCCACCATCTTGATGACATTCTCCATATTGCGTCCGTATGTTCTCAAACGGATGTGATGCTTGTTGTATTCGGGCTTCACCACTTCCTTCTCCTTGGTTTCGGGCACCGGCTTCGGGAAGGGCGAATCAATCTCCAGGGCGTAATCCGACATGATGAACAGATGGTCCCAGAGCTTGTGCCAATAGTCGGCCGACTCGCGCTTGCCCACATTGGCCGGATCCTTGACCTCGTTGAGCTGGTCCATCACACGCACGATGGCGCGGGCCGTCTCATTCCGCTTCTCGCGGTCCTCGATAGTCATGCACTCCTCGATCATCTTCTGCACATTGCGGCCATACTCCTTGATGACTAATTTGTTTCGTTTGGTGTTGTATTCTATCATAAAAGGAAAATGATTTTTTCAATTGGTTTGCAAAAATAGAAAAAAACGGGATAACCTGTCGGGATCATCGTTTCTTCTTTTCCGGAATCACGGGCAGCGTCGCGAGGCTATCCAGATATGCTTGCTCGCGAGCGGCAAGGCTGTCACGGATGGCACGTTGGCATATCTTGTAGGAATTCTGGTAGATGACAACGATGGGCTTGGAGTCCACCCGCAACTGATACAGTGTCTTGTCAGACGGCCATGTGCCGTTGCGGAGTTGCGCCGGCGGTATATTGCTGCAGAAATCCATATAGTAATCCCATGTGCTGTCCAGCTTGTTGTACGGCACAAATTCCAAATCAATCATGCCTTTTTCCTGCTGGAAGAACAGGGCGCAAGCTGCATTGCCATTGGTGGCCACCGTCACAACACTGTCTTCCGTATTCTGGCTTATGTTTTCCCTGTAGATATGCTGAACGAGCCACTGACAAACCGTCTTATTGGCATCATCGTTGCAATCCAGCTCATATTTGGCATACGCATTGTTGATACCGCCGGAAATCTCGTTGAAATAGAGCGACACCACCGGCCGGTTGAACATGATATGCCGGATAGGCAGGCAGGAAAGCAGCGCAATGATACCCAGAATCACGACATTGGTATATCTGTCGTTCACCGCACGCAAGGTGCACTCCACCCCACTCGCAGCAATCAGCATGAAAAGCGGGTAGATGAAATAGTAGATGGCCCACATAGTATCCGGACGCAAGTAGCTGAAACGGACCTCATGGATGCAGTACAGGAAAGAATAGAAGAAAATGAAGATGGAATAGAACTTCAGTGACTTCACCGCCGTACTGAAGAAGATAAAGAAAAGCAGTACGCCCGTCAGGATGATGGTAGGCGTAGTGATGAAAAGATACTTGATCAGATAGGTTCTCGGAAAGTTGTCCGGTCCGATGATGTGTCCTTTGTAGAGTTGGTTGCCGGATTGCGGGTAGTTGACTGTCAGCAGCTCGAAGGCCTTGCGCGGGGCCACCACGGAGCTTTCAAGGAACCACGTGCTCAGACCTTGCACCAAATACACGATCAACGTCGTGCCGAGCAACATCAAGCACAGCAAACCCAATGCCTTGCCGTACTCTTTGGTAAACATCTTTCTGGGCGGATTATAGAGGAAGAAGTTGAGCAGCGTGAATACGATGAAGAAATGCAGCAGCACAAAACCGGCATTGTAGGTGGACAGCGCCAGAAACATGCCCAGCAGAATCTTCACACAACGGAAAACACGGATAACCGGCAACTCACGGGAAAAATAGTACATCTGCGTAATGGTGAACACGAAGCCAAATGCAAATGTCACATCCACCATATTGCTCAACGAATACCCGAAAAAGCGGGGAGAAATGAACAGGAAAAATGCGGTGAAAAACGCCGCACGCCAATTGAAGGCCTTCAGTATCAAGATGGAAAGATACAGGATAAGCAGCCAACCGAATATCGCACTCAAGCCATGACGGATAGTGAAGGTGTCTTCAACATGCAACGCCTTGCAGATGGAATAGACCAGCAGGTCGATGTATTGCGCCTGGGTGGAGGCGTAAGGATGCATCTTGTAGGCATCCGGATCTCCTGTATGATGAAAATGGTCGTACACCAACGCCGAATAATGGTCCTGCTCCATCTCGCGGGTGGAGATGCCCACATGGCGGCTCATGAGAACCATCACCACCAGCATCACCGCCATGGAAATCATCAGCAGATATTTATAGACATCATCGGCGCTCCTGAGCGAGAACGAGAACAGTTTCTTCTCCACAGAATACCGGATGTTCTTCTGCGCCTGCTTGGAAAGCCGTATCTCCCAAACATCATCATCAAACAGCTCCTGCGAATAGGTAATTCTGGCAAAAAACTGCTTGATAACCTGAAAGATGCGTTCAATAATATTCAATTTCTCCTTCTCCATGGCATTATGAATTAAATGACGCGTTGAGGGCTTTGAGATAGTCAACGGCTTCGGGGCCGGCATTGAACAACAGGTCAATGATGGAGAGATTGGGCGTGAATCCGAACCGATCCTCGAAGACCTGATAATACGGAGTGGTGAACCGATATGGATAGTCGGGGCTGATACTCCGTTTGGGGTGGATGAGCGTCCGCAAGTCGGGCTGCCGAGACCCTTCGTAATCCGTTGTAAGTTTGATTTCAGTCTGAATACGGAGCATCTTCGCAATCGTCCGTATCAGTTGCAGATTGAAATCAAAAAGTCTTTCGTAGCGTTGTTCGTAGAAAGAACGTAGGGGGTCCTGATAGTACATGAAATAGGGGCTTGTGTTGTAGGCGGTCACGATAGTGCGCCAGTGATTGCGCTGCCAGGGGGTGGTGTATTCGATGCGTGCCTCCGTAATCAAAGGTTTGTGCGTATCGTGCACCACGGGAATGAGCAGTGACTGCACCCCATTACCTGTCAGGATACAAGCCCTGTTGCGGTAACTCTGCTTGCAGTAGTTCTCCCTGCTCTCCATCCACACTTCCTGGCTCATCAAAAAGGAGAAATATTCGATGGGCGGAAGATATGCAGTCGATAAGAGCGGGACGGTATTCAAAACTATCGGGCAATAATCATTTTGGATTGGTAGATGTGATTGTCACACACAATCTCCACAAAGTAGATGCCATCAGACAAACCCTTGAAATGCAGGTCGAAGGTGTTATCCGTTAGGACATTCTGGGAAGAAACCAGCATGCCCATGGAGTTATAGACATTGCAGATGCCCTTGCCCATCGGGAAGGTACCCTTCACGGTGATATCGCCAATGCTGGGATTGGGCGAGATGGTGAAGGCGCTGGAATTGGCGTTGTAGCTCTCTACACCAGCCGGGGTGCCATCATAGTGCATACCACGAAGTGACAGAGTCCCTGTATTGTCTGGATCGAGCCAAGGTTTCAGCTTTTTGGCATTATTGTAGTTATTGTTGTTGGTCCAGGAATATGAAATCTTTCCATAATTGTCCGTACCCTGCGGGTAATCGCACGCACTGGAGCCAGTGCTCAAACTGCCGATAATGAGTCCGTTAGCATTAAACAGCGGAGAACCGGAGGAACCTTGTTCTGTACAACCTTTGTTTTCACCATAGGGCGGATAATACCAACCCACTGTCCAGTATTTGTTATATGATCCACCAAAGCTGGTCACTGCATAGGGAAGGCTGATTTTCTTATAGTCGCCACCGGGGTGATGGATGGCTGCGCCCACAGAAGAATATCCACCTGCATCCCAACCAGCAAATACAATATTGTCGCGGTACAACGGGCTTAATGCTCCTGTGATTTTAAGCAAAAGAAAATCAGAACCGCTACCAACGTTGTAGTTGGATCCACTATAACCGGAACTAGCCACCACGGTTCCGCCAGTGCATACGCGGTATGAGCCATAGTTACCATCGCAGGTAGTGGTTTGGTATTCAAAATAAAACTTGAAAGTGGCATCTGGATAGGTGGAACAATGGTTTGCAGTAAACACGTATGGAGTTTTGTCTTGGCGAACATTGTTAATCATAGCGCCTGAACACAGGAATGCACCACCGTTTTCTGTAATGCTAATACAAACTACAGATTGGACTTGATCGCGCCATGGATCGGCAACAGGACAAACAACATTTAAGTGACAATTACCTTCAGCATCGCCAATATTCCCTTTTCCGGAATCTTTTAACCCAAGAAAATCTTTGTAAATGTGTTTGACACGCTCAATACGAATGTTTCCATGATAAAGGGCGTTTGCAGGCTCATGATATTCTATAACCAACTCGTCGTCAAGAATATCCTCTGACTCCATAAAGCCATTTGTATTAAGAAAATCCTCATTCGTATAGGTACCCGTCAGCTGGCTGCGGTCTCCATTGTAAATGTGGAGAGATGCGCCTTCCGGAATATTGAACTCCGAGAAAATGACAGTCATTATCAAAGCTCCCGGTGATTTGAGGGATAGACGCCACAAAGTGCTGCCGTCAGCCAGTACATCTTTGCGGCCGCAATTGTTAAATGTGTAGTCCACACTGTGCACAACTCCCACTCTCATAGGGGTTCCCTTCTCTGCCCAGGCATCCTCTGCCATCAACTTGTCGGCATCCACAGCGGGAAGGTCAACCTTGTCAATATTCATGGATATGTTATTGTGATTGAAGCTGTACGGTATTCCAACCACCTCTTTCTGAGCGAATACGGTAGCTAAGGAGAATGCTACACATAAGAATGTTAATAGGGTCTTTTTCATACTAGTAGTTGTTTTTTAAAGGCTGCAAAAATATAAAAAAAAATTGTACCTTTGCCCGCTAATTAATAAACCACACCTATGACCGTAAAAAGAAAAGTCAAGTTTGAAGGCACGCCCTTTGAAGGGAACATTGAAGAGCTTATCATCCAAGCTCTTATTGAAAAGCAGGGCGTAGATATCCAATGCCTGAACCTGAAAAAGATCAACCATACCTATTTCGATTATTTCGTCATCTGCACGGGCACATCCAAACCGCATGTGGAAACCCTCTGCGATTTTGTGCAGGAGAAAACCCAACGCGAAGCGGGCGTGAAGCCCATCCATGTGGAGGGTCTGGAAAACTGCGAGTGGATCCTGCTCGACTATTTCAACGTTCTCGTACACATCTTCCAACCCGAGGCAAGAGCCTACTACAACCTGGAAGCCCTGTGGAGCGACGCGGACGTGCAGAAGTTTTAATCCCTATCCCCTATCCTATTTATGGCTACAAACAGCAACAACAATACGAATCGGCCTCAATCACCGTTCGATGGATTGAAGAATCGAAACTCCAATAAAAAGCCGAGATTTTCCTTCTTATACATCTATCTGCTTATAGGTCTTCTCCTAGTTGTTTACTATCTCATGACTGTGGGCACCACAAGTCCCAGAGATGTCACGGACATGGAGTTCAACCAGATGGTGAAAAACCGCGAGATCGACCATGTGGATTATATCCGCAAAGATGACCGCGTCAACATCTTCCTGAAACAAGACGCGCTGAAGAGCAATCCCGCTTACGAGAAGGTGAAAGAGAACACCACGGGTCCTCAGTATTACATGACCGTGACCGACCTGCAGGTTTTCAACGAAAATCTGGAAAAAGTCAAAGAAAAAGCTATACAAAGCCGTTTGGCAGAGGACAGCACGTTATCCGCCAACGACATCTCCGGCGAATACGACTTCCCGACCAAGCAGGACAACACGAAGAGCTGGGGTTGGGAGCTCATCATCTGGGTGCTGCCTACCTTAATGATCTGTGTGCTCATTATCTGGTCCATGCGCTCCATGCGCGGCGGCATGGGCGGTGGTGGCAACATCTTCAACATCGGCAAGTCGCGCGCCCAGGAGTTCGACGAGAAGTCGGGCCAGCTGGTCACCTTCAAGGACGTGGCCGGACTGGAGGGCGCCAAGTTCGAAATTGAGGAGGTGGTCGATTTTCTGAAGAACCCGAAGAAATACACCGTCCTCGGCGGCAAGATTCCCAAGGGCGTGTTGCTGGTAGGCCCTCCGGGCACAGGCAAAACCCTGCTGGCCAAGGCCGTGGCAGGCGAGGCAAAAGTCCCGTTCTTCTCATTGTCCGGTTCCGACTTTGTGGAGATGTTCGTGGGTGTGGGTGCGTCCCGCGTGCGCGACCTCTTCAAGACGGCCAAGGAGAAAGCCCCGTGCATCATTTTCATCGACGAGATTGACGCCATCGGCCGCGCCCGCGGCAAGAACGCCCTCTCCAACGTGAACGACGAGCGCGAGAGCACGCTCAACCAACTGCTCATCGAGATGGACGGCTTCTCCACCAATGCCGGTGTCATCATCATGGCCGCCACCAACCGTGCCGACATCCTGGACCGTGCCTTGTTGCGCGCGGGACGTTTCGACCGCCAGATTCAGGTGGAACTGCCCAACCTGAGCGAGCGGCGCGGCATCTTCGGCGTGCATGTCCGCAACATCAAAATCGGCCCCGATGTGGATCTGGACTTCTTCGCCAAGCAGACGCCCGGTTTCAGCGGTGCCGACATCGCCAATGTGTGCAACGAGGCGGCGTTGATCGCTGCCCGTAACAATAAAGAGTTTGTGGAGAAGGAGGACTTCCTTGCTGCCGTTGACCGTATCATTGGCGGCCTCGAGCGCCGGAGCAGCGTCTTCACCCCTGAGGAAAAACGCGCCGTGGCCTATCACGAGGCTGGCCACGCGACTGTCAGCTGGCTGCTGCAACACGCCTCCCCGCTGGTCAAGGTCACCATCGTGCCCCGTGGCAAAGCCTTAGGCGCGGCCTGGTACCTGCCTGAGGAGCGACAGCTGACCAACTACGACCAATTGGTCGATGAGATGACAGCACTGCTCGGCGGACGTGCCTCGGAAGACGTCGTTTTCGGCCAGGTTTCCACTGGAGCCCTCAACGACCTCGAAAGAACCTCCAAGATGGCCTATGCCATGGTGGTCTATTATGGCCTTGACAAGAAGATCGGCAATGTGAGCTATTACGACTCGACAGGCCAGCAGGAGTTCGCTTTTGGTAAGCCCTATAGCGAGAAGACGGCGCAAGAGATCGACCAGCAGGTGCATGATCTGGTGGAGTCTTGCTACCAACGCGCCAAATCCATTCTCGAACAACACAAGTCCGAACTGGAACAGCTGGCACAACAGCTGCTGGATCGCGAGGTCATCTTCGCCGAGGACGTGGAACGCATTCTCGGCCCAAGACCTTTTGCCAAAAAAGAAGAGGAAACTGCCACTACAGTAGCCTCGGAACCATCCACCGAACAGGCTCAGGATGCTACCTCCGAACCCGCTCCCGACCAGCCTCTTGATACGCAAAACGATTTATCAGAACAGCAAAGCACTTCCGAATAACAATGGATTCAGACAGACTACAAACAGAGAAACCCAAGGATGTCATCCGCAAGAGAATGCGTGACGTCAACCATATCAAATCCCTCCAAAACGAACAGGATTTGGAGAAGTATGCTTTCTTTTCCAAGTTCCAGCAACCTATCGTGGACGAATTCGTCCAGCATTTCCGCGCTGGCGGAGGCAAATTCTTCCCCTTCCCTAAGGAGGTGATCTACAATAGCCTTGCCCAGTTTTTGGAGAAGCAGAAGTATAACTCTTTGGTGGCTTTGACCCCTAACATCCATGCTTTTCTTCAAAAACGGGGAATCCCATTCTCCAATGTGGTCCCTTTCGGCGAGCCCGCTGACGCCGCGATTGTCTTTTCCGATATGCTGGTGGCCTGCTCTGGCAGTGTCGGCTTCTCACCCCGGACAATCTTATACCCCTCAATCCGCAATATCGCCAAGGACATTATTGTGATGACCCGCTCCAGATGTGTCTTTCCGACTCACGCGGATGCCATGGCATACGTTCTCTCCCGCGGCGATGATCCCGACAGCGCCATCGTGGAGTTCGTGACCCCCAAGAATGTTACGGGCGAGGAAGGCAATCCGGTCTATACCCCACAGGAACCGCGTATGTTCGTATTCTTGGTGCAGGATGATATGTAGTTTCAGGGGAGATGCGTGACGGGAAGATTAAAAAATTAGCAGTCAGGACGATATCCGGTGCTGTCTATGTGGCATTGATGGTGTCTGCCACCTTCTGCCCATATCTGATGGTCCCGCTGATGCTGTTCATCACCATCGTGGCTCTCATCGAGTTTTACAGAATGGCCGGGAACCCCGTTGACAAACTCTCCCGCAACATCCTGATTGCGGTCGCTGTCGTGGTCTATGCCCTGACATGCTGGCAACCCTCTTTTGTCAAAGCGCAACCTTTGGGTCAACCCTTCCTGATGGAGTTGCTGCTGGCGACGTTTGTGGTTCTTTCCGTGGTGGAGATCTTTAGACACGGGGAGAAAAGTGCTCTGAACGCTATCGGAACCGACCTCTTCGCCATGGTTTGGATTATAATTCCTCTTTACGCAATCAAATACACCTGCTATTACCATTCACTTTCCAAAGTCATTCTGCTAATGTTTATCTTGATTTGGCTGAATGATACGTTTGCCTACCTCGGAGGATCCCTCTTCGGCAGACATAAGATGATCGAGAGAATTTCTCCCAACAAGACCTGGGAGGGAACCATTACCGGCGTGCTTCTGACTATGGTCGCCTCGCTGTTGTTAGGCCTCTTGGTGATGAACAAATGGGATGATTCTTTCACTACCCAATGGTATGTCTGGCTCTTTTTCGGATTGATGGTCTCTGTCTTTGCCACCATGGGAGATCTGCTGGAGTCGTTGCTGAAACGCCAAGCGGGTGTGAAAGACTCCGGGAAGATCATGCCCGGACATGGGGGCATCCTCGACAGGATGGATTCTATTCTGCTTACGACCTATCCGGTGTTGTTTATTTGTGGACTTCTGTTGCGGTAGATAGCACCACGCTCTTTGCCTCTCCCTTATAGAATTTGGTAACCAACTGTTCGCCTTCCGCGAGTGCCTCTGCGTTGGTGACGGCCTTGCCATCCTTCATGGTGATGCTGAAACCGCGTTTTAAGATGTTGTCGGGGTGGAGTAGGGAAACCTTCTCCTCTGTGTTGGCCAGACGCTGTTTGGCCTCTTGCACCATCCGTCCGCTGAGCAGGACCACCTTGGAAGAAAGTTCGGAGAGGCTCTCTCGCTGCTGCTTGATGTGCTGGGGGCTCGTTCTGCTAATGCTCTTGGCAAAGTTCTGCAACAGGTTGTGCTGCTCGATGGTGAACCGCTGGACATGCAGGGATAGGTTCTGGGTGATGGTCATCAGGGTGTTGCGCGGTTTCTGCAGCAAGGCTGAGGCTGCTTGCTTGAATCTGTTCTCTACCCGTGTCTGCTCCAGCTTCTGGTCGGCAATGCGTTTGTTCGCGATGTCTGCAATTCGTCTGCGGCACGTCTCTACGGTCTCGTCAAAATCCTGAAAGGACTGGAGGAGCATGTAGGCGACCTCTGTCGGGGTGATCTTGTGGGTGTGCGCCACCATGTCCACGACTGTCAGGTTGGTGGAGTGGCCGATGCCCGTCAGCACGGGCAGGGGAAAGGTGGCCACGCTCCGCGCCATCTGGTAGTCGTCGTAGCAGCTCAGGCCCACGTCTCCGCCACCGCCACGGACGATGACCACACAGTCGAAATCCTCTTTCCGATTTTCAATGGCCGACAGCTGCGATGTGATGCCGGTGATGGCCTTTTCTCCTTGAAGAATGGAAGGGAACAGGGTGGTCTCAAAGCGATACCCGTCTTTGTTCTCCGCTAGGGTGGTGATGAAGTCGCTGTATCCTTTGCTCGTCTCCACGGAGATGATGGCGATGCGCTTGGGCAGGAGCGGGAGCTGCAACTGGCGGTTGCGCTCGAAGACGCCCTCTTTCTTCAGCTTCTCGATACACTCTGCCCGATTTTTCATCAGCTCGCCGAGCGTGAAGGAGGGCTCGATGTCTTGGATGTGCAGGGCAAGACCGTGCTTCGGACTGTATTCTATCTTGGCCAGACAAAGGATGTTGATGTTCTCGTGCAGCGGCTCGCCGGTGATGCGCTTGAACCGTGCGTTGATTTGCTGGTACTGAGACGACCAGATGACCCCTCGTATCTCGGCTTTGACTTTGTCCCCCTCTTTCTCGATAAGCTCTGGGTAGCAGTGGCCTGAGTGCGGGTAATAGTTCAGCTTCAAGATCTCTGCCTTGATGAAGTATGGCTGCGGGTAGGTCCGCTCGATGACATTATGCAGGCTCATCGCAATCTCAGAGAGCGAGTAGATAGGATGTCCGTTGAAAGTCTCGCGTGTGTTTCCCATAGTGCTATGCCGAATAGACGATGTTGCCTGCTCTCATGGTCTGGAGGATGCGTCCATAGACGGTGACTCCGGCAAAGGGGGTGTTCTTTCCTCTGGAGGCAAAATCTGCAGGATCGATGGGGTAGGCGTGTTGCAGATCGGCCCAGACCAGGTCGGCCTGCATGCCCACTTGGATGCGTCCTTTGTTGAGGCCCATCATGGCAGACGGTTTGGTGGACATCAGGCGGATGAGTTGCTGTAGGGTTAGGAATCCGCCGCGCACCAGCTTGGTGTAGCAGAGGGCGAAGGCGGTCTCGATGCACGAGATGCCGTTGGCGCCGTTGGCTTTGTCCTCGGGTGTGTGCGGCGCATGGTCGGTGCTGATGACTTCGGCGGTGCCATCCTGCAAGGCGCGGATGAGCGCCTCAATGTCATCATCGGTGCGGAAGGGCGGTGCCACCCGATAGTGATGCGCCTGTTCCGCGTTGTAGAAGATGTGGTGGGGACAGACCTCGCAGGAGACCTTCAGGCCTTTGCGCTTGGCATTGCGTATGGCCTCGATGGCCTCGCGGGTGCTGACGTGACAGAAGTGAATGCGTCCGCCGGTCTTTTCACAAAGAATCAGGTCCCGGAGCGTCATCATGTTCTCGGCCATGCGGAGGTCCTGGGGACTGTACCGTGCGTCCTCTTCGTGTGCCATGATAAGGAATCCCTTTTCTTTGCAAATGCGGAAGATCTGCTCCATGACATCGTCCCGGTTGACGCCTTTGCCGTCATCGGACACGAAAGGGATGGCTCCGGCGGGGATGTCAAGCAGATGGGAACAGTCCTGTCCCAGCTCCCCGATGGTCATGCTCACCGCTTGGTTGCCGTGAATGAGTCCGAGCGCGCGCACCCGTTGCTCCACGTCTCGGGCCTTGTCCAGCGTGTCCACCACGGGCACGGTGTTGGGCATCATGTTGACGGCCGTATAGCCGCCCCGCACCGCCGCCCGACTGCCGGAGACCACGTCTTCCTTGTAAGTCAGCCCGGGGTCGCGGAAGTGTACATGCAGGTCCGTGAACGCCGGCATGACGACCGGTTGGGAAGTGTCGGGAGCTATGTCTAATGGTTCGATGGATTGGATGATGCCCTCGTCAATGGTCAGGTTTACCACGGCATCCTGTGTGTCGTCGATGATGTGAATGCCCTTCAGCTCTGTCATTTCTTCTTAGTTATGATGTGTTTTCTAATTTTCGAATGATAAAACAAAGCATGTACGGCCGTTGGACCGCACATGCTCTGCATGGGTTGGTTGCTAAAATCTGCTATTTGTTCTTCAACAGGTCGCGGATTTCAGTGAGCAGAACTTCCTCTTTGGTGGGTTCTGGAGCAGGAGCGGGAGCCTCTTCAGCCTCTTTCTTGCGGAGGGCTGCAAGTTTGTTGATACCCTTGACAACAAAGAAGATACAGAGGGACACGATGAGGAAGTCGATGGTTACTTGGATAAAGTTACCATAGTTCCAGGTCACAGGATCCATCAGTTTCTCCACGGTTTGAGGAAGACCATCTTCGCCGATGACCGTCTCCATCACCTTGCGCTGAGGGAAGGTCAGGCTCAATTTTGTAAAGTCTGTACCACCGAGAAGCCATCCGATGGGCGGCATCAAGATGTCATTCACCAAGGAGGTGATGATCTTGCCGAAAGCACCACCGATGATGACACCGATAGCCATGTCCATTACGTTGCCTTTTAAAGCAAACTCTTTGAATTCTTTGAGTAAACCTGATTTTGCCATACTTATTGTTTTTTAGTGATACAATAAAATTTTTCGCAAAAATAAAAAAAAATATAATCGTTGGTATGGCGATTCCATTCTCCGCAAAATTTATTATTTTTGCCAACTCTAAATATAATAGTGTATGAAACTGAAAAATCTGTTTATTGTATTGCTGGCATTAGTGCTGTGTGTCTCCTGCAAGGTGGAAGACCAAACGACTCCGGAATATGCTACCAAGGAGTTCCTAAAAGCTTTCAATCTGGGCGATTTTCCCAATATCTATAAATATACTCCCGCCAAGGAACATATTATCATTGAGCAACTTGAAAAGCTGATGAATGAGAATAAGGAACAGTACGAGAAGGTGAAGAAGAACAGACTGGAGATCTCCAGCGTCACCTGCACGGAACAGACCGACAGCACAGCTGTGTGTCATTGCAAGTACACCCTCAATGGCAAGGTGAAAGAACAAGACATGAACCTCAAGAAGGAGGATGACCATTGGTGTGTGAAATTGTCTTTATAACCGATTGAAGAGTAATCATCAACAATAAATAATAATGTAAAAACTGATCACTGATCACTATTCACAGATCTCTAACAACAAACGTATGGATTTTGTAGAAGAATTGAAATGGCGTGGCATGTTGCACAATATCATGCCCGGAACGCAGGAATTATTGAACAAAGAAGTATGCACGGCCTATCTGGGCATTGACCCGACAGCCGACTCTCTCCATATTGGCCACTTGGTCGGTATCATGATGTTGTCGCATTTCCAACGCTGCGGCCATCGCCCCATCGCTTTGCTGGGCGGTGCCACCGGCATGATCGGCGACCCCTCTGGCAAGTCGCAAGAACGCAACCTCCTGGACGAGGAGACACTCAAGCACAATCAGGAATGTATCAAGAGACAGCTGAGCAAGTTCCTGGATTTTGAATCGGAAGGTCCTACGGCCGCACAGCTGGTGAACAACTACACCTGGATGAGCAAGTTCTCCTTCCTGGAGTTTATCCGCGACATCGGCAAGCACATTACCGTCAACTACATGATGGCCAAGGACTCTGTCAAGAAGCGCTTCAACGGCGAGGGTGACGGCATGTCGTTCACGGAGTTCTCTTACCAGCTGGTGCAGGGCTACGACTTTCTGTATCTCTTCCAGAACTACGGCTGCAAGTTGCAGCTGGGTGGCTCCGACCAATGGGGCAACATCACCACCGGCACGGAGATGATTCGCCGCATTGCCAACGGGGAAGCCTACGCGCTGACCTGCCCGCTCATCACGAAAGCCGATGGCGGCAAGTTCGGCAAGACGGAGAAGGGCAACATCTGGCTGGATCCGGAGCGCACCTCCCCCTATGCCTTCTATCAGTTCTGGCTCAACTGCTCCGATGACGACAGCAAACGCTATATCCGCATCTTCACCCATTTCACCAAAGAGGAGATTGAGGCGATGGAGAAGGAACATGATGCCGCCCCGCACCTGCGTATCCTCCAGAAGGCGCTGGCCAAAGACCTGACCATCCGCGTCCACTCCGAGGAGGACTACAACGCAGCGGTGAATGCCTCTGAGATACTTTTCGGTAAAGGCACTTCCGAGAGCCTCGCCGCCCTGCCGGAGAAACTCTTCCTCTCTGTCTTTGAGGGCGTTCCTCAAGTGGAGGTTCCCAAGACGGTCATAGAGAACGGTTGCGGTGTGGTGGATTTCCTGTCGGAACACACCAACATCTTTGCCTCCAAAGGTGAGGCCCGCCGTATGCTCAAGGATAATGGCGTCTCCATCAACAAGAACAAAGTCAAGGAAGATCTGATGGTGACCTCCGACTTGGTGATGAACGGCCATTACATCCTGGTGCAGAAAGGCAAGAAGAATTATTACATTGTACATATTGCCTAATTTGCCATTATGAAAATAGGAAGCATCATATTGATTATTGTGGTCGGCCTGCTGCTGATGATCTTGGATTTCCTGGTCATCCCGGGCGGGGTGGTGGCCATCTTCGGCGTGCTCTGTATGATTGCCGGTATCGTCACGACGTATGTGCTCTATGGCGCCACCGCAGGCACCATCATGATCTTTGCAGTCGCCATCCTCACGCTGCTCTCTTTTTACTTTATGATGCGAACCAAGACGTGGCGCAAGCTCCAGCTCCACACGCAGATCGACAGCAAGATGAACGAGATCAGCGACCAGCTGAAACCGGGTGACACGGGCATGGCTTTGTCTCGTCTGGCGCAGAAAGGGACCGGCCTTTTTGGCGACCAGAAGGTGGAGGTGACCTCCGTGCAGGACTTCGTGGATGCCAATACTCCGATTGAGATTGTCAAGATCGAACAAAATGAGATATTCGTAAAACCTTTAAAATAATAGCATTATGACCAGTACGATTTTAATTGTCATTGCCATTGTCGTCTTAGTCATCCTCTTCTTCTGGATGGTGCCTTTGAGACTGTGGTTCATCGCCATCTTGAATGGTGTCCATATTTCCTTGATTCAGCTTATCCTGATGCGTTGGCGTCGCGTCCCGCCAGACAAGATCGTCAACTCCATGATCACGGCTTCCAAGGCGGGTATCCCGTTGGGTCGTGACCAGTTGGAGGCCCACTATTTGGCCGGTGGTCATATCTCTGCCGTGGTGAATGCGTTGATCTCTGCCGACAAGGCCAACATCCCGTTGGACTTCAAGGCTGCCACCGCCATCGACCTTGCCGGTCGTAACCTGGTGGAGGCCATCCAGACCTCTGTCAACCCGAAGGTGATCAACACTCCTCCCGTGGCTGCCGTGGCCAAGGACGGTATCCAGCTGATCGCCAAAGCGCGTGTGACCGTGCGTACCAACATCCGCCAACTCGTGGGTGGCGCTGGCGAAGAGACCATCATCGCCCGTGTCGGTGAGGGTATCGTGACCGCCATCGGTTCTGCCGAGACTCATAAGATGGTGCTTGAGAACCCCGACTCCATCTCCAAACTGGTGCTTTCCAAAGGTCTGGACTCCGGCACCGCTTTTGAGATCCTCTCCATCGATATTGCTGACGTGGACGTGGGTAAGAACATCGGCGCTATGCTGCAGATGGATCAGGCTAATGCCGACAAGAACATCGCCCAGGCCAAGGCTGAAGAGCGCCGCGCTATGGCTGTCGCCTCCGAACAGGAGATGAAGGCCAAGGCCCAGGAGGCCCGCGCCAAGGTCATCCTCGCTGAAGCTGAGGTGCCCCTCGCACTGGCAGAAGCATTCCGCACCGGCAACCTCGGTGTCATGGACTACTACCGCCTCGAGAACATCAAGGCCGATACGCAGATGCGCGACGGCATCAGCAAGATCGGTCAGGATAAAACACCTAAAAAATAATCCTATGAGAAGATTTTCAATAATCTTAGCATGTTTTCTTATGTGTAGCCTCTTAACAGCACAGTCAATACAACTCCCCATGCCTCAGACCCGCGGTGGAATGCCTCTCAATGAAGCACTCTCCCATCGTTCCACAGCCCGGGAGTTTTCAACGACCAATTTGAGCCTCCAGCAGATCTCTGATTTGCTCTGGTGCGCCAACGGCATTAATCGGACAGACGGCAAGCGCACCGCCCCTTCTGCCCGCAATGCCCAGGAAATTGATATCTACGTCTTTTTCGCCGATGCAGCCTATCTCTATGATCCGGTTGAAAATAAGCTCGTCATGGTCTCTGTCAAGGACCTTCGTCCGGTGACCTCGCACAGCGACTTTGCCAAGGATGCCCCCATTATGTTGCTCTTCGTGGCCAACTATGACAAGATGAAAGGTTTCGATGAGTCGGCCAAGGAGTTCTATGGCGCTACCGATGCCGGCTATGTGAGCCAGAATGTCTATCTCTATTGTTCCTCCAACAGCCTTAGCACGGTGGTGATGGGGCACATTAACCGCGATGATCTTAAAAATGCATTGAAATTCAATGGTAAGGCGATACTCGCCCAATGTGTCGGATACCCAGCAAGTGAAGAATGAAAAGAAGACTGATTTTAATATGGTTTTTGGGCATAACCGTCATGGGTTATGCCCAAACTGGTTGCATACAGCCCGGTTTTTCCTATAGCTACCGGATGGTGCGCATGGACTCCACCTGGGACTCCAAGATAGATCCCATGCTGCAACAATATGTCGATATCAAACACCAACAGTTGGAAGATATGATCAACATTGTCATCGGTCATTCAGAGCAGACATTGACCTCCTTTGTGCCGGAGAGCCCGCTGTCTAATTTTCTGACGACTGTGCTTCTGGAAAAAGGTCCGCAATATGTCGATGACCCGCTGTTTGCCAAATGCGACATGTCGTTGCTCAATTTTGGCGGCATCCGATCCCAAATTCCTGCCGGCGATGTGCGGGTGGCCGACATCTATGCGATCTCGCCCTTTGAGAACACGTTGGTTTTCCTGCAAATCAAAGGCAGCGAGTTGCGTAAGGCGCTCACGCGTTTCACCGATAAGAAAAATGCCCCGATGGCAGGTGTCGTGATGACCTTCCGGAACGGCAAGCCCGTCAAGATCCTTGTCGGCAAGGAACCCCTGGATGACAACCGTCTCTATACGATGGTCACCCTCGACTTCATCGCCAAGGGCGGGGATGGGATTATCAGCGACATCCAGTTTGAAAAAGCCGTCTATGTCAACATGGTTTTTCGTGAATTCCTGATTGAAGAGATTAAGGAGATGACCAGTGAAGGCCAATCAATAGACGGCCGTTTGGAAGATCGTGTGATCATTGAGCGTCAACCGTAATGTAAGAACTTATTAGATTTTAAAACAATAGGATAGTATGATTACTTTCTACATTGCACTGGTAGTGCTGCTTGTTGGTTATCTGGTGTATGGAACCTTTATGGAGCGCGTCTTCGGCGCCGATGGCGATCGTAAGACACCTGCCGTCACCATGGAGGACGGTGTGGATTATGTGCCGATGAAGCCCTGGCGCATATTCCTGATACAGTTTCTGAATATTGCAGGTGTAGGACCTATCTGCGGCGCCATCATGGGTGCGCAGTTCGGCACCTCTTCATTCCTCTGGATCGTCTTTGGCAGTATCTTCGCGGGTGCGGTCCATGACTATCTCGCAGGCATGATGTCGCTGCGCAACAAAGGGTGCAGTCTCCCGGAGATTCACGGTGAGTATCTGGGCAACGGTATCAAGCAGTTCATGCGTGGCTTCATGGTGCTGCTGATGATCCTCGTGGGTGTGGTCTTCGTGAATACGCCGGCCACCTTGCTCACGGTGCACTTCACGCCCAATATGAGCGTGTTCGTGTGGGTGGGCATCGTGTTGGTCTATTATCTCATCGCCACCCTGTTGCCAATCGACAAGCTGATCGGACGTATCTATCCGATTTTCGGCTTTCTCCTGTTGGGTATGGCCGTGGCTATCGTGGTGGCCTTCTTCGTCTATCGTCCGGAGATACCCGAGCTGTGGTCTGGATTGCAGAATCGTCACCCCAACGCCGCACACAACCCAATCTTCCCGATGATGTTCATCTCCATCGCCTGTGGTGCCATCTCCGGCTTCCATGCCACCCAGTCGCCCTTGATGGCGCGCTGCATGGTCAACGAGAAGCAGGGGCGCCCCATCTTCTACGGCGCGATGATCACCGAAGGCGTGGTGGCGCTCATCTGGGCCGCTGCCGCCGCTTACTTCTTCAGTCCGGAGAGCGGTATCGTGACGGCCGGCAAGTCGGGTCCCGCCATGGTGGGCCTCATCGCCGACACCTGGTTCCCGAAGGCCATCGCCATCATCACCATCCTCGGCGTCATCAGCGCGGCCATCACCTCTGGCGACACGGCCTTGCGCTCCGCCCGTCTGATCGTGGCCGACTTTATGCACTATGACCAGAAACCCGTCAAAAACCGACTGCTGATCGCTATCCCCATCTTTGCCATTACCTTGCTGTTCTTGATTTTCAGCTTGATAGATGCCAACGGCTTTGATGTGATCTGGCGCTATTTCGCCTGGGCCAACCAGCTGCTGGCGACCTTCACGCTGTGGGCCATCACCGTCTATCTGCGCCGCAATAAAGGCAAACAATGGTATCTGCTGACCTTGCTGCCGGCTCTGTTTATGACCATGGTGACCTCCAGCTTCTTGCTGGTGGCCGAGAAAGAGGGTCTGGGCCGTTGGCTTCCACGCGGTGCCGGCTATGCCCTTGCCGCCGTCATCACCCTGGCCATCTTGGTCGTTTTTATCTCTAAATCCAGAAAGAGAGCGCAAACACAGGAAGTAAATGGGTAGAATATTAGCGATCGATTACGGCCAGAAGCGCGTGGGGTTCGCAGTCACTGACGAGCTGCGGATCTGCGCCAACCCGCTGGACACCATTCCGGTGGCGCAGGCCTTTGACTTCCTCAAGAAATACCTCCAAACGGAGAAGGTGGATGTCATCGTGATCGGTGAGCCCCGCAAACTGGACAACACCCCTTCGGACTCCACCCGCTATATCGAGCCTTTCGTCAACAGGCTGCGCAAGGAGCTGCCCAATATCTCGCCCAACACCACCATCGCGCGTGTGGACGAGCGCTTCACCTCCCGCATGGCCTTCCAGTCGATGATCGATGCCGGGTTGAAGAAGAAAGACCGCCAGAACAAAGCCCTCATCGACAAGGTGAGCGCCGCCATCATTCTGCAGACCTATATGGAACAGATAGAGTTCGACACCCATCATAACCCTTAACCTTTAACCTTTTAACCCATAACCTTTTAACCCCTTAATACCTGACAACTTAAAAATAATAGTATGATATTGCCTATTTATGTTTACG
This sequence comes from Bacteroidales bacterium, assembly GCA_017615595.1. Taxonomy (GTDB): domain Bacteria; phylum Bacteroidota; class Bacteroidia; order Bacteroidales; family WCHB1-69; genus F23-D06. Next base: position 21,695 of record JAFZZT010000038.1, read on the forward strand.
GAGAGCCTGTCTTGCGCAAGTTGGCGCATGAGGTGGATGTAGAGAATACGGACTGGAAGCCCCTCGTGGCGGATATGTTCGAGACCATGTACCATGCCGGTGGTGTGGGCCTCGCCGCCCCGCAGATCGGAAAAGATATCCGACTCTTTGTTATTGATTCAGAGCCTTTTAAAGAATCCTTCCCCGATGTGCGGATTTTCAAGGGCGCCTTCATCAACCCGGTCATCACGGAAGAGTGGGGCGAGGACTTTGTCTTTGGCGAAGGGTGCCTCAGTCTCCCCAACTTGAACGAGGATGTGGTCCGCAAATCCAACATCCACATCGAATATTATGATGTCGATGGCCAGTTCCACGAGGAGGACTTCGATGGCTTGGTCGCTCGTGTGATTCAGCATGAGTACGACCATCTGGAGGGCAAAGTCTTTGTGGATCATCTGTCCGGCATCAAGAAGATGGTGCTGAAACGGGCGCTCAACGATATTGCCACGGGCAAGTCACGCACCTCTTACAAGACTGTTCATCCTAAAAAATAGATGATGATGAGAAGACATTTTGTGCTGTTGTTATGTGTGGTGGCACTGCTGGGCACCAGTTGTCGCCAGCAGGGTAAAGGCACTGCTGCCACGGAGAAGAGCCAGGAGCTCTCGGATATGATGCAAGCCTATCGTCATGCCGACTCGCTATACCATGTGGGACGTATCGACACTGCCGCCTTTGAGCGTTTTATCCGCTCAGCCGTGTCGCTGGCCGAGACGGATCCCCAGATGAATTCTGTCCCTGAGATGTTCTACAAGGCCGGCATCGGCAGCATGATTTTGGCCAAGGCCGCCGTCACGCGTGAGGAGACCGCCAAATATGCCAAGCAGGCGCTGCAGATTTTCTACGACTTCCAGGAGAAATATCCCGAACATGAGAACGCCAAGTACTGTTACTACCAGCGCGGCATTATCTATGATGATATCTTGGGCGATTATACCAGCGCACAAGATCAATACAGGGACTTCATCAACCGCTATCCGGATGATAGTTTGGCGGTTCAGCTGAAGGATTACCTGAAACTGCTTGGGAAGAGCGAGTCCCAGCTGGAGGAGATGCTGGATTTGAAGTGATCAGTGAACAGGATAGGCTAACGGCTAACGGCTAATGGCTAACGGCTAATGGCTAAAATAGCAGTGGATCCAATTGTTTGATATGGAAGCTTTTCCTGTGGTAGGGGGAGCGTCCATATTCTTTGATGGCGGCTATCTGTTTGGGTGACGGGTAGCCTTTGTTGTGTTTCCAATCGTACATGGGATACTCCTCGTGAAGTTGGTCCATCAGTTGGTCGCGGTGCGTCTTGGCCAGGATGGAGGCGGCGGCGATGGAGAGATACTGGGCATCGCCCTTGACGATACAGTGGTAGGGGATATGATGCACGTCCTGAAACTTGTTGCCATCGATGAGCAGCAGTTCGGGGCGGACAGCCAAGTCGGCAACCGCGTTGTTCATGCATTGGATAGAAGCCCTTAGGATGTTGATTTTGTCGATGACTTGCTCGCTGAGGGTCTGCACGGACCAGGCGATGGCGTCACGCTCGATGACAAGGCGGATCTCCTCGCGCTGCTTGGCGGTCAGCTGCTTGGAGTCGTTGATAAGGTCGTTGTGATAGTCGTGGGGCAGGATGACAGCCGCCGCGCAGACGGGACCGGCCACGCACCCGCGCCCGACCTCGTCACATCCGCATTCCAGGATGGGCTTTTCTGAAAAATGGGATTTTAGAGCCATATAAGAACGCAGGAAGCTACGATGAAAATAGTGTGAATCCAGTTCCGTTGTTCTATCAGGCTGGCTATGGAGAAAAGGATGGATGTCGGCATCAGCACATAGGGCAGAGCGGTGGACAAGTCATACGGTGAAAAGAGACAGATGATCACCGAGGTGATGATCAGCAAGATGCAGAATACATATCGGCGACGTAAAGCCACAATCTTGTTGTCGAAATATACCTTCCCGGAAAAGGAAAAGACTATCAAAGTCAAGCCCAGCACTCCAATCATCAGCCAGTCCAGCCAAGGGATGGATGAGGCATGATGGATGATGTTGAAATACTTCATCTGGTGGATGCCATCCAGGATGCTCGGCATGGAATCGGCGAGGTATCCATAGGTGAAGAAATAGAGGTATGTAAAGATAAATCCGGCCAGCAGGATGAGGATCTCTTTGAATTTGGAGATGCGGGTGACGATGATGATCATGACCAGCAGCGCCATCAGCCAGATGGAGTTGTAATCGAAGAGTGTGTTGATTCCGATGGTGAGTCCGCAGCTGAAGAGCCTGTGGCTGATGGGGTTGCCGTGCTCGTTCTCCGCATTCAGCATGAGCACGAGGGAGGCTGTGGCGAAGGTGAAGAATACGGGGGAGAAAAGAAGAAAGGTCTTGTTGAGGTTCAGGAGCAGCAGGAAGAAGACGACAGGCATATAGGTGGGGCTCTCGGCGAACTTGCTGATGTTGAAGAAAGCCTGGATCATCAGGCAGGAGAGAAGGGTCAGCAGGATGGCGAGGGTCTTGAAGATCCAAGGGGCGCTGGAGAAAAGCGGGTAGGTGGCTTGGTAAAGGAAAGCCTGGTTGTCGGGAGGGAGTATCTGCATCTGGGTGACGATGCTGAACACCGCCCAGGCGGCCAGTCCTACCACGGCAATGAGTTGTATGATGGTGTTTTTGTTTAGATAGAAGAACATGGTTGTGCAATCAAATCGGTGAAATAACGGAAAAGATGGACGGGGTGGGGCGGGGTGATCCGGATGATGTCCTGGACCGTGAAGGCTTTCTCCTGCAGCTTGCCGTCCGGGGCAAAGGAGAAACACCGGGCCATGACTTGGGCATCATCGAATTGGTAGAGACCGTTGTCGATGCGACAGACGGCATCCTCCACGGTCATCCGGAAATAGTATTGCATGCGCTCTCGCGTCAGTAGCGTGCTCGTCTGGGCGGCCTCGCGGACTAGCGCACACTGTGCTTCTGTCCAGGATGTGGAAACCGGAACTGCCACTTTGCCCGTCAAAAATGCGGCGAACAAGGCGGCAAACGACTGCACATCCTCCTCCATGAGTAGCATGACGGTGCTGTCGGTGAGGGTGTCCAACTCATTCATGATGGGTGCCACATACTGGATGAAGGCAGCGTTAGTGTACTTGCGACCGCCACTCTCCAAACAGGTTTCGTTGGGTTGAAGCCTGACTCTCTGTAAAAATGGCGCTATGACAGAAGTGGTGAACATGGAGTTTTTTTTCGCCTGCAAAAATAAAAATTTCAAGCTATTCCGAATCGCATAAAAATCGTATTTTTGCAGGCTTTTTTATACTTGAATATATATAACTCTAAAATATGAAAAAAATCTCTAGAATTGTCCTGCTCAGCATGCTGCTGATATGGACAGCCGCTTTTTCACTGAATGCACAGGTCGAGAAGGAAGTAATCAATGATACTGTCGAGACCTACGTGTGCCAAAATGAATTCCCGTTTACTTTCTTTGGCGTGGATTATGATGAACCGGGAGAATACCAACAACTGGTGTATGATTCTCAACAGGACGACAGCGTCCTGGTCACGCTGTTTGTCAAATCCATCCCGATAACCGAGGATACGGTGGTGCTGAATGTGTGCCCCAATGGCATTCCGATCATGTTCGGCGGATTTGCTTTGCTGGACACTGGCGTCTATCATCTCGGATATGATGGCGCCAATGGCTGCGATAGCATAGTGCAGGTAACCGTCAGCTTGTTGCCTCAGTATGAGGTGTACGACACTACGACCGTCACCATCTGCTCCCACGAGCTGCCATACGTGTTTGACGAGGATCACCAATTTGACCAAGCCGGCACTTACCATGTCGTCCTGCCTACCGTGGACGGCTGCGACAGTGTCTATCTCACCGTGGAGCTGATCGTCAATCAGACCTTGGTGGATACTTCCCGTTACGAGGTGTGTGGATGGAACTATCCTCTAGTGTTGGACAGCGTTCATCTGGCATCCGGAGATGTGATTTGGGAGATCGTGAATCCGGATTCCACCATGGTGGATTCCACGATGTTCGTCTTCGAGGAGCCTGGCTCTTATATTGTGACCATGAGCGATACCTCCCTCTGTCCTGACTATCTGGTGTTTGAAATCAAGACTTTCGAGTTTAAAGACACCATCCGCATCGATGTTTGCGAATCGGACGTGCCTTACGATTTTGACGGTACCCCGTTGACGGTCGATACCGCCTTCGCCATCCCTGTTCCATATTGCGACACGGTCACGCAAGTCATCTTCCATGTCCATCCGGAATATGCAGAGGTGGCGTACGATACACTGGTGATTTGCCAGAATCAGATACCCTACGATGATCCTGTGACCCATCTCACCTATCTTTCCGCAGGCGTTGCCGAGTATTATACTCCTTCTATGTATGGTTGTGACAGTCTGACGACCTACCGGACTGTCATCTTGGTTGACAATCCTTATGATACGCTCACGCTCCTGGTGGGTGAGAGCTGGTATCCTTCCCTGTATGGTGACAAGGTCATTGAGGAGGAGGGCGAGTATGATGTGGCGGTGGCTGACACGGTCACTGGAGGTTGTGACACACTTCGTCATCTCTTTTTAGTGACCATGCCGAGTGTGTATGACACAGTCGAGGCGGTCACCTGTTCCAACGAACCCTATATGTATCTGGATTCCGCTTTGACGGAGGAGGGCAGCTACGACTTCATCTTGCGCAATGCCGCCGGCGGCGACAGTGTGGTGACGGTGATGCTCTCTCTCTTGCCCGCCTATATCCAGGACACGCTCTTCTTCACCGCTCACGAGATCTATCTTCCGGTGGTTTATGATACCTTGGAGATGTATGAGACCGGCGACTATACCATGTATTATCAGACCGAGGATGGTTGTGACAGCCTGCAACCCGTCCATCTGTACGTCATCCCGGCTGTGTATAATCCTGACACCTTGTTGCAAGAGATTTGCAGCAGCGAACTTCCGTATGAGTATGCGGACAGCCTGTTGACAGAAGAAGGCCTCTATGCTTTCATCACGGAAGCCTCGGAGCCTGGCTATGATTCTGTCTTCTACTATCGTTTGGTGGTACACGAGAATCCTGTTCCCACTATCGGTGGCGAGCAGTATCTCTGTGCCGGCAATTCCCAGAACCTCACGGCACAGCCTGCCGACATGTCCTATCTCTGGAATACGGGCGAGACCTCTCAGATTATCTCTGTGATGGAGTCTGGCACATACGTGGTTACCGTCACGGACGAATATGCTTGTCAGGGCACGGAGGAGTTCACGGTGTCGCTGGTCGCTTTGCCGAACATCCAGCTTGCCGGGAACCAGGAGATCTGTGCCGGCCAAAGCGCCGTGTTGACGGTGTCGGGCGGTGCCACCTATGTTTGGGAAAACGGCAGTACTGCCGATACCATTGAAGTGTACCCCGCTGCCACCACCACCTATCATGTCACAGCCACCAATGAATACAACTGCTCTCGCGAAGGCTATCTCACCGTGGTTGTCAATGAACTGCCGCTCGTCTATATCAACGGTCAGGACACCATCTGTACTGGTGCCACGACCACTTTCGCAGCCGGCGGCACGGGCGTGAACTATGCATGGTCCAACGGATCTACGGAGACCTCCATCACCGTGAACACACAAGGGATGTACACGCTTACCGTCACGGACGTCAATGGTTGCTCCAGCACATCCAGCCGTTATCTGGTGGTTTACAACAACCCGACCGTGCAGATTATCGGTAGAACCAGTTTCTGCGTTGGCTCCACCACGATGGTTACGGCCACAGGCGCCGCCTCTTACGAGTGGAGCTCTGGCGAGCTGACGCAGTCTATCACCACCTCGTACGCCGGCACCTATACGGTGACGGGCACGGATGCTCACGGCTGTTCTTCCACGGCACAGGTGACGCTTGTATCAAGCCAGGTGACAGCCTCTATCGCCGGCAACCGATTCTTCTGCGAGAACGGCAGCACAACCCTCACCGTTACCGGTAATGAAGTCTATACTTACCAATGGTATGACGGCAGTACCACAGAGAGTGTGACCATCAATGCTCCCGGCCTATATACGGTAACTGTCACCAACTCCTTAGGATGTAGCAGCACCATTCAAGCGAATGTCACCCAATATGCGCTCCCGACACCGACCATCACAGGCTCCGTCTCTATCTGTCAAGGTAGTACCACCACCTTGCGTGCTAACGGCGGCGTGAGCTATCAGTGGGACGATGGTTCCACACAGGCTATCTTGACGGTCTCTACCGCAGGTACCTACATCGTGACGGCTACCGCCAATAATGGATGTAGCGCGGCGGTCTCTGCCACCGTGGTGGTGAATCCAACCCCGTCCCTGACGCTTTTGTCCAACGAACAGCTCTGCCAAGGACAATCGGTGTCTATCTATGCTGTCTCGGCTGCAGGTAACACATACAACTGGTCCACTGGTCAGAACACCTCTTTCATCACCGTGTCTCCGACCACCAACACCATGTACACCGTGTTGGTGACAGATGCCAATGGCTGTACCAACACGGCCAGCACCACCATCACGGTCTCTCCGTCTCCCTCAGTATTCATCACGGGTCCCGCTTCTGTTTGCCAGGGCACTCCGGCCCAGTTGACCGCTGTGGGTGGCGCTACCTATCTGTGGAGCAACGGCAGCACTTCCAACACCATTCAGGCTACCACGACAGGTACCTATCAGGTGACTGCCACGGATGCGAATGGCTGTACGGGCAATGCATCCTTCGCGGTGCAGGTCAGCCCGATCCCGAGCGCTACGATTGCGGGTGAGCTCCACATCTGCCAGGGTGGCAGCACTACGCTGACCGCTCCGTCAGGGTTCACCTACCTTTGGGATGACAACAGCACTTCCCAATCACGCACTGTCAATGCTTCCGGCACCTATTCGGTCACCGTTACCAATGCCGCTGGATGCTATGCCACGGGCTCCGCGGTCGTGACGGTCCATCAGAAACCCACCTTGAATTTCGGTGTCCAGCATACTATCTGCCAAGGACAGAGTTACACATACTCGCTGCCGCAGTCGGACTACATCAACTATGTGTGGTCCAACGGCTCCACGGGTAACGAGATGACGGTCAACACCGCCGGCACATATTCTGTGACGGCTACCAACCAGTATGGTTGTTCTACTTCCGCCACCGACCAGCTGACCGTGTTGCCCACGCCCAATGCGGCTATCAACGGCACCTTGACGATCTGCCAGGGCCAGACCACCATTCTCCGTGCGACAGGCGGTGTGACATACCTCTGGGATGATGCTTCTACCCAGTCCTATATCAACGTCACCTCTTCCGGCACATACTCTGTGACCGTCACCGGCAACAACGGATGTAGTGCCACGACCTCTGCCACGGTGATCGTGAATCATTCGCCTTCCTTGAGTCTGCTTACCAACGAGACGCTCTGCGCTGGCGATGCCGTCACCATCTATGCTATCTCCGCTTCCGGCAATACCTATAACTGGTCTTCCGGCCAGACCACTTCCGTCATCACGGTCTCTCCGACAATGAACACGATGTACACCGTCTTGGTGAGCGATCCCAACGGTTGTACGGCCACGGCCAGCACCACCATCATGGTGGCTCCGCAACCCAACATCCTGATTTCGGGTACCCATGCAGCTTGTTATGGCGATACGGTGACGCTTACCGCCGTTGGCGCTACCAGTTATCTCTGGAACAATGGCGCTACCACCGCCGTCAACAAGGTGACCACCTCTGGCAACTACTCCGTGACGGCCACGGATGCTAACGGATGCCATGGCACCGCCTCCTTTAACGTGACGGTCAGTCCGATGCCGACCGCCAACATCACGGGTAACCTTAACATCTGCCAGGGCGGCAGCACCACGTTGACAGCTCCTGCCGGATATACCTATCACTGGTCTGACAACAGTACGGATCAGACCTTGACGGTGAATACGTCAGGTACCTATTCGGTCACCGTGAGCAATGCCTCCGGTTGTACCGCCACAGGATCTGCCACCGTTGCGGTTCACGCCAAACCCACCCTCAACTTCGGTGTCCAGCATACGATCTGCGAGGGTCAGACCTATACCTATTCCCTGCCTAATGCTTCCAACCTCACCTATGTCTGGTCCAATGGCGCCACAGGCCACGAGCTGACCGTTAACACTGCCGGCACCTATTCGGTGACTGTCACCAATGAGTTCGGATGCTCCACCTCAGCGACAGACCAGATGACCGTTTTGCCGGCGCCCACCGCTGCCATAGATGGCACGCTTACCATCTGTCAGGGACAGACCACCAACCTCCGCGCTACGGGTGGTGTGACCTATCTCTGGGATGATGCCACCACGCAGTCCTATCACAATGTGACCACCTCGGGCACCTACACCGTCACGGTGACAGCCAACAATGGCTGTACGGCCTCAGCTTCCGCCACGGTGATCGTGAATCCGACACCTTCATTGAGTGTTCTTGCCAATGAGGTGCTCTGTATGGGCGATGCGGTGACGTTATATGCCATCTCCTCCTCCGGCAACACATACAACTGGTCAACGGGACAAACGACCTCCATCATCACGGTGTCTCCGACTGTGAACACCATGTACACGGTGCTGGTCACGGATCCCAATGGCTGTACGGCCACGGCCAGCACGAACATCAGTGTGGTGCAGCTGCCTACCGTGCAGATCTCCGGCGCGAATGTCGCTTGCCAGGGTGATACGGTGGCGTTGATGGCTCACGGTGCCACCTCCTATCTGTGGAACAATGGCGTGGTTGGAAACGTGAATGCGGTGACAACTACCGGCACCTATTCCGTGACGGCTACCGATGCCAACGGATGTCATGGCACCGCTTCCGCGGCTGTCCAGATCAGCCCGATCCCCACGGCGGCAATTATGGGCAATCTGGATATCTGCCAAGGTCAGAGCACCACGTTGACAGCCCCCGCGGGATATTCCTATCAATGGTCCAACAATAGCACAGCCCAATCTATCCAGGTCAGCGCCCCCGGCATCTACAAGGTGACGGTCAGCAACGCCTCGGGCTGTAGCTCCACGGATTCTGTAGAGGTGGTTGTCCATGAGCTGCCGACACTCTCGTTCGGCATGCAACACGACATCTGCGCGGGACAAAGCTATACCTACACGCTTCCGCAACTGGCCAATATCACCTATACCTGGTCCAATGGCTCTTCCGGTTCTCAGATCACCGTTGACTCTGCCGGCACCTACACGGTGACGGCCACCAATGAGCATGGTTGCTCCACTTCTGCCAGCGACCAGCTGGTGGTCCATCCGCTGCCTACTCCGAACATTACGGGTAGCACTTCCATCTGTCGTGGCGAGGCGGCTATCCTGAGCGCCACCGGCGGCACGTCCTATCAGTGGTCCAACGGTTCCACAACGCAAGACATAGCCATGTACCCGACCACCACCTCTACCTACGCGGTCACGGCCACTTCGGTGTTCGGTTGTAGTGCCTCCACCTCTGTGACGGTAACCGTCAAGGTGCTCCCGTCTATCAACTTCTCGGGCAACACCTCCTACTGTGAAGGCAGCAGTACGACCATCTCCGTGACGGGTGGCAACAACTACATGTGGTCCACCGGTTCCACCAACAGCTCGATTACGGTTTCTACGCCCGGCACCTACTTTGTGACGGCCACCAACTCATTGGGCTGTTCGCGTGCCGATTCCGTGCATGTGACCCAGTTGGCATTGCCCACCATCACCCTGCAGGGTAACAACAATATCTGTGCTGGCGAGACGTCCACTTTGACCGCCACCGGCGCCGCTCAATATGTGTGGAACACCCAGGATGTGGGCTCTGTGATCTCTGTGATGCCGCAGACCACTACCGTTTATACCGTGACGGCCACCAATGCGCAGGGATGCTCCACAACCGCATCCAGAACGGTGACGGTCAACCAGCTGCCCAATGTCCAGATTGCTGGTGCTCTGACAATCTGCCAGGGTGAGACCACCACCTTGACCGCTTCCGGCGGATTCTCCTATATGTGGTCCACCGGCTCTAACATGACCAGCATCCAAGCGTCTGAAAACGGCAACTATACGGTTATCGCTACGGCCGTCAACGGTTGCCAAGCCTCTCAGACTGTCACTTTGACGGTGAATCCTGTGCCGATCATGTCTATCCAGGGCAACCCGACCCTTTGTGCCAACGAGAGCCAGACGCTGACAGCTTCTGGAGCCGTAGCCTATGTGTGGAATGAAGGAACAACCACCGATCATCTTACCATCAACACCAGTGGTGTCTATTCGGTTACGGGTACCAATGGGTATGGCTGTTCTTCCAACACCAGCCTGAATGTGGCTTCCCTGGCAGTGCCTTATATTACTATTGTAGGCGAGGATGACTATTGCGAAGGCTCCTTTACCACCCTGTATGCCTCCACCAATGCTACGCAGTATTCCTGGAGCTCGGGCGAGACGACTCAGTCTATCATCGTCAACGGCACGACAAGTGATTTGTATGCTCTGACGGTGACGGCCGACAACGGCTGCCAGAATACGGCAGAGGTGCAGGTGTATGTTCATGAAACATACCACGAGAATGTCTCGGGCGAGATCTGCCAAGGACAGCCCTACACCGATCATGGATTCAACCTCCCGGTGCAGTCGGTGGCCGGTACCTTCGTCCATACACTGCATTTGCAGAGCCAGTTCGGCTGTGACAGCGTGATCACTCTGCTGTTGACGGTGAAACCGCTGCCTGCCATCGTGGGTGAGATCTCCGGTAATCCCTATATCACCACATTTGGCTCCTACATGTACTCCGTCACGGCTAACGATGTGACTCGCTACGAGTGGTTCAACACCCACCCGCAATGGGTGCTCACCGACAACAACGTCAGCTCGGCCTTCCTGCAAATCAATGCCAGTGGTACGGGCACGTTGACAGCTCGCGCCATCAACAACTGCGGTTTCGTGGAGAAATCCATCGTCATCACCTGCGGCGTGAGCGTGGAGGAGTATGAGAATGATTCCCATATCCTGATTTACCCGAATCCGGTGCAAGATGTGCTGACCGTCCATACTGCTGACGCTGCTTCCACTGTGGCATACGTCACTCTCGTGGATAACCTTGGCCGCACCTTGCAGACCCTGGCCACCGATGGCAGCGATGTGAACATCTCATGTAGCTCCTATGCGGCAGGCATCTATTATGTGCGCTGTCTGGACAGCAACCACAACACCGTGGATGTCCGTAAGATCATCATCAAGAAATAACCTTTAAAAGAAAATCGACTAATCAAAACTAATTACTTCCAATGGAATATAATTTTCAGGAAATTGAAGCTAAATGGCAAAAAAAATGGAGAGATTCGAAAGTCTATAAGACGGAGATAGATCTTCAGAAACCTAAATACTATGTCTTGGACATGTTCCCGTACCCGTCCGGTGCGGGACTGCATGTGGGCCATCCGCTGGGCTACATTGCGTCCGACATCTACACGCGCTACAAACGCCAGAAGGGCTTCAACGTGCTGCATCCGATGGGTTACGATGCTTTCGGTCTTCCTGCGGAGCAGTATGCCATCCAGACGGGCCAGCAGCCTGCGATAACCACCGAGCAGAATGTGAAACGCTATCGTGAGCAACTCGACAAGATTGGTTTCGCCTTCGACTGGGACCGTGAGTTCCGCACCTGCGACCCCGACTACTATAAGTGGACGCAGTGGACCTTCCTCCAGATTTTCAACTCCTATTATTGCAACAAGTGTGGCAAGGCGCGTCCTATCGCTGAGCTGATCGATGCCTTCAGCAAGAATGGCACCGAGGGGCTGGATGTGGCGCAGACCAATCCGATGACCTTTACGGCAGAGGAGTGGAAGGCTGCCTCTGAAAAGGAACAACAGGAGATATTGATGAACTACCGTCTAGCCTATCTGGCCGACACATGGGTCAACTGGTGCCCGAAGTTGGGTACGGTGTTGGCCAATGACGAGGTCGTCAACGGACTCTCTGTGCGCGGTGGCTTCCCCGTGGAACGCAAGCTGATGAAACAGTGGATCCTGCGCGTCTCAGCCTACGCCGAGCGACTTTTGGAAGGACTGGAGAGGGTAGAGTGGACTGACTCCCTGAAGGAGATTCAGCGCAACTGGATCGGACGCAGCGAGGGTGCTGCTGTCTGGTTCCCGTTGGCACAACAGGGCCAGTACGACTGGAAACGGATCTATATGGGCGGCAACTATGATGGCCTCCAATGCGAACCCTCTTTTGAGATCTTCACCACCCGTCCCGACACCATCTTCGGTGTGACCTTCATGGTGCTCTGTCCCGAGCATGAGATGATCGAGCACATCACCACGCCGGAACAGAAGGCGGAGGTGGAAGCCTACGTCACCTGGGCCAAGAACCGCTCCGAGCGCGAACGTCAGGCGGAGGTCAAGAAGGTGAGCGGCGTCTTCACGGGTGCATACGCCGTCAACCCCATCACTGAGGAGCGCATCCCGATATGGGTCAGCGACTATGTGCTGTCCGACTACGGCACAGGCGCCATCATGGCCGTGCCCGCCCACGACAGCCGCGACTTTGCCTTCGCACGTCACTTCAACCTGCCCATCCGTCAGGTGGTCGCCCCCGAGCCGGACGCGCTGAGCAACCCCGACAACTGGACGGAGAGCATGGATGCCAAGACGGGCTATTGCGTCAATTCCGGATTCATCACGGGCATGACCGTCAAGGAAGGCGGCAAGGCTGTGATTGAGAAGGTGAAGGATATGGGCATCGGCTACGGCACCGTCAACTACCGTCTGCGCGACGCCATCTTCAGCCGTCAGCGCTACTGGGGTGAGCCGTTCCCCATCTACTACAAGGATGGCATGCCTTATCCTGTTCCGGAGTCTGAACTGCCGCTCCAACTGCCTTTCGTGGATGAGTTCAAGCCCACCGAGACGGGCGAACCGCCATTGGCCCGGGCCAAGGATTGGACCTACCAAGGATATCCGCTGGAGTATAACACGATGCCCGGTTTCGCCGGCTCTTCCGGTTATTATCTCCGCTATATGGATCCCCATAACGACGAACGCTATTTCTCCAAAGAGGCCAACGACTATTGGCAGAATGTGGACCTCTATGTCGGCGGCGCCGAGCACGGCACCGGCCACCTCATTTACGCCCGCTTCTGGAACAAGTTCCTCTTCGATATCGGCATGTGCTGCAAGGACGAACCTTTCCAGAAACTGATCAACCAGGGTATGATTCAGGGCCGTTCCAACTTCGTGTATCGCGTGGTGGGCACCAACCAATACGTCTCCCTCGGACTGAAAGACCAGTACGAGACGACTCCTATCCATGTGGATGTCAATATCGTCCATAATGATGTTCTGGATCTGGAAGCCTTCAAACAGTGGATGCCGGAGTTCGCCGATGCCGAGTTCGTCCTCGAAGATGGCAAGTATATCTGCGGCTGGGAGGTGGAGAAGATGTCCAAATCCAAATACAATGTCCAGAATCCCGATGATCTGGTGGATCGCTACGGCGCGGACACCTTGCGTATGTACGAGATGTTCCTCGGCCCTGTGGAGATGTCCAAGCCGTGGGATACCAACGGCATCGAGGGCGTCTTCCGCTTCATCAAGAAGTTCTGGCGCCTCTACCACAACGCGGAGGGCGTCTGGATGGTCAATGATGACGAGCCGACCCGCGCGGAGTTCAAGATTCTCCATAAAACGATCAAGAAGATTGAGGAAGACAACGAGAAGTTCTCCTTCAATACGGCCGTGAGCGCCTTTATGATCTGTGTGAACGAACTGGCAGACGCCAAGTGCAGCAAACGTCAGATCCTGGAGCCGCTTTGTGTGCTCATCTCCGCGTATGCACCCCATCTGGCCGAAGAGCTCTGGTCGCTGCTGGGCCATACGGATTCCGTGGTGAACGCCTCATTCCCCGTCTTCGATGAGTCCTACATGCAGGAGAGCGAGTTTACCTATCCCGTCTCCTTCAACGGCAAGATGCGCTTGAAGATGACATTCCCTGTGACATATACGCTGAATGAGATCGAGCCCATACTCTTGGCGGACGCTGGCGTGCAAAAGTGGCTCGATGGCAAAACACCGAAAAAAATAATCGTCGTTCCGAAGCGTATTATTAATATCGTCTTGTAAAAGCAGGCAGAGATCCAGACTATGAAACAGAAGGATTTTGTCTTGAATCTCTGCATCCTTTTATTTCTCAATCTGTTAGTAAAACCCTTCTGGATTCTAGGGATAGATGTCGGGGTGCAAAATCAGGTTGGAGCGGCTGAATATGGCCTCTATTTCGCCGTATTCAACTTCTCTTACATGTTCTATATGCTGTTGGATATGGGCATCTGCAATTTCAACAATCGCAATATCGCCCAAAACAACCAGCTGCTGGACAAGCACTTGTCGTCTATCTTGGTGCTGAGATTCCTCCTCTGCGTAGTCTATTTTGCAGTCATCTATGCGGTGGCGTTGATCATTGGATATAGGGGCGTTCAGCTGAAACTCCTTTTCTGGGTCGGCTTCAACCAATTCCTGAATGCTACCATGCTCTACCTGCGCTCCAATGTGTCTGCCTTGATGATGTTCAAGACTGATAGCTTCCTCTCCGTGCTGGATCGTCTGCTGGCGATACTCTTCTGTGGAATGTTGCTCTGGGGCCATGTGACCGCCGCGCCCTTTAAGATCGAGTGGTTTGTCTATAGCCAGACGGCCGCCTACCTGATTGCCATTGCCGTGGCGCTGGCTATCGTGCTCTGGAAGTCCAAGCTGCGCAAGCTGACGTGGGATAAAACCTTCTTCCTGCTCATCTTGAAGAAAAGTCTTCCCTTTGCCTTGCTGACGTTCCTGATGGCTATCTACAATCGTATCGATCCTGTGATGATCGAACGTATTCTTCCGGGGGATATCTCCTCCACACAGGCGGGTATTTATGCTTCCGCCTTCAGACTGCTCGATGCTTTGGTGATGATCGCATACCTTTTCTCTGTCATCCTGCTTCCTCTTTTTTCAAAGATGCTGAAGGAGAAAGAGAATGTGATTCACATTGTGCGAACCGCCTTTTCATTGCTCTATCTGTATGCGGTGACGATGGTGGTGGCGCTGGTGGTCTATCGTGAGCCGGTTATGCAGGTCCTCTATACAGACCATGTGTCTGAAAGTGTGCAGGTCTTCTCCGTGTTGATTTGTGGCTTGATACCCATCTCGTTCACCTATGTCTTTGGCACCTTGCTCACGGCTAACGGCAGTCTCCGGAAACTGAATATCACGGCAGTGGTTGGTATTCTGATTAATATCCTGTTGAATCTGATTCTGATCCCGCATTGGCATGCTCGTGGCGCCGCCATAACAAGCCTGTGCACACAGTCGGTGGTCTCTCTGCTCCAATGGATTATCGCGATGCGTGAGCTGAAGGTTCCCTTCAAGTCGCTTCCGTGGGTCTCCATACTGCTCTTTACGGCTCTGCTGGTGCCCATGACGATACTCTCTGTCCGCTGGCTCGACTTCAGCCATGTTTGTCCGTCAAGGCCTGGGGTTGGTCTGCTGCTCACGCTGTTTGTGGTGTCGGCTGGCTCACTCGCCATAGGCGTCGCCACGCGCTTGGTCCGGGTTTCCGAAGCAAAACATCTAATTTGATTCTGGTAAGGCAAAATTAATTTTTTTTTCGGAATAGTCTTACAATCAAACAAATCTTTTATCTTTGCGCTTTCATAACAATGCTATGAACCACTGAAAAAAGACATGCGATCTTCTGAAAGTGGTGTCACAATTTTTGAAATCTATATGATGAAAAGATATTTTACCCTGTTCGCAATGGTGCTGCTCTTTGCCGGCACGCTTTCCGCCCAAATCCAGACATTCTCCTGGCAGAATGTTGATCGTAAATACCTGATTAAGATGCCAGACCATCATGACGGTACTCCGGCGGTGGTGTTTTTCCTGCATGGACTGGGCGATAATATCACGCGCCTTGACAATGAGTTTCACTTTGCGCAGATCGCCAATGAGTATGGCTGGGCCATGGTGCTCCCCGAAGCACGCGATCTTGGCATGGGTAACATGTGGAATGCCGCTCTGCTCAGCAGCAATGTGGATGATTCGGGCTTCCTGATGGCCCTGCTCGACAGCCTTACCCTCCAATATCAGTTGGATCCCGACAGCGTCTTCTTCATGGGTTTCTCGATGGGCGGTTTCATGTCGCACCGTATGGCCATCGAGCACGGCGACCGCATCATGGCCTGTGCTCCTGTCAGTGGCCTCATCACGGATGCCATGTCCCTGCAGACCCCGGTGGCCCCCGTGCGTATGCTGCACATTCACGGCACCAACGACAATGTGGTGGGGTATGATGGCTATTCACCCACCTTTTCGTCAGATCTTGGTCTCAGTGTGGAGGAGATCCTCCAATACTGGCAAACGGCCAACGGGTGCACGGGCGAACCTGTGGTGGACACGCTGCCCGACCTCCAAAACGATGGCCTCCGGTTCGTCCGGTTCATCTATCCTGGTGGCACCGAACTGCAGCATCTGAAGGTGATTGGCGGCACGCATACATGGTACCATAGCGCCAATCAGTATGACGTGGGCTTTTTGTCGTACATCCACGATTTCTTCGTCGGGACGGGTGGCGGCACAGGGGTCGAAAACCATCGTGCAGACAAGCTTCGTGTGTGGCCTAACCCCAGCGCCGGCCTTGTCCAAATAGAGGTGAAGAGATCCACGCCAGTGGAAATCGTCGATATGCAGGGACGGGTGGTGGAGCGGCTCCAAGTAACACCAGGAACCGCGAAACTCGACCTCCGTCATTTGCCGCAGGGTATATACCTGTTGACCGTTGAGGGCGAAGAGGTCACCAAGCTGGTGTTGCAACACTAATGGATTATTACACGAAGGATGTCCAATGAGCGACATAATTGATTATCTTTGCCGCTGTATTGAAATGCTGATGGTGGGGATGCACCACTCTATAGAGAGATATTAATCAATAAAACACTACGATATGGCTTATCATTTTAAAAATCTGGTTTTTGAAGGTGGCGGTGTGAAAGGCATCGCATATGTGGGCGCTCTTGAGGTGCTCGATAAAGAAGGAATCCTGAATAACATAGAACGCGTGGCAGGAACCTCCGCCGGCGCCATGATGGCCGTGATGGTCGCTTTGCGCTATACCGCAGAAGAGGTGAGACAGGTCCTCTGGAATCTGGATTTCAAAGATTTCAAAGACAGCTCCAAAGGAATCATCCGTGACACCAATCGTCTGCTGAAAGAGTTCGGCTGGTATAAGGGCGCTTTTTTCCGTAAGACGATAGCAGACCTGATTCAAAGGAAAACCGGTGACGGCGAGATGACTTTTGAGCAGTTGGAGCAGACGGGCAAATACCGCAAGCTCTATCTCGTGGGCGCGGATCTCACCACCGGACTCTCCAAGATTTTCAGCGCCAGCAGCAGTGAGACCAAGAAGGTGAAGGTGGCCGATGCCGCCCGCATCTCCATGTCCATTCCGATCTTCTTCGCAGCCGTGCGGAATAAGGACAACAATCATATCTTCGTCGATGGCGGTTTGCTGGACAACTATACGGTCAAGACCTTCGACCGGCAGACCTATCTGGCGGATAGAAACAATGCCAGACGCACCGATTATTACGAGAAGATCAACCAGCAACTCAGGATGGAAAGAAGTATCACCACCAACGAGTATGTGTACAATAAGGAGACCTTGGGCTTCCGTCTGGATACTAAAGAGCAGATAGACATGTTCTTGGGACAAGCCTCCGCGCCGTGCAAGAAGATTGACACCTTCTTTGACTATACCAAGGCATTGCTGACCACGCTCATCGATTTTCAGGCCAACGACCATCTGCACAGCGATGACTGGCAGCGCACGGTCTATATCGATTCACTGGGTGTCAGCGCTATCGACTTCGGCTTGGACGATGACAAGAAACGGGAATTGGTCAAGTCGGGCAAGGCCTATACCCAAGCCTACCTGAATTGGTACAACAACGATGAGGAGAAGGCCAACAAGTAAGGTCTTCTGTTAAAGTGTAATGAGACGGTAGAATGATGGAAAACAGAGCCTATCAGTTTTTAGAGCGCTATCGCGAGATTGAAGAGTGGGTGTCCGACAACCTGAATATCCAGGATATGAAGGAGTTGGAGCAGCTCTCGCGTTACCATAGCATCCGGAGCAACCTCGCTTTTTGCCGCACCCTGCGCAATCTGCTCTCTCATCGCGACTGGTCGAAGGGAGGGCAGGATCTGGTGGTGGTGACCGATGCCGCCTTGAAGCAGGTCAACACCTTGTACTATTCCCTGAACCCGCAGACCTTGATGCGGCTGGCGATTCCCAAGAGTCGTATCTTCGCCCCTGCCTGGCGCGATTCGGTCTTCTCGGCCATGAAGGTGATGGTCCACAACGACTATTCATACGTGCCGATCATGGACGGTGCCGCGGTGGAGGGTGTCTTCAGCGCCAAGGTCGTGGTGTGCTATCTGTCGGAACAGCCGGAGAATGCTATCACGGAGCAGCTGACGTTTCAGGATATAAAGTCCTATGTGCTAGGCCAACAGGCCCAGTGGCGCAAGTTCGACTTTATCAGTTCTGATGCCACGCTGGAAGATGCTTCGCGCAAGTTCCAGGCCTCCAGAGACCGTCTCCATCGGCCCGATGTGCTCTTCATCACCGACAACGGACGGCAGGACGGCAAGCTGTTGGCGATGATCACGCCGGGCGATATCGTGGGGTTGTAGATTGCCCTTTTTACTTCTTCCCGTCGCCGCTGACCTTGCTGCTTTGCCATTGTGTAGGATATTCATATTTTTTACATACAAATGCACAGATTATTTTTTTTGTTATCATTCCTGTAATGCTAGTTTCTTGTCATAAGGAGGCGGATTATACCATTCAGATTGGTGAAACCTGTTCATTATGCTTGTTTGAAGATCCTTCAACAGATTATGTCTGGGAGTGGGAAAACCAAGACCAAAGTGATGTTGTAATGATGTATAGGGATAGGATTGAGGCCCATTTGCCTCCTGATACGAACGGTTTGACCTATCTTTGTACCAATTTTAATTTTAAAGGTCTGAGAAAAGGACAAGCACTGGTGAAATTAGCATATGCAAAAGAAGCACCCAAAGAATTGCAACGGAGATTGTTTTTTACCATTCGTGTAGAAAAGTGATAAAGAAAATATTCTCTATTGTGTGGCATGAAATCAGATAGTTTAAACAATTACATGAAAAAAATCATATTTGCACTGTGCTTTATCAATATGTTTGCCTTGCTTACCTCTTGTCATAAGGAGGCGGATTATTCGTTAGGAGTAGGTGAGTCCTTTACTTTGAGATTGTACAGTCTCCCTCCAGGATTTTGGGAGTGGGAAAATCAGAGCCAGACGGATGTAGTCAGTATGCATATTGTCAATGAGGATGAATATTGTTCTGACGATACGGTTCAAGCTATCGATTATTTTAATTATCCGATTGGATTCGGAGCCTTTACTATATTTGCGTTCACGGGAGAGAAAAAAGGGTATGCAGTGGTGCGAATGGTTAATGAGCAAAACCAATCAAGGGTTAACTTTACGGTCCAGGTGGAGTAGGGCGCTCTTGTTGAAAGGCCAAAACTTTCTCGCCTAAAATGATTGTACCAGCTTCGTGCTATGCTTTATATGATACAGAAATTCCGGGTACGATTTGTCCAAGCATTCTGTGTCGTCCAAGTTGTCAGGGCCGACTGCCAGCAGGAAGGCCATGGCCAGCCGGTGGTCGTGCCATGTTCTGAAACAGCAGCCCGCCATCCGTTCCCGGCTGTCGGGGCGGCCCGCCACCCGGAAATGGTCTTCTCCTACCTCTATGTCGGCAAATTCGCAAAGCTGTTCCGCCAGATGCTGGATACGGTCCGACTCTTTGTATTGCAGGTTGCGGGTGTGCCGGAAGGTGATGTCAGCGGGCAGCAAAGCGGCCAGGACGGCCATCACCGGCACCGTGTCGGGATGGTCAGCCACATCGAAGGTCACCGCGGCAGAAGGTAACTCAGTCTTAGGGGTGATGGTCACCCAGGGCTCTGTTGCTTGGCTCTCCATACCCAGCTGCTCGAACCATCGCGCTATGATGGAGTCGCCTTGCGGGGAAGGCAGGGAGAGACCCATGAGCTCCATTGTTTTGCGATGAAGTAGGGCGTGGGCGTACCAGAAAACGGCGGCACTCCAGTCGCCGTAAAGCCCAATCTTCTTTTTTCTGTATGGCATCCCGAAAATCCTGACTTGGCCGCGGGTGAACTGCTGCGTAAGGTCGATATAGCTGGAAGAACGGACCTCCTTGGGGGTGATGCGCATGGTGCGCAGCTTCAGCAGCGGCGCCGCCAGCAACAGCGCAGAGGCGTATTGGCTGGTGCGGGAGCAGTCGATGGTGACCGTCCTGATGCGCAGCTTCTTCCCGTGGATGTGCAGTCCGTCAGGTTGTCGCGAGATGTCTGCCCCGGCATTTACCAACGTGTCAACCAGCTCTTCGATGGGCCGTTGCAGCAGTCGCGGGGTGCCGGTGAGCAGCCACTCCCCAGGCGTGCCTGCCAAGATGGGCAGCAGAAAACGGTAGGCCGACCCGCAGTCCTGCACGTCCACCACGATTTGCTCTTTTGACTTGACATGCTTGCGGATCGTTCTCAACGCCTGTGCGGTGACCAATATGTCCGTGCATGAGTCCGGCCATACGCGGTGGACGATTCCCGTATGGACATAGTCTCTGATCAACTCTCTGATCACTATGCTCTTGGACACTGGCACGGAGATGTTAAAAATCATAGCCGCAAAGATAGCATTTTTTACTATCTTTGCAGCCTCTGAAATAAAAATGGTTTCTTAACGTAATGCCATGTTTATCAGAATATTAACTTGATACTTTCGCTTATGCAACAAGGCCAGATACGAATGGGCGGTTTTAACATACTGCCGACAGGGGTGAAGAACCTGCTTATAATCAATGTGCTGCTGTTCCTGGCGACGGTTGTCTTCCAGCGTACCGGGCTGGTGGATTTGGATCGTTGGCTGGGGATGCACTATTTCTCTTCCCAGCTGTTCCAGCCGTGGCAGCCCATCACCTACATGTTCATGCACGCCAACTTCGGCCATCTCTTCTTCAACATGTTTGCTCTCTGGATGTTCGGCGCCGCCGTGGAGAATGCATGGGGCACCAAACGGTTCCTGCTCTACTATTTCATCACCGGCATGAGCGCGGGCATGATGCACTATCTGGTCATCTTCTTCCAGATTCATCCTACCATTGCCCTCATGGATCAGTTCCTGGCCGATCCCTCCCTTGATAGTTTCCGGGTGTTGGCAACCCAAGCCAATGGCAAATACCTGAGTGCCGAGGCATTGCAGCAGACCCTGGCTTATCTGGAGCACTCGCCCAGTGCGCTGCAAGACGTGATCAACAATGTCGTCAGCAGCAAGGAGGCCATCCTGAACCAGTTTAACTTGGTGGGCGCCTCCGGGGCTGTCTTCGCCCTGCTGCTCGCCTTCGGTATGCTCTTCCCGAATGCCGAGATATACATCTATTTCCTGTTCCCCATCAAAGCCAAATGGTTCGTGGTCATCTATGGTGCGCTGGAGTTGATCTACGGTGTGGCCGGCACGGGAGACGGCGTGGCGTACTTCGCCCACCTCAGCGGTATGCTGGTGGGCCTCATCCTGATTCTGCTGTGGCGCAATGGCAACCGGAACTCTCGCGGGAACAACCCCTTCCGCACCTCTTGGATCAACAAAGCCAAGAAGAAGTTCTACGTCTCCCAGGAGAGTGGCCGCCCTATCAGCGATGAAGATTACAATGAACGCAAAACAGCCGACCGTCAACGGGTCGATGAGATCCTGGACAAGATCTCTGCCAACGGTTATGCTTCATTGACGGAAGAGGAGAAGGATTTTCTGTTTCATCAGTCTAATAAATCATGAGCTCAAAAAGATTCGGCATATTTAAATGGATTGGCAAAGCCTTGCTGATGCTGGCCTCGGTGACAGCCTTGGGAGCACTGTTCTTATCTCTGCTGGCTAAAGTGATCCCGCCCTCCCTCTCCACGATGATCGCCTATTGCGGTCTGCTGTTCCCCTATATCGTTATCGCCAACTTTATCCTGCTTATCATCTGGATCCCCGTGGACTATCGCTGGTCTATCGTTTTCGCACTCATGCTAATACTGAATGTGAACAACATCGACCGCCATTTTCAGCTGCGGGCGATGGAGAAACCTGAGACTTGCGCCAACTGCTTGAAGATCATGAGTTTCAATGTGCATGATTTCAATATTTATGCCGAAACCTATCCCCAAGATGCCAAGAGAATCATAGCGTTCCTGAAGAAAGAGAAACCCGATATCCTCTGTCTGCAAGAATATTGCTACGACAAGAAGAATAAACGAGGCTTGGATGTGACCCAGGAGATCCTCAAGGCTTTGGGCCTCCCGGACAGCCCGCGCAATTTCCAGCTCAATCTGCCCTCTGAAAACCGCCTTGGCTACCAGTTCGGTCTGGCCGTGTTCAGCGCCTACCGAATTGTGGATTGCGGGGTGGTGGAGATGAGCGACAGCTCCTCTAACAAGTCGATGTATGTGGATATCCGTTACAATGGGGACACGGTGCGGGTGTACAACGTGCATCTGAGCTCCTTCCATATCAACCAGAACGATTATGCCGATGGCGAGGCTATCCTGCACAACGACAATGAGGATGGCCAGCTGAATGAGAAGATGGTGAAACTCTATAAAAAGATCGGCCTGGCATTTGAACAACGTCAGGAACAGGCGCGCAGCGTACGGGCCCATATCGACACCTGCGCCTCGCCAGTCATCATCTGCGGAGACTTCAACGACACGCCGGAATCGTACAGCTATTTCAAAATTGCCCATGGTTTCAAGGACTCTTTCCGCTCCAGCGGCAAAGGCACCGGCGTTACCTACAAGGGCGGCGTCTTCCCGTCTTACCGCATCGACTATATCATCCATTCCAAATTCTACAACGACTTTGGACACACCATCTGTACGGATATGGATGTCTCTGACCATTATCCCATCTATTCATACGTTTCATTGCTTAACAAATAATTGATGATCAAATGGATATGAAAAAATCTTCCTATATCGTCCTTTCTCTTGTCATCCTGCTGGCTTTGATGACGGCGGCCTGCAAGCAAAAGGAGTCTTCGCAGGAGGTGAAAACCGCCGTGGAGCTGAACGAGCAGGCGGTCCTGAGCTTTGCCCATACACTAGTTCACAGACTGGAGATGGGCGATGCCTCCGCTTTGAATGATGCGATGGACAAAGCGCATATCAAGATGTTGATATCGGACAACTCTATCGTCTATAGCGGTTTTGACGTGGAGGGTGGCCAGGCTTACTTTGAGCATGCGCTGCAGCTGGGCGATCAGGTGGTGCGTGCTTTGGATGACGGTGGCGACTTTGCTTTCGTCCGCTATTACTTGGATGACAATGGTCATCATGCCGTTTTCAGGATCTATAACAACTACATAGTGGATTTTTATGATTGTCAATTAGATACGGTTGATGGGAAAATCATGGTGGAGGATTGTTATGTGTATAGTCTGGGTGCCAATTTGTCAGATAATATCAAGTACAACATGCTGTACAATCTCTTGTTGCAGACCAATCCCGACAGTGAGGCGCAGTGGTTGCGCGAGGCGGAGGAGCTGACCGCAGCGGGCAAGCACCTGGAGGCTGTCAAGACGTTGGAACAGCACCAGGAGCAATTGAAGGATTATCCGCTCTTTTACCAGCTCTATATCGTGAACCTCTATCAGCATAATCCCAAGACCTTCATTGCGAAGATGGAGGGGCTGGGCGATCAAATGGACCCGCGCCACCTGCTCTTCCACAAGTTGCACTATTACTATGCGCAGGGAGACGCGGCAGGCGCCGAGGAGACCATCAACAGCCTGATTCTCTATACGGGCGATGATCCCATGTACCTGTTTTTGCAAGGTCAGGCATACGAGAATGCCAAACAGTATGACAAGGCTATACAATGTTATGAGTTCCTGAATAAATCCATGCCGTTGTTCTGGGATCTTTGGCAGAGCGAGCTGAAGTGCTATAAGATCTTGGGTGATACGGCCGCCTACAGGCAGTGCGTGAAGCTGGGAGATCAGGAGTTTGGCCCCGCGGAATAGCAGGGCATCCTATTTTCGGTTTTTCTTGGGTGAGACCGGACGCTTCGGGAAGAAGAAGGCGTGCTGGTCGCGGCGTTCCTTGTCGCTCTTGGCCACATGGACGGGCTTGCCGGTGTAGGGGTCGTATTCCAGATAGTAGATGGCGGTGGCGTAAGTCATGGGCGTGGGCGTGAAGGTCTGCACCTGGTCGGTCAGCAGATGATGCTCGCGCGCGATCTTGCTCAGCTCCGACATCTTGTCCAATGTGCAGCCGGGATGTGCCGAGATGAGATAGGGGATGAGCTGCTGGTTCTTGCTGCAGCGTTCGTTCTCCTTCCGGAAGAGTTTCATGAATGTCAGGAACTTGCTGAACTCGGGTTTGCGCATGAGCCTGACCACTTCGGGGTCGGTATGCTCCGGAGCCACCTTCAGTCGTCCCGAGACGTGATGGTCCACCAGCTCGTGCAGATAGGCGGCGGCGGTGGGGTCTTGGCCGTCTTCGTTCAGCAACAACTCATAGCGGATGCCGCTGCCGATGGTGATATGGTTGACGCCTTTCAGCTTGCTGACTTTCTGGTAGAGATGGAGGGCTGGCCGATGGTCGCGATGGAGGTTGGGACAGATCTTAGGGTGCAGACACGAGGGGCGGGCGCAGGCGTGGCACTTGGCCAAGTCGCGACCCTCCATCCGGAACATGTTGGCGGAGGGGCCTCCGAGGTCGGAGATGTGCCCCTTGAAATAGTCGCGTCCGATGAGGTCCTCGGCCTCGGCTATGATGGAGGCATCGGAACGGGAGGAGATCTGTTTGCCCTGGTGCGCGGCGATGGCGCAGAAGCTGCATCCTCCGAAACAGCCCCGGTGGATGGTGATGGAGTTCTTGATCATCTCGAAGGCGGGCACGGGTCCCCGCTTGAGGTATTTGGGATGCGGCGCGTTCATCATCCGGTCGAAGAGGGCGAAACTGTCCATCTCTGCCTCGGTGGCAACAGGGTAGGGCGGACGCATCACCACATAACGGTCGCCATGCGGCTGTATCATCGTGCGCTGCTCCCGCTTGTTGGTTTCCCGCTCGAACTGGACGAAGTCGTCTCCATATTTGCGCTTGTCTTTCAGCTCCGCCGCCAGCGAATGCAGCAGGATAGGTTCTTCGCTCTGATAGGGGGCGATGTCGTCAGTGAGGAAGCCGATCTGCCGTTGCTCAGACAGGTGGTTGCGCCAGTCGGGACGCTTCAGCAACTCCGCGATGGCCAGGATGGGGCGCTCGCCCATGCCATAGACCAGGATGTCGGCGCCACTCTCCACCAAGATGCTGGGCTTGAGGGTGTCGCTCCAGTAGTCGTAGTGCGACAGCCGCCGCATGGAGGCCTCGATGCCGCCGATGACGACGGGCACCTCGGGGAAGAGCTGCTTCAGGATCTTCGTGTAGGTGACGGTGGCGTAGTCGGGACGGAACCCCGCCTGTCCGCCCGCGGTATAGGCATCGTCGTGCCGCAGCCGCTTCATGGCGGTGTAGTGGTTCAGCATGGAGTCGATGTTGCCCGCCGTGACGCCGAAGAAGAGGCGCGGGACCCCTAACTTCTTGAAGTCTCGGAGGTCGTCTTTCCAGTTGGGCTGTGGAAGGATGGCCACGCGCAGGCCCGTCCGCTCCAGGACACGCCCGATGACCGCCGGCCCGAAGGAGGGATGGTCCACGTATGCATCCCCGCTCACCAGGATGACATCCACATAGTCCCAGTGCAGATAGTCTAACTCCTTCTTCGTGATCGGCAGGAAATGCTTCTCCATAACTGATTAGTGGATTACTTTCAAATCGTCAACCTCCAGCCGCACCTTCAGCCACTTCACAATAGCCTCCTCAGACTGTTTGTGCAGGCCGCCGTCTTTCCATCTCAGATAGATGGTCGGGATGGTCTCGTTATGACCCGTCTGCGGGTTGGAATAGAAGATGCTCTCCATGGCAAAAGATTCTAAATCAGGATATTGTACGTATAACTCCTTGGCAATCTGCGCAGAGAGCGCCTGGGATTGCTCCATGTTGCTCATCTTGGAATGCAGCGCTTCGATGACGGAGTCCTGTTGCCGTATCACCTCGTCTTTTTTGTCGAGCATGTTCTCAATGATCTCATTCTGCTTGGTGATGTCAATGGTCTCGCCCGTCTGCTTGATGACGAGCTTGGAGGTCTTCAGCCCGTAGTCGGTGCGCATGGTCTGCTGGATCTCGGTGATGTCAGCGGAGGAGAGAGGGGCGCCAACGACAGACATGGTGATGACGGGCTCGCTGCGGTTGAACTGGCGATCCACGTTGAAGACCTGTCGGTTGGTGAAATAGGGTGTCTCCTGTATCTCCGTGACAAACTTCTTGGCTTGTGTATGGAAAGCGGTTTCGCGGATCATGTTGATGGCCGCGATGAGACTCGGGATGATGACGATGATGGTGAATATGGTGATGATCCGCTTGACGGCGGTGGCTCGTTTCTCATCATATTTGGTCTGCGGGAAGCCCAGATAACGTACAAATAGGAAGGTGGAGAGGGCGATGAAGAAGGAGTTGATGAAGAAGAGATAGAGGGCGCCGAAGAAAAAGCGGAACTGGAAGGTGGCGAGTCCGTAGCCAGCCGTGCAGAGGGGCGGCATCAAGGCGGTGGCGATGGCCACGCCGGCGATGACAGTCATAGGCTGGTTTTTGCGCGTCAGTGCCACGATGCCTGCCGAACCGCCAAAGAAAGCGATGAAGACATCGTAAATGGTCGGGTTGATACGCGCCAAGAGCTCCGATTGAGCATCGCTCAAGGGAGAGATCAGAAAGTACAGGCTGGAAGCTAACAAGCTGATGACCACCATGATGACCAGATTTGTCAACGACTTGCGCATCAGCTCTCCGTCAAAGGTGCCGATGGCCAGACCCAGACCGTTGATAGGTCCCATGAGCGGCGAGATCAACATGGCGCCGATGATGACGGCTGTGGAGTTGACGTTCAACCCGACTGAAGCGACGATGATGGCAAAGAAGAGAATCCAGAGGTTCATGCCCTGGAAAGCGACACTCTTCGTGATGTTGTCGATGGTAGCCTCATAGTCGGTGTCCTCCTTCAACTGCGTGAGTTGTGCCAGCCTTTTGAACCAGTAACGCAGCTTCTTGAAGAATTGCGACTTCCGTTTCTCTTTGGGGTCTGTGGTGCTCATGATGGGTATAATTGCAAGATCTGACTAGCAGGAGGTCAGCTTGTCCAGTACTTTGTCTAGCGGAAGAGATTCTTGAGTTCCGCTGGTCATATCTTTGATTGTTAATGTCTTGCTGTTTCTTTCGTTCTCCCCGGCCATGATGATGAAGGGGATGCCTTTGTTGTTGGCGTAGGTCATCTGTTTGCCCATCTTGGCGTTGTCGGGATAGATCTCGGCGGCGATGCCGGCCTTGCGCAGTGCCCGCAGCGCGCGCAGGGCGTAGAGCTCGTCCTCGCCTCCGAAGTTGATGAAGAGAGCCTTGACAGGGTTGAGGATGTTGTCGGGGAAGAGGTTGAGTTCGTTGAGCACGTCGTAGATGCGCTCGGCACCGTAGGAGATGCCCACGCCCGACATGTTCTTGAGTCCGAAGATGCCCGTCAGGTTGTCGTAGCGTCCGCCGCCGGAGATGCTGCCCATGGCGGCGTCGTTGGCCTTGACTTCGAAGATGGCACCGGTGTAGTAGTTGAGTCCGCGCGCCAGGGTGATGTCCAGCTCGATGTTGCTCTGTAATCCCATCTCTTGGGTGTAGCTCAGCATCGTGCGCACCTCTTCAATGCCCTTCAGACCGATCTCGCTGCCCGCAAGTAGATTTCCCAACATGTCTAATTTCTCCTGGGTGCTCATGCCGGTCATGTTGAAGATGGCGTCCAGCTTGCCGATGGCCTCTTCACTGATGCCGCGCTCCACCATCTCGGCGCAGACGTTCTCGCGTCCGATCTTGTCCAGCTTGTCCATGGCGGTGCAGAAATCGACCATCTTCTCGGGCGCCCCGATCATCTCGGCAATGCCGGAGAGGATCTTGCGGTTATTGACCTTGATGGTCACGCTGATGCCGAACTTGGTGAAGATCTCGTCGGTGATCTCCATCAACTCGGCCTCGTTCAGGAGGGCGTTGCTGCCGATGATGTCGGCATCGCACTGGTAGAACTCGCGGTAACGGCCCTTCTGCGGACGGTCAGCGCGCCACACGGGCTGCATCTGGTACCGCTTGAAGGGGAAGGTGATCTCGTTCTGGTGCTGCACCACGAAACGGGCGAAGGGCACGGTCAGGTCGTAACGCAACCCCTTCTCGCAGATCTCCGTGGCCAGCTTGTTGACGGACTTCTCGGCATCGCTGAAGTCAACGCCTTTCGTGAAGTCGCCGGAGTTGAGAATCTTGAATAGAAGACGGTCGCCCTCCTCGCCGTATTTGCCCATCAGGATGCTGAGATTCTCCATCGAGGGTGTCTCGATAGGCAGGTAGGCATGCTCGTGAAAGACGGAACGTATTGTGTCGAAGATGTAGTTGCGCCGCATCATCTCAGTAGGGGTGAAGTCGCGCGTTCCTTTTGGAATAGAGGGCTTAACGATGTTCATAATTCTTTTTTGTCTGTGTTCTGAAAACGTGTGCAAAAATAGTAAATATTCTGATATGAGGTGAGGTGATGGGGAGAGAGGATGAAAGGTTAAAAAGGTTAAAAGGTTGAGGGTTTATTCGATTAGACGATTATGCGATTAGAAGAGGAGAAGGGAGGAGAAGGGAGGAGATTAGGAGATTGGCGCAACTGATCACTAATCACTGTGTTTTCCTCAAATCGCTTGACAACCCTCAAACCTTCTTTAAACAGTAAACTGTAAACGGTAAACAAAAATCACTTCTAACTTCTAACTTCAAACTGACAACTGACAACTAAAAAAGGGCCTCCTTTCCGGAAGCCCTTGCCATTTCTCCGTCGCCACCAAGTGCCGACGAACTCATAACTCTTAACTTTTAACTCTTAACTCTTAACTGATTAGTACATTCCTCCCATTCCGGGATTCATGCCGCCCATGGGCGCAGCAGGAGTCTCTTCCTTGATCTCGGAGAGCACGCACTCGGTCGTCAGCAGCATGCCGGCGATGGAGGCGGCGTTCTCTAAGGCCACACGGGACACCTTGGTCGGGTCGATGACACCAGCCTCGATCATGTTGACGAACTGGTCGAGACGAGCGTTGTAGCCGTAGTCGCCCTTGCCCTTCATGACGGCGTTGACGATGACGGAACCCTCCTTGCCAGCGTTGTTGGCAATCTGACGGAGCGGCTCTTCCAGTGCGCGGCGCACGATGTCGATGCCGATCTTCTGGTCTTCGTTCTCGCCTTTGAGGTTCTTGAGACTGGCGATGGCGCGGATGTAAGCGACACCGCCGCCAGGGATGATACCCTCTTCGATGGCGGCACGGGTGGCGTGCAAAGCGTCATCATAACGGTCCTTGGCCTCTTTCATCTCCACCTCGGAAGCGGCACCCACGTAGATGACTGCCACACCGCCTGCCAATTTGGCAAGACGCTCCTGCAACTTCTCACGGTCGTAGTCGGAAGTGGTCTTCTCGATCTGGGATTTGATCTGGGCAATACGTCCGGCAATCATGTCTTTGTCGCCCTTGCCGCTCACGATGGTCGTGTTCTCCTTGTCCACCGTGATCTTCTCGGCCGTGCCTAACATGGTGATGTCAGCATCCTCCAACTTGAAGCCCTTCTCCTCGGAGATGACCGTGCCACCAGTCAGGATGGCGATGTCTTCCAACATCTCTTTTCTTCTGTCACCGAAGCCCGGAGCCTTCACAGCCACGATCTTCAGACCGCCACGCAGTCTGTTGACCACTAAGGTGGCCAATGCCTCGCTGTCCACATCCTCGGAGATGATCAACAACGGACGACCCGTTTGGACCACCTTCTCCAGGATAGGCAGGAACTCCTTCATGTTGCTGATTTTCTTGTCGTAGATGAGGATGAAAGGATTCTCATAGACGGTCTCCATCTTCTCTGTGTCGGTCACGAAGTAAGGAGAGATATAGCCTCTGTCGATCTGCATGCCCTCGACAATCTTGACGTTGGTTTCGGTGCCTTTGGCCTCTTCGATGGTGATGACACCCTCTTTCTTGACCTTCTGCATAGCCTCGGCGATCACCTTGCCGATCTCGGGATCGTTGTTGGCGGAGATGGAAGCGACCTGCTCGATCTTCTCATGACTGTCGTTGATCTCCACAGACTGGCTCTTGAGGTTCTCGATGATGGCAGCCACGGCCTTGTCGATACCGCGTTTCAGCTCCATCGGGTTGGCGCCGGCAGTGACGTTCTTCAAGCCGGTGTTGAAGATGGCCTGTGCCAACACGGTGGCGGTGGTGGTGCCGTCGCCAGCCTGGTCGTTGGTCTTGGAGGCAACCTCCTTCACCATCTGTGCACCCATGTTCTCGATGGGCTCCTTCAACTCGATCTCTTTGGCCACGGTAACACCGTCCTTCGTGATTTGCGGTGCACCGAACTTCTTGTCGATGATGACGTTAC
The DNA here is from genome assembly GCA_017615595.1 of Bacteroidales bacterium. Lineage (GTDB taxonomy): Bacteria > Bacteroidota > Bacteroidia > Bacteroidales > WCHB1-69 > F23-D06. Next base: position 52,394 of record JAFZZT010000038.1, read on the forward strand.
GACCTTTAGGTCCCAAGGTCACTTTTACGGCGTTGGCCAATGCGTCAACACCCTTCTTCAAACCCTCGCGGGCTTCCCAGTTATATTTAATTTCTTTTGCCATTGTTTTTGATGTTTATTTGTTTAATTGTTTATCTGTTTATCTGTTGTTGTGAATA
>JAFZZT010000039.1 GCA_017615595.1 Bacteroidales bacterium
ACAATGACCGACGATTTTGGATCCCAAAACTATTTTATCGAAACCCTCGACAAGAATTTCATGGTTCTCACACATACTGAGTCTGAGGTCCAAGACGGTGATTCCCACACCATGTACATCGTGTTGAAAATGCAAAGGATGTGATTTTCTGAAAAATCGAAGATGCGGAAGAACTCCACCTGGAATTCCTTCTTGAAAGGTGTCCGAATTTGGTAGAGACGTAAGCTTTTGCGTCTCTAATTGTTCTACTATTTACTTGAAATGCTTCATTTTACTCGAACTCCTTCTTGTATTCCAGCGACCGTTGCCACAGCACAAACCACCGCTGCGCTGTATTTCACATCGATGACGGACAATGTCAGCGGAAGGACAAACAGCAGCGCACCCGTGACTTTGTTCAGAATACTGTGGTCGGCTAAGAACTGCTTCCGAACAGCATAGCCGTAAATGATGTTGAATACTTTGATGCAGGCGATGACGGCGACCCAGACGTAAATCCAAACGGGGAGGTGCAGGACCGGCAGCAACTTGACCAGACAAACCACAACGAAGAGGATGTCCGCCACAGTGTCTAATTTGGAGCCGAACTCGCTGACCGTGTTCGTTTTGCGCGCGACCCACCCGTCAGCCATGTCGGAAACGCCTGCGGTGATGTAGAGCACATAAAACCATGGAGATAGCGCCGCGCAGAACAAGAGAGCGACACTGCAGAAGATGCGGATGACGGTGATGTGGTTGGCCATGGAGGCAAGCAGTTGGTAGTTAGAAGTTAGTAGTTAGTAGTTAGTAGTTAGAAATTATTAGTTATTAATTAGTAGTTGGCTATTAGCTTTTAGCTGTTGGCTGTTGGCTTAAACAAAATAACGCTGCCACAGTTTCCGCCAGTCCTAACACGAAATAGAGGTTGCTGATGGCGTTGAAGCCCCAGACCCACCATTCGAGGACGATCCAGAGCATCAGGATGATGCCGCAGGCGAGCACGGCCCACTGCGCCGATGCCGATGAAAAGGGTCAGGAATTTTTCGAATTTGATCATCATGAATGCTTTAGACAGTTTTTATCGTAACGCCTTCACGGGGCACTCTTTCTTGCATTTTTGGCACAGAATGCACTCCGTGGCGTTTTTGCGCTTGCGGGAGTCATTGTTCACCTCCACCTCCATCGGGCAGACCTGCAGACATTTGCCGCAATGGATGCACTTCTCCTCATCGCAACGGATGCGGAGCAGGGAGAAGTAGCTCATCGGCTTGAGGAAGACGGTGATCGGGCAGATGTACTTGCAGAATGCGCGGTTGTCTTTGAAAGCCGCGGCAAGGATGATGCCGACCGCATAATAGACCAGGTTGCCGACCAGGAACAACACGAAGAGGTTGTGTGCGGTGGCCTTCCCGACATGGAGCAGCAGCAGGACGAGCACCAGCGACAGCACGAAAACGATGTAGCGGATGTAGCCAATCTTCTTTCTCGGTCCCTGTGGTTGCTTGTAGGGCAACAGGTCGAGGATCATGGCCGTCCAGCACGCGTAGCCGCACCAGCCGCGACCAAAAAGCAACGGACCGAAGATCTTGGCGATGGCATAATGCAACACGCCCGCGCCCACCACACCGGAAAGCAGGTAGTACCAGAGACCCTCAATCTGCATGTTCTCCTTGCAGATCAGGCCGAGAAAGACGAGTATATAGGCGCCAACGCCAAACTGGACAAACTCGCGAGCGTATTTCTTACCCGCCGCTTGCAAGAACCCGCCGATCCCGATGCAGAGACCGATGTAGGTGAAGTTGAGCAGGAAAAAAAGATTTCCCGTTGCCAGCCACAGCGACACGGCGATGATCTCAAACAGAGCAAAGAGGATGATGGTGGTTTTATACTTCTTCATCGGTATTTTTTTAATGTCAAAGATGCAAAAGCATTCATCAATGATTTTTCAAGCGGCAAAAGTAAACAAAATATAGGGATACGCTTATGGCAAAAGGGGAAAGACAAAATGCAGATATATTGTAACAAAAAATAGATCATAACGTTAAAGAACCTGTGTCAAATTAGGTTATAATCAGTTTTTGTCAATCTTATAATATTTCTATCATGATAAAATTAAACGTAAACATGTTCAGTTATGTGAAGAGAATTCTCTTCGCAGCTTTTTTAATTCTTTTCATGGTCGGATGTGGCCCTACGACCCCCAAGGAGGAAGAAGTGGTAGGCTCAGAAGAGATCGTGGAGCCCTCTGGGGATAATGAAGATAACACAACTGTCGTTGACGAACCCGAAGTGGGTGTTTCCGGTGAGAACAATGAGGTCTCTTCCGATGAACCCGTTGTGGCGACATCCAGCCCTTCAGACACTGCTAAAGACTACAAAGCGATTTCCACCGTCACCCAGGAAAAAATGACGCTTGAGGAAACGACCAAACTGAAAATTTGGATCGGGGAAGAGAAAGAGGCTGAAAAATATCAGCCGAAAGAAAATAACAAAATGGCTCATGACACTGTTGTCTTTTCTTCTGTTAATGCCACCTATGCTCGCATTACGCCCAACGCACCCGAGTTCGAGGTTGAGCCAAAATCCATCATTGTGCCGATTGTCGCTACGGGCGTAGAGAAAACGTTTGTTTTAACACCGAAACAAGAGGGTACATTCAATGTCAGCGCTGAAATAGAGCTGTTCGATAACAAGGATTGCATTGGCGTAGGCAGACCTGTAGCGTCAGGAGAGGTGATCGTGGAAGTGTCTGTGGACAACGTTGGACATTTCAAGAAATTCTTAAGAAGACTGGCCGGTGAGTTCGGATCGCAATTTGAGACTTTCTTTGCAGCACTTTTGGTTGTACTCTTCGGAGCACTCATCTTTGTGATTCGCAAGTTCATCAAGAAGAAAACCGAGTACAACGATGACAACAACAATAAACCGACCACGCCAACGGGCTCTCAAGACTCCGGAAGCGAGCCGACCATCTAAAGGTGTTATGAAGTTTGTCACGACACAAAAAAACCGCAGCTTTCGGGCTGCGGTTTTTTTATGATGAGCGGAAAAATCTTCACGCTTACTGCATCATTTCTTTAATATTGGCATTCACCTTTCCAATTTCTTTATCGAAACGATGGATACCTCTTAAAGCGGCAAGGTAGGCGACACCCAGTGCGATAATGGCGATGCCGATCAAGATCGCCAAGATGTTGCCGGTAGCCTGCAGATGATACAGTCCCAAAACGCCGAGGATCGTGGCTGCGATGCCGAGAATAAACAGCGTCCACCAGGAAGTGAAACCAGCCTTCTTGTAGTCAAAGCTCAGGATGGCAATGATGACGCCCTCTGTAAGCACCCACAAGGCGAAGACCATGGGAAGGGAGATGGCCACAAAAAAGTTGTTGCAGAGGAACAAAACTCCTATGAGAATCTGCAGTAAAGCCGACAGCACGCGCGTTCCGCTATTAGGAAGAAAACGCTCAGTCCTGAGGGCAAAGACCATCTTGAAAATACCCGTAAAGAGCGTGAAACAGCCAATGATCCATGCGGCAGTGAACAGTGTTGCCTCAGGTTTTATGATACACAAGATGCCTAAAACCACGAGGAGAATGCCCGAAATTGCGAGCCAGATTTTTGTGTTTTTTTTCATATTGATTGTATTTTTGATAATTTGCAAAAATGCAAAAGTTTTGGTTACATATCACAAAAAATCTGAATTTTTGTACATTTGCACTTTGTTTTTAACTGGATTAACCTTTTCTGAATATGGAAAAAGAACGAAGTGTTGACAGACTAGCCCGATATATCATCATCCTTGGCGCCATCGCTTTGGTCGCCGTGACGTGCTATTATTTTAGCAGTGTGCTGGCCTACATCCTCCTGGCCTTCGTGGTCTCCCTGATTGGACAGCCGGTATTGCACCTGCTTAGACGCATTAAAATCAAAGGAAAGCCGGCGCCGGACGCGGTTTTGTCGATCATCACGCTCGTCATCATCTTTGCCCTTTTGTTCCTGCTGGTCATACAGGTAGTCCCCGTGGTCACCAACATCGTTGGGGAAGCTTCTTCCATGAATGCCCAGGACTCCTCCGGGCACTACAATCTCCTAGACGAGGTCAACGGCTGGATCATCCAAGTGCTCCCGTGGGTTGGCGAAGACTTTGACGGAGTACAGTTGTTAATCCAGAAAATCTCTGAAGTGCTTGACTTGTCGAACATTTCAGGCATACTCGGTTCGGTGGCCTCCGCCGTGGCGGGCATCGCTGTCGGACTCTTCTCCGTCATCTTCATCTCCTTCTTCTTCATCAAGGACGACACGCTCTTCGGACGTATCATAGGGGCCTTGGTCCCTGACGCCATCGAAGAGAGAGTGAAAAAGACCATCTTGGACATTGAGCGTTTGCTCTCCCGCTATTTTGTGGGACTGATTATCGAGATTCTTGGTGTGGTGGTGCTCAACGGACTCGGGCTATGGCTCATCGCCCGTGTCGGTTTCAACTATGCCTTCGGTATCGCCTTCATCGCGGGCCTGCTGAACATCATCCCGTATGTGGGACCGCTCATCGGCGAAGTGATCGGCGTCGTGCTCTGCGTCATCTTGAAATATGGTGCCGGCATCGGCCTGGGCGTGAACATCTGGCTCTTCGCCTTGATTGTCCTATGCATCATGCTGGCCACCCAGCTGGTGGATGCCTTCATCTACCAGCCGCTCATCTACTCCACCAGCATCAAAGCCAGTCCATTGGAGATATTTGTCGTACTGCTCATCGCTGGACATATCGGCGGCGTGGTGGGTATGCTCATCGCCATCCCCACCTATACGGTCATCCGTGTCATTGCCAGCCGATTCTTCTACGACTTCAAACCCGTGAAACGGCTGATTCCTAATGTGGAGAATGAAAACACCGACACCTTAATCTGAGATACGATACGAGTTGACTTGTGAAAATATTTTTATCTCAGCGGGTCAGCACAAAGTATCATTCTCTGAATCCTTGAGCTTCTTGGCAGGAGCACCTCCTACGAAGGTGTTGTTTGGATTTCTGGATAGAAAATACAACTACTATCTTCTATGATTGATCGTTGAAGCGCCAGATGCAGGACACTCGATCATGGGATTGCACTCATCGGACACGGTTCCGTAGGTGAGGGTACTGGCCCCGCTGAGCTCCACCTTCAGTTCGGTGCAGATGGTGACATCGGCATCGCTAGCACCACTCATCTCTCCATGCACAGACTGAGTGCTAAGATTGGCCGCCTTTAGGGTGCTGGCACCGCTAAGGTCCATATCCATCTTGTTCTGACAAGAGCCGCTGATGAAAGCATCCGATGCGCCAGAAAGGTCCACTTCAATCTCTGTGGCTTCTACCGCACCCCGATACGTCGAGGCGCCAGAAAGGTCTATTTCCACTTCTTCACCTCTAAGATTACCCGAAAACGATGATGCCCCGCTAAGGTCGAGCTCGCGCAGATTGGCATTGGCGGGAATGATGGCAATAGCCTCTCCTTTGTATCTTGTGTTGGGTTTGAAGCCGATTCGCAATTTGCCATCGACAACACTCACATACACTCTGTCGTGAGCCAACTCGCCCACGGTAACGACTACATCCGTCACTTCGTCGCTCACCGTCACTTGGAAAGCGTTGCTCACATCAAGACCGGTGAAAGGACCGCTGATGGGATAGTTTTTGGTTGTGGGAACACCGCCGTATTCCCTTGTGCATCCAAAGAACAGTGCACATAATGAAAGCATGATGATAATCTTTTTCATATCTTTTTTTATATTTTTCCGACGGCAAAAATACACAACCTTTCCTTACAGTCTCACCATAATCAGCACCACGGCGATGATGGCGATGGAAAGTCTCTGATAGTTTTTACGATTGATATATGGTTTGATGGAAAACATCACACATGATGATTTTTTTTGTATCTTCGCCATTTTTTTAAAGCAAGGTTCAATGGACACAAAATTCATTTTCATCACGGGAGGTGTGGCCTCATCCTTAGGGAAAGGGATCATCTCAGCCTCGCTGGGCAAACTGCTCCAAACGCGCGGATACAAAATCACCATCCAGAAATTCGACCCTTACATCAACATCGATCCAGGGACACTGAACCCTTACGAGCACGGCGAGTGCTATGTGACGATGGATGGCATGGAGACCGACCTTGACCTCGGCCATTATGAACGGTTCACGGGCATACAGACCACCCGCGACAACAGTGTGACCACGGGCCGCATCTACATGAGTGTTATCGAGCGCGAACGCCGGGGCGACTACCTTGGCAAGACCATCCAGGTGGTACCGCACATCACCGATGAGATCAAACGGCGAATCCTTCTTAACGCCACCAAGGAACATTTCGACTTTGTGATCACTGAGATTGGTGGCACCATCGGAGACATCGAGAGTCAGCCCTTCCTGGAGGCCATCCGTCAGTTGCGCTGGGAGCTGGGTCCGCAAAGAGCCTTGAATGTACATCTCACCTATGTACCCTATCTGGCCGCAGCCGGCGAGCTGAAGACCAAGCCCACGCAAACGAGCGTCAAGCAGCTACAGGGACTGGGTATTCAGCCGGAAGTGCTGGTGCTGCGCACGGAGCATGAGCTTAGCCAAGAGCTTCGGATGAAGGTCGCCCACTTCTGCAACGTGGAAGTGGATGCGGTCATCCAAAGCCAAGACCTACCCAGCATCTACGAGGTGCCCATCAACATGCAGCGCCAAGGTCTTGACGCCATCTGTCTCAAGAAGATGGGGTTGAACCCTGGAGAGACGCCCGACCTGGGCCCGTGGCTCGACTTCCTCAACCGCCGCAAGCAGGCGCAAGCCATCATCAACATCGGCCTTGTCGGCAAGTACGACCTGCAGGATGCCTACAAGAGCATCCTGGAGAGTCTCGCCCATGCCGGCACCTACAACGACCGTAAGGTGAAGACACACTTCATCAACAGTGAGATGATCACGCGTGACAATGTGGCCGAGAAGCTGTCGGGGTTGGCAGGCATCGTCATCTGTCCGGGTTTCGGACAACGTGGTATCGAGGGTAAAATCATCGCGGCCGAATACACCCGCACCCACGACATCCCCACCTTCGGCATCTGCCTCGGCATGCAGATGATGGTCATCGAGTTCGCCCGCAACGTGCTCGGCTACAAAGACGCCAACAGCAGCGAGATGGACGACAACACGCCCCACAACGTCATCGACATGATGGAAGAGCAGAAAAACATCACGCAGATGGGTGGCACCATGCGACTTGGCGGTTACGAGTGCCAACTGGTGGAAGGCAGCAAGACCTGGGAAGCCTACGGTCACAAATCCTCCATCATAGAACGCCACCGTCACCGCTACGAATTCAACAACCGGTATTTAGAAGAGTTTGAAAGCAACGGCATGAAATGTGCCGGTGTAAACCCCTCCTCCAACCTGGTGGAGATCGTGGAGATACCCTCCCTGAAGTGGTATATCGGCACCCAGTTCCATCCGGAATACAGCTCAACGGTGCTGCATCCGCACCCCTTGTTTATGAACTTTATGGCAGCCTGTATCAAAAACAAATAATCATGGAACAGCTAAAGCACGAATGCGGCGTGGCGATGGTACGCCTTCTAAAGCCGTTGGACTATTACGAGCAGAAATACGGCACTTGGCGATATGGCATCGACAAGCTCTATCTGATGATGGAGAAACAGCACAACCGCGGCCAAGAGGGCGCCGGTGTGGCCTGTGTCAACCTCGATGCGACCCCAGGCAACGAATACATGTTCCGCGAACGGGCTGAAGGCACCAACGCCATCACAGAGATCTTCAAGCGGATGGACGACTCCTTCCGCGGCCAACTCTTCATGGGACATCTGCGATACTCCACGACAGGCAAAAGCGGGCTCACCTTTGTACACCCCTTCCTGCGGCGCAACAACTGGCGCGCCCGAAACCTCTGTCTCTGCGGCAACTTCAACATGACCAATGTGGAGGAGGTCTTCCATCTCCTGACCACGCAGGGACAATCGCCACGTATCTTTGGCGACACCTACATCATGCTGGAGCTGATGGGTCATCGGCTCGACCGCGAAGTGGAGCGTCTCTTCACGGAGGCCAAGAATGCAGGCCTGGAGAACCAGGACATCACGCGACACATCGACAACAACGTACAGATGGGCAATGTGTTACGCACTACAATGCCCCATTTTGACGGCGGCTATGTGATGTGCGGCATGACCGGTTCCGGCGAGATGTTCGCCATGCGAGACCCCTGGGGCATCCGTCCCGCATTCTACTATCAAGACGAAGAGGTGGTGGTACTCGCCAGCGAGCGACCCGTCATCCAGACCACCTTCGACCTGGCCACAGACGACATTCAGGAACTCCAACCCGGCCAGTCGCTGATTGTCCGCAAGAACGGAGAAAGCCATCTGGAGCAGATCATCCCAGCCAAAGAATTGAGTGCCTGTTCCTTCGAGCGCATCTATTTCAGCCGCGGCTCCGACCGCGACATCTATCAGGAGCGCAAACGTCTGGGCGAGCAGCTGACACAGCCCATCTTCAAGGCCATTGCGGGCGACATGGCGCACACCGTCTTCTCCTATGTTCCCAACACTGCCGAAGCCGCCTTCTATGGCATCACGGACGGCTTCCGGCTCCTCAACCACGACGTGCGCATCGAGAAGGTGATCTGGAAAGATATCAAGCTGCGGACCTTCATCACCGAAGACGCCGAGCGCAACGACCTCGCCGCCCATGTCTATGACATCACCTATGGCAGCTTGCAGCCCTATCAAGACAACCTGGTCATCATAGACGACAGCATCGTGCGCGGCACCACGCTGCGGGAGAGTATCTTCAAGATCCTGGACCGCCTGCATCCCAAAAAGATTGTCATGGTCTCAAGCTCTCCGCAGATACGCTACCCCGACTACTACGGCATCGACATGTCGCGACTGGAGGAGCTGTGCGCCTTCCGCGCCGCCATCACCCTGATCCACGAACGGGGCATGACGCATCTCATTGACGAGACGTACCGTCTCTGCAAAGAAGAGCCCATGACGAAGAATCATGTGCGCGCCATTTACGAGCCCTTCACAGTGGAGGAAATCAACCAGAAGATCGTGGAGATACTGCGCCCCGCCGGAATGGAAGCGCCCGTGGAGTTGGTCTTCCAGAGCGTGGAAGGTCTGCACAAAGCCTGCCCCAACCATCCTGGCGACTGGTACTTCACCGGCCACTACCCCACCCCTGGCGGCATCCGGCTCGTGAATCAAGCATTCATCAATTATGTAGAAAAATATCGGTAATCACCCACTCCCCTGCCTCATAAGTCAAAGATAACGACCCCCATCCCTGTTTTTCATCCATTATTCTAAAAAGTCCAAACAATTAACAACACCATGGCAAATTTCAGCATTTGGGAGGTTTTGTTCCTCCTCTGTTTCGCAGTCAGCTGGCCCGTGTCCATCGCCAAATCCCTGAGGACAAAGATTGTCATCGGCAAGAGTCCGCTCTTCATGTCCTTGATTATCTTGGGATACATCTTCGGCATCATCCACAAAGCGTTGTACAGCTACGACATCGTGATATGGCTCTATGTTTTTAACGGTCTGCTTGTCACCACCGACCTGATTCTCTATTTCGCCTACATTGGAAGAAACCGCAGAGACCTGGCAGAAGCCAAACACCTTCAAGAGACTTAGTGTTTCCTTTTAACCCAACTATTTTTCGTGGTATGTTTTTACTTTTCATCATACTGTTTTTAGTGGGATGGTTGTCTGCCGACCTGTACCTCTGGTTCAGTTTTGTCCGCCACGCCGCCGTCATTTGGAAGATCCTGTATTGGCTACCGACCATCTATTTTGGAGTGCTGGTGATACTGTCGATTTTTGGGGTTCGTGTCTCCATGACCCTTTGGCTTATTGCCATGATCTTCTGTCTTCAACAAATCGTATGTACGGCATGCTCCCTCACGGGTCGTTTGGTTGCCTTGGCGTGGCATCCGGCCTTTCCCATCCTGAACTGGACAGGAGCTATCTTGTCTGTTGTCGTATTGGTCGTCATGTTATATGGGATGCTGACAGGATGGAAATATCTGAATGTTAAAAAGATAGAGTTGCCTGTTGCAGAACTTCCCGCCTCCTTTGACGGGTATCGTGTTGTTCATCTTTCCGATCTCCATGTGGGCACACATGGTCACCATACCGACTACATTGACCACTTAGTTCAGACCGTCAACAACATGCAACCCGACTTGATCGTCTTCACAGGGGATCTCGTCAACATCTATCCTTCGGAGTTGGATCCCTTCATGACGGCCCTCGGCTCGCTCACCGCCACCGATGGCGTGATGTCCGTCATGGGCAACCACGACTATTGTGTTTACGGGCATAAAGAGGGGCTGTGGAAAGAGGACTGTGCCGAAGTGATCGCACGGGAGCGTGCTTTGGGTTGGACATTGCTCCGCAACGAGCACTGTTTTATCCATCGTGGACAAGATTCCATCGCAGTGGCGGGAGTGGAATACTGCGGCGGCCTGCACACTGACTCTTTTGTCGATTTCCCCGCAGCCATGCAAGGCATTGCCGACAGCACCTTTGTCCTGCTGTTGGATCATAATCCGGCGCATTGGAAAATGGAGGTGGTACCCGATGGTCGCATCGCGCTGACGTTGTCTGGACACACGCATGCGGCGCAGATCAAGATCGGAAAATGGTCGCCGGCACAATGGCTCTATAAAGAATGGGGCGGCCTGTATCAGGAAGGAAATCAGAAGCTATATGTAAGCGAAGGATGCGGCGGCACGGTCCCCTTCCGCTTCGGCACTAAACCGGAGATTGTCGTTTACACCTTGCATCCTGCAAAACCCTGATCACACTGTCAGCACGCAACCCACCGTTTTGTCGTGCGGCTCCACAGGAATCTCCTCCACATATTGGAAATCAAAACAGAGACCCACAGTCGGGACATCCGGATACTGGACCAGAAAACGGTCGTAGTAGCCCTTGCCGCGCCCCAGCCGATGGCCGTGGGGATCGAACGCCATGCCCGGCACCACGATCAGGTCGATGGGACCATGGTAGGGCTTGCCGGTAGGTTCCAGGATGTCGTACTCCCCCACCCTCATCATGTCGTCAGGCGTGAGCAGCACCGGCACGATGTCGTCACCCACCACCGTAGGCAGGATGATCTGCTTGTACTGGCACCACTCCTTCACAAAGTCGAGGGTCTGGACCTCATCGAGCAGCGAGGCATAGAGCATCACGCGCTGCGCCTTGACAAAGGATGGATGCGCCGCTAACAGCTGCATGATGCGGATAGACTGTTGCGCCAGCTCCTGCGGCGTGCGCAGCTTCTTCTGCTGCCGGATATATTGTCGTAGCTCTTTCTTTTCCATTGTGGTAATAATAAGCGATCAGCTAACTGATAACTGACAACTGATAACTTCTAACTCCTAACTTCTAACTCCATTAAAATCCTGTCCAGAACATCTCCCAGAACTTATGTTCCATCTCCTGCCAGGTCTGGCGGGTGGCGCCGGCGAAGTCGGAGGTGTATTGGTTCAACAGTTTCACCGCCTCTTTCTTCTTTCCATCCTTCAACAGTTGGGCAGCCTGTTTCTCTATGTCTGGAAGCTCTTTAAAAGCCTTCTCCTCATAGCGGAGGATATTGTCATAGACCGTCTTTTTAGTCAGGCCCCATCTGATCTGGGCCAGTTTGTTGGCCTTGCGATAGTGCCAGAGCACGGCGTTCTCGTTATAGCCGAAGTGACCGCACACATTGAACCCGGCAGGCAGGGAAGTCTCGCCGGCATAGATAGGGATGCGGGGGCTCTGTCCGGGGTTCTCGAGTGAGAACCAGCAGAGGCCGCCGATCTCGTCAGGCAGCCAGCTGCGGCACTGGATGACGAAGGAGTAGGAGCACCACGACATGGCCACGCCACGGTAGAAGGTCACCGCGCCGGGCTTGAGCATGTTGTACATGGCACGCTCATTGCCATCCATCCACGGGTTGGCGTTGGGGCACACAACTGTGTCATAGACGATCTCGCCGTTCTCGGCTTTGCGTCTCTTGGGATACAGCAGGTTCTGGGTCTGGTCGAGTTCTGGACAGCCCTCGTAGTTGGCCCGGAAGAGTTCCATCACGCGTTGCGGCGACACCTTCTCGTCCGGCTTGATGGAGAAGGGCAGCTCGTCAGCGTCAAGGGAGAAGTGTTGAGACGGGGCCAGCTGGGTGAAGATGTACCACTCGCGCTCTTTGTAATTCTTCTTGCCGGAATAGGATGATGGGAACGCCTTCCACCATACGAAGTCGCCCTTGCCATCCCAGAGGCCGTATTTCTTGGCCACCTTCTCGATATTGTCGGAGCACATGAAGTAGTCTTTGTTTTTGCGGTCGAGTTTGCCGATGCGGGCCACGTTGCAACTCACGGCCACCTCGTCGTCGGGCACACGCTGCGCTGCCCAGATGCCGCCGATCTTGTCGGGACCCTCGCCGAGGATCTCCATCTGCCATACCTCTTTCTTGTCGGCGATGGTGATGCACTCGCCCCCGTCTCCATAGCCGTACTGGGCTATCAGCTCGCCGATGAGCTTGATGGCGTCACGGGCGTTGTCGCAACGCTGCAAGGCGATGCGTTGCAACTCCTCGATCAGGAACATGCCCTTCTCGTTCATCAGGGTGTCGGGACCGGAGAAGGTGCTCTCGCCCATGGCCAACTGTTTCTCGTTCATGCAGGGGTAGGCGGTATTCATATAGGCGTATGTGTGCGGTGCCTCAGGGATCTCACCCGCCAAGGTCACATTCTCCATGCTGTTGGGCGTGCTCGTGTGCATCGTGCCCTTATAGACCTTGTGCATGGTGCCCGGGGCGTGGTCGGCAGCGGGCTCCATCGTCACCCAAGTACGGTACTTGCTGTCGCACGTGTGCGAGGTGATCACAGAACCATCCGTGGAGGCCTTGCAGCCCACCATGATAGAGGTGCAGTTGGCACCCACCAGCTCGGTTTCCTGAGCGTACGACCATACAAACATCAAAGCACCAATCAAGGTGCAGATAAAAGCTCTCATCTTCATATTGTTACGTTTTTGAATCTAAAAAAAACACCTTTCCCCATGCTTTCTTCAACAGCCGGTTCACCTCCTCGGAGATATGCCAATGATAGACCACCACGGTGGCGACCACCAGCCATACCAGCGAGCGGATCACGCCCTCGGCAATCTGGCCGACCAGACTGAGGTCAGAAACCTGGACCAGCGAGGCGACCAGGTGCTTTCTGACCAGATAATCCGCGAGGAACAGGCCGACACCTATCACCAGGACCTTCAGATGCTGGAGACTCAAGAAGGAAATGTCGAGTTTCCATTTTGTCATGGCCAACAGCAGCAGGTAATAGAAGAGATAGGCCAAGAGTGTGGAGAGGGCGGCCCCCTCGATGCCCATCTTGGGAATCAAGAACAGGTTAAGCAGAATGGCCGAAGTAGTCAGGATGACCGTGAAAAGCAAGGAGTAGTAGTAATAGCGGGAATATGACAGCGCATTGTTGCTGATACTCAAGGCGGAATAGGAGAGTCGGGCCAGACCCAGGATGAAGACCACCCACTTGCCCGCAGCATACTCTTCACCATTAGGCAAGACATTGAACAACAGGTCGATATTGATCCAGATGAAGAAAAATATCAGGGTGCTGGACAGCAGCAGGTGCAGCGTTACGGAGCGACAGAGCATGGTGGCCTTCTCCATGTCGTTGTTTTTGATGGCCTCCGCCAGATTGGGCTGCGCGATGGCGTTCAGCGAGCGGTTGGGGATCTCTATCACCGTGGCGATATAGTTGGCAATGGCAAAGACGCCCGTGAACGACAATCCTAACTTGGCACTCACGAAGAAGGTGTTCAGCAATGGCGTCACACTACCCGCAATGGCTGCCAGGATCAAGAAAGAGGTGTAGAAGAGGAAGTCTTTCACCAAAGGCTTAGTCAGGAATTTGAAGTCCGGCTTCAGAGAGATTTTCCCCAAGGTGAGAAGATAGATCAGGTCGATGATCACCGCCGACAGGTAGGTAATGCAGAATCCGACCACCAATCCGTCTAGGGTGATGTGATGGGTGCCGTAGAGGATGTAGATGACAAGCAGCGCGACACGCACGCCCACCTCGCGCACCATCTTGGGCACCACAATGCGCATCAGCACGTTGCAGTTGGTCTCGAACACCGACTGGTACAACATGAAGAGCGACAACAGAATCACAAACTTGAAGTACTGCACAAAGAGCGGCGACTTGTCGGCATAGACATTCAGGATGGGCTGCTTGAAGATGGTAAGCACCAGCAGAAAAAGAAGGAACCCGACCAGCGGCACCACCAGTGTCCAGAAAAAGAAGCCGTGGTTTTTGGACTCTTCATCCTTGAAATAGGGAAAGAAGCGGATAATAGAAGAGGTGGTGCCCAACTGAGCGAAGCTGGAGAACAGCACGGAGGCATCCACCATGATACGGGTAAGTCCGACCACCTCGGAAGTGAGGTAGTGTGTGATGACAAAGAAAGTCGTGATGAAGCCCACCGCGATACCCACGGCGTTCACCAGCGTTCCTTTGATGCTCTGTTTGATGATGATACCCATCCTTCAAGTTTTTCAAGGTTGCAAAAATAATAAAAAAAGGCCATTCCACAGAACAGCCTTTCAAATTCATTGCACCTCTTAGTGTTAATCCGTGATGATATCTTGATACTTCACCTTCACTACCTTGCCGATTTCCTTCAGCGCTTTGGTGTCAAAACGGCGAGCGTCACCGGCAATGGTTACCACCAACGGACGATTGCCGATATTGAGCTGATGAAATTTCTGCACATCATCCATGGTCATCTTTTTCAGAGCGGCCAACACTTTAGGGCTAGGATCCTCCGAATAGCCCAGCTCCTCCCAAATGCGCACACGATCGGGCATCCAGCGGAAAGAGACGTAAGAGGCTTCCTGCTGGCGGATGGCGGCCGTCTTGGCCATCTCAAACTTTTCCGGACGCTGTGGAAATGTCAACAGCAGTTCGCTCATGGCCTCCACGCCCTCATTGGTCTTGTCGGCCTGCGTGCCCAGATAGCCGATTGTATAGCCCGGCTCATTCGTTCGTTCATCGTACTCATAGGCTCCGTATGCGGAATAGCCCAACGAACGCAGCTCGCGGATATCTTGGAAGATGACTCCCGCCATGCTGCCTCCCATATACTCGTTGTACAGCATCTTTTGCGGAACGACAGCTCTGTCCAGAGGTGCTCCATTGATCAAGAAATAGATATTGCTCTGCATGAAACGAGGGTTGCTGGCGAGATATACCTGCGAGGAGGGATGGCTAACCTGCTTGCGGACAGGCATCTTCACATCCGTCCCTTTCTCGTTAAACTGGAAGTTGCTCCGCAGCAGTTCTATCACCTCTTCCTTGGGCGCGCGACCCACATAGGTGACGTCCACCGCGCTTTGCATCACTGGCGCAAAAGCTTCCAACAACTTCTTGCCAGACATCTTCTTGAGTTCTTTCACGGATGGACGGGCCAAATAGGGCGACTGATTCCCATAAAGAGCATAATAATAGAGTGCCGTACCCCACGTTTCTGCATCCGAATGGTTCATCTGCGCCTCGGAAAGACGTTGCTCCACGATCAGATCCAGATATTTCTCCTCATTGCTGGGAGCATAGAGCTTCTGGCTACACAACTCCAACACCTGCACCAAAGATTCGTCAAATCCGGAGATGTTGACATAGGTCTCCCGATCCGAAGTGGTGATATCCATCTTGGCTCCCAACTTCTGCAACTCCAGCTGGAACTGCGTGCCGTCAAACTTTTGGGATCCTTGATAAGAGAGATAGTCCACTGCCGTGGGAAGCAACGGATTATGCAAGCGACCGTATTTAAACACCAACTGAATGGTGAAAATGTCATTGTAGGGATTTTCCTTGTAATACAACTTGCAGGCCGGATTCACGGACGCCCGTTGCACATCAAGATCAAAATCCACTTTCTGAGCCTTGAGATCTATTACAGGCATAGCCTCTATCTCCTTGGCAAAGGGGGACGACGCCTCAGCGTTTTTTGTGACAATGGGCTTCCAAGAAGGCTTCTCCAAACGTTTGATATCCTTTTGTCCGACTGTAGAGCGGAAAGCAAGATACTCCTTGCCAAAGACCTTCTGAGCTCTTTCAACCAAGTCCTCTTTTGTCAACGCACGGAGCAGCTTCTCGCGCTCAAGATAGACTTTCGGGTCAAAATTATTGGAGGCAATTTCTATCACCGTATAGAATTTGCTGGAAAGAGACTCCATGCTTTCATAATAGTCGCGCAGACACTCCATCTTGACAGCCTCAAAGAGATCCTTGCTGAATTCACCCGAGCGGAGGCGATCAATAGCAGTAAACACTTGCTTTTCAGCATCCTCATGCGACTGTCCGCTCAGTTTGGGAACGTAAAACAGGGTGAACAATCCATGTTCCAACATGGCATAGTTGAAAGCACTGACCTCCATCAACTTGTTATCCCGGGTCAATTCATCGAGAAGACCCGTATTGGACTCGTTGCTCAAAAGACCGCTCAAAACATCCAGATAGAAGGCCTCCGGATCTCCGCTGCCGACTGTTTGGAAAGCCAGAACCCCCATATTGACGGGCGTCTCTGCCACCGTGACAGTCTTGACACCCTCGAAAGGAGTCACTGGTTTCCCCACGTTTTTGGTGGGAGCCGCCATGAACTTCTTGTTTTGGAACGGACGAGCCTCAGAAGCGCTCTCGTTGCGCAAGTTACCCATCGTATGTTCCAAAAGCGGCATGATCTCTTTGGAGTTGAAATCGCCCACCAAAATCAAGGTCATGTTGTAGGGATGATAATATTTGGCGAAGAACGACTTCATGGCCGTGGTCTGGGGGTTCTTCAGATGCTCTTGATAGCCGATGACTGGACGAGCATAGGGGTGTTCCCCGTAGGCCGCCGCGATAGCGTCTTCAAAAAAGACACTAGTCGGCTGGTCGGCATACATGTTGAACTCCTCATAGACAGCTTCCAACTCCGACTGGAAAAGACGGAATACCGGTTTACGGAAGCGCTCCGCATACATCGTCAGCCATTTCTCCAGCTGGTTGGAAGGAAACTTGTTATGATAGCAGGTCACATCGTTGGAGGTAAAGGCGTTGACGCCGGTGCCGCCCATCTTGCTCAGGATCACATCCACCTCGTTGGGGATGGCGTATTGCGCGGCACGGGCACTCATATCGTTGATCTTTTTCAAGATCTCCTGACGGAGGGATGGATTCTCCTCCTTGTGCAATGCATCGTAGAGGCGATCGATCTCGTCCAGCAACGGCTTCTCCGCCTCCCAATCAGTGGTGCCGATACGATCTGTTCCCTTGAACATCAGATGCTCCAGATAGTGGGCCATACCCGTATTGTCGGCGGGGTCGTTCTTGCTGCCCACATGCACCAGCACCGCCCCGTAGATAGAGGGCTGTTGGTGGTCTTCGCACAGCATCACCTGCATGCCATTATTCAGTTTGTAGGTGCTCACCTTCATGGGCTGGGCAAAGAGGCCCATGGTCGCAAGGCACAACACCAACAGAAGCAAATATCTTTTCATAATTGCCATAATCTTGGTTGTATTAAGCGTTACAAATAGGTCTGTGACGGATTACTCCATCTCGTTGAGGGCTGCCACACCCGGGAGCACCTTTCCTTCGAGGTACTCTAACATGGCGCCGCCGCCCGTGCTGATATAGGAGACGTAGTCGGCCAAGTTGTACTTGTTGATGGCTGCGATGGAGTCGCCACCGCCGATGACAGAGTAAGCGCCTGCCAACGTGGCGGCAGCCACGCTGATGGCCACCGACTTGGTGCCCTTGCTGAACTTCTCCAACTCGAAGACACCCACCGGACCGTTCCAGAGGATGGTGTCAGAGTTCTTCAGGATCTGCGCGATATTGCGCTGCGTCTTGGGACCGATGTCCAAGCCTTCCCAACCGTCAGGGATGTTGTTGTCGGGCGGGAGCAGCACATTGGCATCATAGCCGAACTTGTCGCCACAAAGACTATCGACACGGCAGTAGAAGTTGGTGCCGGTAGCGTCCACTTGTTTCAGAATGTCCTTGGCCACGGGCAGCATGTCGGGCTCATACAGGGAGTTGCCGATCTTGAGGCCCATAGCGGCCAGGAAGGTGTAGCTCAGACCGCCACCCACAATCAGGTTATCGACCTTGGGCAACAGGTTGGTGAGGATGTTGATCTTGGTGGACACTTTGGAACCACCGATAATAGCGGTGAAAGGTCTGTCGGGCTCGTTCATCACCTTCTCCAAGCTCATCACCTCCTCATACATCAGGTAGCCGGCGAAGGCCTTGCCAGGGAAGCAACGGGCCACCGTGGCGGTGGAGGCGTGCTCGCGGTGGGCAGTGCCGAAGGCATCGTTCACATAGACATCGCCGAGACGGGCTATCTGCTTGGCGAACTCCACATCGCCCTTTTCCTCTTCTGCGTGGAAACGAAGGTTCTCCAGCAACACAATGTCGCCGGGCTTCATGGCTGCGCATATCTGGGCGGCCTCATCCGAGAGCACGTCACCAGCAAACTGCACCGGACGACCCAGCACTTCGGATGCTGTGGCTACGATGTGACGCAAGGAGAACTTGTCGTTGGCCTCACCCTTTGGACGGCCCAGGTGCGACATCAGGATGATGGCACCGCCATCGTCCATGATCTTGCCGATGGTCTTGCGCGTACGCTCGATACGCGTGATGTCTGTTACCTGAAAAGAGTCGTTCAACGGGACGTTATAGTCCACACGGAGTAATACTTTCTGACCTGAGAAATTAAAAGCGTCAATTGATTTCATATCTTTGATATTTTAGTGATTATTAGCTATTTCTACACCGCCACCTCCGCTTTAATGTGCGGGTGCGGATCGTAATTCTCCAGTTGGAAGTCCTCGTACTGGAACGAGAAGAGGTCGTGGACCTCGGGGTTGATGCGCATGGTGGGCTGTGGGCGGGGTTCGCGCGTGAGCTGTAGCTTGGCCTGCTCCAGATGGTTGGTGTACAGATGCGCATCGCCCAACGTGTGGATGAACTCCTTGGGCTTGAGGTCGCAGACCTGCGCCACCATCATCAGCAACAAGGCGTAGGAGGCGATGTTGAAGGGCACGCCAAGGAAGACGTCCGCGCTACGCTGGTAGAGCTGGCAGGAGATCTCGCCATTGCAAACGTAGAATTGGAACAGCGCATGACACGGCGGCAAGGCCATCTGCTCAATCTCACCCACATTCCAGGCGCAGACCATCAGCCGGCGCGAGTCGGGGTTGTGCTTGATCTGATCTATCAGCTGCGCCATCTGGTCGATAGTGTGGCCGTCAGGAGCAGTCCACGAGCGCCACTGCTTGCCATAGACAGGGCCCAAGTCGCCGTTCTCGTCCGCCCACTCGTCCCAGATGGTGACCTTGTGGTCGTTGAGATAGCCGATGTTGGTGTCGCCCTGCAAGAACCAAAGGAGCTCATAGATGATGGAGCGCAGATGCAGTTTCTTGGTCGTCAGCAAGGGAAAACCCTGCGACAGGTCGAAACGCATCTGGTAGCCGAAGATGCTCTTCGTGCCCGTGCCGGTGCGGTCGCCTTTGAAGGCGCCCTGCTCCAAGATGGTGCGTAAAAGTTGCTGATATTGATACATGTAAAAAGTTAACAGTTAGAAGTTTGGAGTTAGAAGTTGTCAGTTAAAATCAAAGTGCAGGGTCAAAGTCTATCGACTCTCCAGGCCTTCGAGCATATCCACCACTTTGTCGAGATAGTTGACCTCCGCCTTCTCGATCTCGCCCTTGTCGCACAGCGTTGCCAAATGAGGATCCATGGGCATCTCGGCCAGCAAGTCGATGTCGAACTCGCGGCCCACCTCGGCGGTATGACTCTCGCCGAAGATGCACATCTTCTCGCCGCAGTGCGGACAGATGGCGTAGCTGTAGTTCTCCACCAAGCCCAAGACGGGGATATTCATCATGTCGGCCATATTGACGGCCTTGGAGACGATGAGGGAGACGAGGTCCTGCGGGGAGGTCACCATGATGATGCCATCGACCGCGACACTCTGGAAGACGGTCAAGGGCACATCGCCCGTGCCGGGAGGCATGTCCACCAACAGGAAGTCGATGTCTTCCCAGATCACGTCTTTCCAGAACTGCTTGACCATGCCGGCGACCAGCGGACCGCGCCACACCACCGGCGTCTTCTCGTCGTGGGTGAGCAGGTTGGCGGACACCACCTGGATGCCCGTCTCCGTCTTGGCCGGGATCACACCGTCCTCGTTGCCGCTCAGGAGCGTGTGCAGGTTGAACATTTTGGGTATGGAGGGCCCGGTGATGTCGGCGTCCAGGATGCCCACATGATAGCCTTTTCGCTGGAGCTGGACAGCCAGCAGGGAGGTGACGGAGCTCTTGCCCACGCCGCCCTTGCCGCTGACGACACCGATCACCTTGCGGATCGTACTTCTTTTATTCGGTTGTTCTCGAAGATCTTGTACGGAGCAGTTGCCTTTCTGCGCACAACTGCTACAATCGTGATTACATTCTGCCATATTCGTTGTATGTTTTTTTGCTGATAGCTATTAGCCTTTGGCTGTTAGCTATTAGCTTTCATTTCTTTGTTTCTTAATTTCTTAACTCATTAGCACCCTTGCCATGCCTTGATGGTCTCCAACGTGGCGGCGGGCACCTCTAATTTCAGCTTCTTCCGGAGACCGCCCAGGTCGTTGAGCAGCTTGTTGGGGTTGGCCTCTTTGAGTTGCTCCACGGTCAGGATGTTCAGCTTCTTGAGCGCGGGCAGCCAAGCGGCATCGATGCCCAAGGCGAGGAAGTCCTCATCGTTGGCCACCGGCGCTTTCTTCTCGGGACGCATCTGCGGGAAGAAGAGCACATCCTGGATGGAGGGCGAGTTGGTCATGATCATGGCCAGACGGTCGATGCCGATACCCAGACCTGCGGTCGGCGGCATGCCGATCTCCAAGGAGCGGAGGAAGTCCTCATCCAGCACCATGGACTCCGTGTCACCACGCTTGCCCAGCTCCAGCTGGTCCTCGAAACGCTTGCGCTGGTCGATGGGATCGTTGAGCTCGGAGTAGGCGTTGCAGATCTCCTTGCCGTTGCACATCGCCTCGAAACGCTCGGTGAGGCCCGGTTTGGAGCGATGTTTCTTCGTCAGCGGAGACATCTCGATAGGATAGTCGTAGATGAAGGTCGGCTGGATGAGCTTGGACTCGCAGGTCTCGCCGAAGATCTCGTCGATGAGCTTGCCCTTGCCCATGGTCTCGTCCACCTTGACGCCCTGCGTGGTGGCAAAAGCGGCCAGCTGGGCCTCGTCCATCTCGGAGATGTCCGTGCCGGTGAAGTGCTCGATGGCCTCGAACATGGTGTAGCGTTTCCACGGACGCTTGAAGTCGATCACATTGTCGCCCACCTGGACCTTCGTGGTGCCGTGCAGCGCCAACGCGATGCGCTCCACCATCTCCTCCACGGTGTTCATCATCCATTCGTAGTCCTTGTACGGCACATAGAGCTCCATCTGGGTGAACTCAGGGTTGTGGAAACGGTCCATGCCCTCGTTGCGGAAGTCCTTGGAAAACTCATACACCCCGTTGAAACCGCCCACGATGAGCTTCTTGAGATAGAGCTCGTCTGCGATACGCAGGTAAAGCGTCATGTCCAACGTGTTGTGGTGCGTCTTGAAGGGACGGGCGGCAGCGCCACCATAGAGCGGTTGCAGGATGGGGGTCTCCACCTCCAAATAGCCCTTCTCGTTCAGATAGTTGCGCATGGTGTTGACCAACAGCGTGCGTTTGATGAAAGTGTCTTTGATTTGTGGGTTGACAATCAAGTCGATATAGCGTTGACGATAGCGTTGCTCAGGATCCTGGAAGGCGTCATAGACCACGCCGTCTTTCTCTTTCACGATAGGCAGCGGGCACACCGACTTGCAGAGAATCGTGAACTCCTTCACATGGATGCTCGTCTCGCCCGTCTGGGTGGTGAAGACAAAGCCCTTGACGCCGATGATGTCACCGATGTCGAGCTTTTTAAAGACACTGTTGTACATGGTCTTGTCCTCGTCCGGACAGATCTCGTCACGTTTGGCGTAGATCTGGATCTTGCCCACTGCGTCTTGGATGACATAGAAGGAGACGGCGCCCATGATGCGCTGGCTCATGATACGGCCGGCGATGCTGACCTCCTGGAAGAGGCTGTTGTCTTGAGGATATTTCTCCAAGATCTCCCGGGTGGTGGCGTTCACTTCGTATTCAGCTGCAGGATAGGGATCTATGCCCAATTGCAATAAATCGTCTAATTTCTTTCTTCGGATAATTTCTTGTTCGGATAACTCTGGCATGATGTAGATTTTTAAGGGTGCAAAGATAATAAAAATCTGCACACCCTCAGCACCATCCCATCAGTCGGTCAGGTTCCGAAATGCCGTTGTTTTTTTTTGAAAAAAAATATAGGACATATTAAAAAAAATGTATTTTTGCGGTGATATTAAAATGATATTATTTTAATCACATTAAAAATTATAAAGTTATGGAAACCAAGGAATTCAACAAAAAACTATCTGCGGGAAACAATGGTTTTCTGCATCTTTTCATCAACCTGGCATTGCTGGCGCTTTTCATCTGTGTGGTGGTCGCGCTGGGCAAAATGGACTGCATGTTGAATGGCGAAGGCGAGCCAACGGCATGGATTCTGCTGCCCATCATCACGGGTGTGATCTTCTTTTTCCTTTATCTGCTCCATTTGATAGGGTTTATCATCGTACAGCCCAACGAATCGCGGGTGCTCACCTTCTTCGGCAAGTATTCGGGCACGGTGAAAGAGAACGGTTTCTTCTGGATCAACCCCTTCTTCGGCAAAGAGAAGCTCTCGTTGCGTGCCAAGAACATGGATGTGGAACCCATCAAGGTGAACGACAAAAACGGCAACCCCATCATGATCGGTTTGGTGCTGGTGTGGAAGATCAGCGACACCTACAAGGCCTGCTTCGAGGTGGACTCTGACGTCCGCAGTACCATCACGGAGAACTCCATGAAGTCGGTCAAGAGTTTCGACTCTTTCGTGCGGGTGCAGAGTGACGCCGCACTGCGCAAGGTGGCGGGCATGTATGCCTATGACAACATGGATCGTGACGACCACGAAGTAACCTTGCGGTCGGGTGGCGAGGAGATCAACGAGCGTTTGGAAGAGGAATTGCGCAAACACTTGGAGATTGCCGGCATCGAAGTGGTGGAGGCCCGCATCAACTACTTGGCATACGCCGCTGAGATTGCCAGCGTGATGTTGCGCCGTCAGCAAGCCGACGCCATCATCTCCGCCCGCGAGAAGATTGTGGAGGGTGCCGTCAGCATGGTGGATCTCGCTCTGAAGAAGCTCTCTGACGACAAGATCGTGGAGTTGGACGAAGAGCGCAAGGCCGCCATGGTCTCCAACCTCCTCGTGGTGCTCTGCGCAGACGAGTCCGCCTCTCCCGTCATCAACACGGGCACATTGTACCAATAATCAACGCTCTTGTGGAGGCGTGCGCACGCGTCTCCACCTTTTTTAATGCTGGAAAACCCTTAACGTATGAAAAAGAACTTCGCCTTACGAGTCGATTCGGAAATCTTCGAGGCATTGGAGCGGTGGGCTGCCGATGAATTCCGCAGTGTCAACGGTCAGATCGAGTGGATTCTGGCGACCTCTTTGAAGAAGGCAGGCCGTATGCCCAAGAAGAAGATGGAGAAAACGGCGGATGAAGACGCGCAACAGACCTGACCTCCCAAACCCACAATCTATCAACCTATAAAAATAAGAGCG
>JAFZZT010000040.1 GCA_017615595.1 Bacteroidales bacterium
AGAGGTCATTGGTTCGAATCCAATACATCCCACCAGGACAGATGGTTATGCCATCTGTCTTTTTTTTATCCCATTTTACCATAAAAAAAAACGTCCACGGGATTCCCGAGGACGTTTTTTGTATCGGATAAGGAGTAAGACTACTCTTTCGTGAATTTACGAGTGATGGTGTTGTTGGCCGTCTGAATGCGTACGAAGTAGTTGCCGGTAGCGAGGTTGCTGACGTTGATGGAGTTGACGTTGCCATTCTCCACTTGAACCAGCTGACCTTGCAGGTTGTAGATCTCAACGCTCTCGATCATCTCTTCGGTAGCGATGTTCAGCACATTCTGAGCAGGGTTCGGGTAGAGTTTGAACTCAGACTCGTTCTCTACGATGCCGGTTCCGTCGCCGACAAAGACGTTGTCAATCCATACATTGTTGCCATAACCGCTGCGGAATTCAAATTTCAGGATCACAGCCTCCTTGTTGGAGATGCTGGACAGGTCAACCATTTCGGTGCGCCAGTGAGACTCCGTAGGCATATAGCTGGATGTAGTGGTGGACGATACTGTTGCTAAAGTTTGACCGGACTTGGTGTAGATGGAAGTCCAGGTCTGACCACAATCGGTGGAGTAGAGCACTCTAAGTCTCTCGGAATAGCTGGTGCTGTATTGTCTGTAGGCCACATCGAATTTCAGAACAGGAGATTGGAAATTGGAGAGGTCTGCATAGGGCAGATAAAGCTCATCGATGGTGCCGCTGTCATAGCTGTAAGCGTTGAACAGGATGGCGCCGCCATGTGCTGTGCTGAGGCCGTAGGCGCGCAACAATCCGTTGGCAACGTCCCAGGTGGAAGGGATGCCGTTGTTGAAGTCCTCGTTGATAGGAGCTGGGCTGGGAGTGACTTGGACGTTGAAGGTGGCGCTTTTGGTGTTCCAGACAGGGTCCGAATCAGCAACGCCGTTTACCTGGTCCACAGTTACGGAGTAGGAGTGTTGGCCACCATCGTTTGTGGAGATCTGCGGCAGCGTGACGGTCTCAATTTGCCACTTGTTGAGGTTGCCGGTCCAGTTGAATGTGGAGGTCTGACCGTCAAAGTTGAGGATGATGTTGGCAGAGGTCAAAGGATCATTGCCTAAGTTTTGGAGTCTGAAGGTCGGGTTGATGGTTGCACCGCAATAGTACGGGGGGTTGAAACCATTGACTTCAACAGCTAATGCGTTGTTTGCAAGATTGTTGTTAAAACCTACAGGAGTCAGGTTGTTGATGGCTGCATACAGATTTGCAGTGGACTTCTGGCCGACTTCAAAAACCAAACGGTTAGGCGAAACCATATAAATGGTTGGATAGTAAGCGATGGAATAGTTGTTGTCGAAAGCGGTGGTGTTGGGGGACATTCTCAACGGGATGATGGGATATTCCACACCATTCAGCCAGTTGCCTTGGGTGGATTGGCCGTAAGAGTCAGGACCAGTGCCAGACAAGGAAGCGTAGTTGCCGTAACTGCCCTCAATGCCTATTACGCGTACTTCGTTGGTGCCGTTAGGACCATACTGCGAGTAGAGGTTCTCGAAGTTGCCGGCAGTGTGGTATGACCAGCACGGGCCGCACCAGGTGGCGAACACATCGATGAAGACAGGATAACCGGCATCGGTCCAGTCATGCAGCACGATGGGCGTGGTGGTGTTGATGGTACCGTCCGTCTTGTTGATCTCATAACCAGTGAAGGCCGGAGCGTAGCTTAAGTTCGGCAGCTGTGCAAAAGCCATGGTGGCGAAAGCACAAATGCAAAAGAGTAAAGATAATTTTTTCATAATGGTTTTAAATTGATAAATGAATAATATTTGTTGCGTTTTTATATGAAAGCGCAAAAATATAAAAAGAAACGGAAAACTGCAATGATTGTTAAAAAAAAAATCAACCTTCGGGATTCAGCAGGTGCCAGGCCTTCTCGGAGGCCAACTGCTCGGCTTGTTTGATGGACAGGCCGTCGCTTTCGGCCACCACTTCGTCCCCGACCAGGATCTGGGAGTGGAAACTGTGCTGCTGGTTGTCGGTGCGTCTGTTGACAAACTGAATCTTCTTCTTCTTTCGTTGTCCCCAGATGAACATGCGGCTCTTGAAGTCTCCCTCTTCCTCTTTGATGCTTTCAATGTCCAGATGGGTGAGGAAGATGTGCTGGATGAGGATTTTGTAGGTCTTCTTGTAGCCATGGTCAAGGTAGATGGCGCCGATGACGGCTTCCAGGGCGTTGCCGTCAATGCTGCCTCCAGGGATGTTGGAACCGGTGCGGATCATGTCGTGGAGTCCTAATTTCCCAGCCAATTTGTTGAGACGGGCGCGGTTGACGAGCTTGGAGCGCAGCTGGGTGAGCTCTCCCTCTGTCTCCAACGGGTATTTGTGGAAAAGATAATCGGCGATGATGGCATCCAGAACAGCGTCACCAAGATACTCCAGCCTTTCGTTGTTGAATTTGCCGAAGTGTTGGTCTTTTTCCGAGGAGGAACGATGGGTGAGCGCGATGCGATAGGGTTCCAGATTGTGGATGCGCAGTCCGAAGATGTTTTTGAAGTAGTGCCGTATCTCTTTGTCTGACTGGTTCATAAGACGAGACTATTCGACGTATCGTTTGTAGAGGAGGGATACGTTGTGGCCGCCAAAACCGAAGGAGTTGGACAACACGGTGTTGACAGGGTGTTGTATGGGGCCGTTGGCGCAGAAGTTCCAGTCTTGCGGGATGCGCTCGTCCAGATGCTCGATGTTGATGGTCGGGTGGACGATGTTGTGCTGGATGGATTTGAGGATGGCCACGGACTCCACGGCGGGGCCGGCGCCGAGCAGGTGGCCGGTCATGGACTTGGTGGAGTTGAGCAGCAGTCTGCGGGCGTGGTCGCCGAAGGTGTTTTGGATGGCGATGCACTCCGACAGGTCGCCTTGGGGCGTGGAGGTGCCGTGCATGTTGACGTAGTCCACCTCTTCGGGATGGATGCCGGCGTCTTGCAGGGCCAGTCTCATGGAGGCGGCGGCACTCTTGCCGTCAGGGGCAGGGGCGGTGATGTGGAAGGTGTCCGCCGTCATGCCCACGCCGCACAACTCGCCGTAGATCTTGGCGCCGCGGGCTAGGGCGTGGTCTAAGCGTTCCAAAATAAGCGTCGCGGCGCCTTCACCCATGACAAAGCCGTCACGGCCACTGTCAAAGGGCCGCGAGGCGTGCGCGTAGTCGTCGTTGCGCGTGGAGAGCGCGTGCATCGCGTTGAAACCGCCGATGGCCGTCTCGTTGATGCTCGCCTCCGTGCCGCCCGTGACGATGATGTCGGCCTTGCCCAACTGGATCAGGTGCATCGCATCGCCGATGGCGTTGGCCGCCGAAGCACAGGCCGCTGACGTGATGTAGTTGGGCCCGCTAAAACCATATTTTAAGGAGATATGTCCCGAAATGACGTCCCCCAAGACCTTGATGAGCAGGTACGGGCTGAATCTCGGGATGTGGTCACTCTCAACAAAGGCTATGGCACTGTCCATCATCGAGGTGAACCCCCCGATGCCGGAGCCGATGATGACACCGACCCGATCCTTGTTGAGACGTTCTAAGTCTAAGCCAGAATCCGCGATGGCCTCCATGGTGCTGATCATGGCATATTGCGCACACAAGTCCATGCGCGCAACAGTCTTCTTGGGGATGTAGTCTTCTACATTTAACCCCTTGATCTCACAGGCAAAGCGGGTTTCGAACTTCTCCGGGTTGAAGTGCGTAATCGGACCAGCCCCTGAAACTCCGTTCAGAAGAGAGGCCCAATAATCATCAACATTATTACCGACAGGGGTGAGAGCACCCATGCCGGTAATAACTACTCGTTGAAGTTCCATAAAGAAATAGTAGTGTTATTTCTCTGCGATTAATTTTTCGATGGCATTGATGGCATCACCAACCGTGATGATGTTCTCCATTTCCTCTTGCGGTATCTTGATGCCGAAAGCATCCTCAAAATTCAATACCAATTCGGCGGTGTCCAAAGAGTCTGCACCTAAATCATCAGAGAAACTTTTCTCTGGTGTCACATCTGCCGGGTTTACGCTAAGCTTCTCGACAATGATGGATTGAACTTTTTCTAAAATTTCTGACATAGTATTAGTTTTTAAATTTGGCGGCAAAAATACAATTTTTTTGATAATATCGTTTTTTGCCTTTTTTTTGAGGACGGGATCCTGGCGTTCGCGCATTCTGAATTCTTTATCCAGTTGACATTGAAACATTTAGCTCTCTCTTATGTTCGTTGTCCTTTTTTTTATTCGGGAAGTCCTACCAACCGATGCCCCTTTTTTCGATGGTCTTTCAAACATTTTTGGGAGTACTCACTATCTTAATCCGTATTTTCCACCCTTTGTCAATGTGCTTCCGTCTGCTCGCGTTATTCCTGTTTTTTCCTCTTTTTCTCAAAAATCTTCCATTTTCTTTTTCATAAGAGACACACCAAAACCCCTCTTTGAAACAGTTTTGTTCGTTAAAAGCTAGAATCATCCTTGTGTATCTTTTTGATTATGAATGCAGTATGAAATATTTTAAAAAAATCCGTTTCATCTGGTTGCAGGATATTGAAAAAAGTATATTTTTGCAGCCGCAAACAGCACGAGTTCTTTGAGTGATTTATGCCGATATAGCTCAGTTGGTAGAGCAGCTGATTTGTAATCAGCCGGTCGTGGGTTCAAGTCCCTCTATCGGCTCTAGGCATAAAGAAAATATTGTTGGGAGAGTTCCAGAGCGGTCAAATGGGACAGACTGTAAATCTGCTGGCTAAGCCTTCGGAGGTTCGAATCCTTCCTCTCCCACTTGTTTTTTATGCGGAAGTAGCTCATTTGGCAGAGCGACAGCCTTCCAAGCTGTAGGTGGCGGGTTCGAGCCCCGTTTTCCGCTCCCATTTTTTCATATCATTCATTTCATTAAATCATAATTGTGTTTGTTTTTGGAGTGCAGCAATGCACTCCTTTTTTGTTGTTGTCCGTCTCCCTAATTTTTTATATTTTTGCCGCGCTATATAAATATATTGTATGCGTCCTGATTCTATACTGCAAAAGCTGGAAGGTAAAAAGATTATCATACTCGGTTTCGGCCGCGAGGGCCGCTCCTCCTATCATCTGATCCGCCGCTATTTCCCCGATATGCCACTCACGATTTCGGACAAAAGCGAGACATTGTTCCAGGAAGACTTTTCTGATGAGCATCTCACCCTGATTGCCGGCATCCAATATGACCGCAACCTGAATGAGTATGACCTGATCCTCAAATCACCAGGTATCAGCTTCAACAATCTGGACTATCTGGTGGAGACGGAGCGCATCACCTCCCAGACCGACCTCTTCTTGCAGGAATTCCACGCTCAAGTGGTCGGCATTACCGGCACCAAGGGCAAAAGCACCACGGCCTCGTTGACCTATCATCTCCTTAAAGAGGCTGGCAAGGATGTCATACTGGCTGGCAATATCGGGGTGCCGCTTTTCGATGTGATCGAGCAGATGACCCCACAGACACTCGTGGTGGCCGAACTCTCCGCCCATCAGCTCGAATTTCTCCACCGATCACCCGACTATGCCGTCCTTCTCAATATCTATCAAGAGCATCTTGACCACTTTAACTCGTTCAACAACTATCAGATAGCAAAAATCAACATCGCCCGTTTCCAAGAGGAGCGCCAGTTTTTCGTCTATAATGGCGATGACCCGTTGATTGCGGATCTGATACAATCCTACAGCCTCAACCGCGACCGGGTCATCTTCGGAACGCAGCACCATACGGGCATCCATGCCTTGTGCGATGATCATGTGGTCGGATTCTATAACGGCAAGACTTTGTTGGAAGAGTATGATCTGACGGATCACACGCATCTTCCCGGACGCCATAACTATTTCAACATCATGGCCGCTATGGCCGTGGCACGTCATTTTGGTCTTGACAAGGATGAGATCCTGCAGGGCCTCTCCACATTCCATGGACTGCCGCACCGAATCGAGTTCGTGGGCAAATTCCAGGACATCAACTTCTATAACGACAGCATCTCCACCATTCCTGAGGCCGCTGTCGCCGCCGTCAAGGCGTTGCGCAAGGTCGATACGCTCATTCTGGGTGGCTTCGACCGTGGGATAGACTATTCCAGACTGATAGAGTTCCTGGGAGAGCATCCTGTCCGCAATGTGGCATTCACGGGCCCCGCCGGCCATCGCATCCTGGACGAATGGATGAGGACATCTCTGCCATTGCCTGAACACTATGTCGTGGAGGAGGACTTCCGCAAGATCGTGGACTTCGCCTTCGAACATACCGCCCCCAACAAGATCGCCCTCCTCTCACCAGCTGCCGCCAGCTATAACCAGTTCAAGAATTTCGAAGAACGAGGCGATAGATTCAAACAATATGTTGTAGAATATTCTAAAAACCATACCCTATGAAGCATTCTATCCTGATGCTGTTGCTCCTCCCGTTTTTGCTGGGATGCTGCCAACAGAAAAAAACAACTTCTCCCGATCAGACAGTCGCAACGTCCAATACGTCAGAGGCCTCTCCGGCCCAGGCACCGGTGTCATACGATCCGGAAACGCCCAATGCCGAGTTGCAGCCGGTGGAGGAAGACCTCTCTGGCAAGGTGATCTCCTTGACCGCCAGGGAGTTCATGGAGAAAATCGTGGAGGTGGACCCGGGCAATGGCTATCGCTACAGAGGAAATACGCCCTGCGTGGTGGATTTCTATGCCAATTGGTGTCGTCCTTGCATGAGCTTCAAGCCCATCTTCCATAAACTCGCCGAACAATACAAAGGGAAAATCATCTTCTATCAGATCGATGTAGACAAGGCGCAAGAGGTGTGCGCGATTTTCAACGTGCAAAGCATCCCGACTTTTGTATTCTTCAGCAAGAAAGCCCAGCCCCTCAAGATGGTGGGAGCCCCCACTGAACAGGAGATGAAAGCAGCCTTGGACGACTTCTTAGCCCAATAATCATTGAGAAAGCTCATTCTGCTGACGGTTGTTTGGATGACGGTCGCTGTCTCTTCTGCACAGAACGACTGCGATTCGCTGTTGTCACGACTTTCTCGTTGGGAGACGCGTGTCGCCGAGCTGACAACCGAAGACCCAGAGCTGATTTCGCTGCACTATCTCTTTCTGCAAGACATCTTGCGGGATCTTGACAAGGTGCGGACACAAGTGCTGCCCACCCTGACACGATGCCCCAACATGGACTACTATCAGGTCCGGGCTGTCTATCAGCGGGTGCGCGGCAAGGCGGACGCCAAGGATGAGAAACTGCGTGTCCTTCGGGATCATGTGGATGACATGTTTTATCAGAAGGCGGAAAATGAGCTGTTGTATCAGACTTGGTCGCAGTGCCACTATTATCTCGACCGGGCCTTGCAATATAACCCTTATCATGCGGATGCCCTTCTCCTTAAGGCAAAACTGCAGCTGGAAGAGGGGAAGTCGGAGGAGGCGGTGGAGACCATCCATGTTTTATATTCTAAGTCAACACTGACGGAAGAACAGGAACACCGGGTCTCGGATTTCACGTTGACACTGTATGAAACCCTTTATAACAAAGGTCAAACGCTGATTCAGCAAGGACTCGCGGCCGAGGCGCTGGAAACCTTTCAGACATTAGAGCATTTCTGCAACAATATGCCCTCCGGCTATTGCAATGACGACTACTATCGTGGCATCCTGGCCTCCCGTGAAGGTGTGTACGAGTCTTATATCTCCATTGCCAAGGCGGCGGAGAAACGGCATAACTTCGAGATGGCCAAGAAGTTCTACCATTATGCCGAAGAGTATAAGAAACAGATGGAACAGCAGTAGCTAATAGCTAATGGCCAACGGCTATCCTCAGAATCCTGCAAAGGGGAAGAACAGTGGCGGGAGAAGGAGGAGAAAGCCGATGACAATCAGCGCCAGCAGAAATTTCCAGATAAACTTGAACCATTGTGCGTAGGGAATACGCGCCACGCCGAGCACGGCAATGAGCACGCCGGAGGTCGGGGTGATCATGTTGGTGAAGCCGTCGCCGAACTGGAAGGCCAGCACAGTTAGCTGTCGCGACACGCCCATCAGGTCTGACCACTCAGCCATCATGGGGATGGTGAGTGCGGCCTTGGCGGAGCCGGACGGGATGATCAGGTTCAGCAGGTTTTGCACGACGTACATGGAGGCGGTGGTGCCGATGCGCCCCGCATTGCCCATGCCCTGCGAGATGGCATACAGGATGGTGTCGATGACTTTGCCGTCTTCGAGGATGACGATGATGCCGCCGGCGAGCCCGACAATCAGGGCGGCGACCATGATGTCCTTACAGCCCTCCAAGAAGAGCCTCGTCACCTTGTCGAAACGGAAGCCGTAGGCGATGCCCACGCTGATGCCCATGGCAAAGAAGAGTCCGGCGATCTCCATCACATACCAGCCATAGCCTAACACACCGACCACCAGACAGGTGATGGTGAGCAGCAGCAACGTGAGGATGAAGTGGTGCACCGACTTGCGCGCGGCGAAGAATCCTAACAGAATGAAGATGCCGGCGATGATTGGCCACAAGACCAGCTGATGGGCCGTGGAGCCCAGTGTGATGGTCGTGTGGGGCATCCGGATGGCGCAGAAGAGCATGATGGCGCTGAGGAGGGCAAAGACAACCCATACTCGTTTGCTGGAGGGCGTCAGCTCTTGGGTGACGGCCTCCGAAGAGGCTTTGTCGCGCCAGTACTGGTCCAGCTCGTACATCAGCGAGCTCTCGGGGTGCCGCTTGACGTGACGTGCATAGAGCAGGGTGAAGATGATGCCGATGATGGTGAGCAGCACCCAACAGAGGAAACGGTAGCCGATACCGGAAAAGGTGGGCAGTCCTGACAGACCCTGGGCGATGCCGATGGTGAAGGGGTTGAGCATGGCGCCGGCGAAACCGATGTGCGCCGCCACATAGCACATCAAGACCCCCGTGATCGAGTCGTAGCCCATGGAGATAGCCAAGGGCACGAAGATGCCGATGAAGGCGATGGTCTCCTCGCTCATGCCGAAGACGGAGCCGAAGAGACTGAAGACAATCATGATGGAGATGATGAGGATGTTGTCCACCCCGACCGCTCGGAAGAACTTGTATTTCTGTATCTTCTGTGTTTTCTCCAAGAAGAGGAAGATGCCCTTGTTGATGGCGTTGGTCTCGTTCATGATCCAGAAGGCGCCCCCGATCATCAGGATGAAGACGATGATGTGGGCGGTGCGCTGAAAGCCGCTGAAGAAGGCGGTGAAGACCTGCCAGGTCTGGGGCTGGCTCTCCACACGGTGGTAGGAGTTGTCCACCACGATGTTGCGTTCCTGTCCGTCCACGTTGACAGTCTGCCGGTCGAACTCGCCTCCCGGGATGATCCAGGTGAGGGCGGCGCAGACCACGATGATGGCGAAGACGATGGTGAAGGTGTGCGGTATGTTCAGTTTCTTGCGCATGGCAGGGAGGGTTTTCTAGTTGAACTTCTTGAGATCCTTGACTTTATAGCTGCCAAAGGGCCAGTGCTGAATGTCTGGGGAGTAGTAGGTCTCGTCAATCTGGAGGAATCGTTGCTCGAAGACGAACGCGCGGATGAAGTCCATGATAATGTCCGACTCATAGACATGCCGGCCGGCAGCCTCATGGCCGAGGTCTTTGTAGCGTTTGATATGGTAGGGGTAGTCGTATTTCTCAAACTGCTTGGCCAGGGCGTCGCTGCCGAACATGCCGAGGTTGAAGAACTGGATCTTGCCGTAGGGCACCAGATGGTCGTCCATGCCGTGGCAGAGCAGGGTGGGGGCGGGCGCACCTTTCCGATATTGGATCTTGCCGTGGTTGGAGAAGATGCCGCCGGCGAAGGAGAGCACCCCTGCGTAGCGGAAGGTGTCAGGCAGCTGGATGTCGAAGGGCGCCTCGTTGTGCAGGTAATAGTCGGCCTGCAAGACGGTGATGGCGCCGGCGCTGCTGCCACAGGTGATGATATAGTCCGGGTTGATGGTGCAATGCCCCACCGTCAGCTTGTTCCGGAGGATGTAGCTGGTGGCCGCCAAGAGGTCCTCCGCCGCCATGTCAATGGCGTTCTGGAAGTTCCTCATGCCCGAGATGACGCCCAGGTCCTTTTTCCCTTTGAGACCGAGCCGGTAGTCGATGGAGATGATGACAAAGCCCTCTTTCAGCAGATAGGGAGCGATGTGCGAGATGCTCTCGGTCCGCACCCCGCCGATGAATCCACCGCTGTGGACGTAGAGGAGACAGGCGTGCTGTTCGTTCTGCGTCTCGGGCAGGTAGATGTCCAAGTAGAGGGCAGAGTCCCGGGTGACGAAGACCTCCGTGGCGTAAGGGGTCTGCTTTATCGAGGGTAACAGCTTCTCATAAAGGGTATCCTGCGCCAGCAACGACAGCGTGGCGGCCAGCATCAGGCATAGCAGAAACATTTTTTTCATTGCAGCATGATTTAACAAAGCCGCAAAGATACATTTTTTTGGGGAATGGGGGAGGGAGGAGTTAAGAAGATAAGAGGTTGAGAGGTTAAAAGGTTAGTGGGTTAAGGGGTTACGGTTTACAGTTTAGACGATTATGCGATGAGACGATTAGAGACGATTAGAGGAGAAGAGAGGAGAAGGGAGGAGAAGGGAGGAGAACGTCTAACGTCTAACTTCTAACTTCTAACTGACAACTGATAACTGATAACGAAGTGTTTCCGTCTATTTAATCCTTCACGCAACGTACCGACTTGGCGACGTTGTAGTTGGACGAGAGTCTTAGCACGAGAGGGCTGTCGTAGTGGACCCAACGGTCCCAGGAGGAGTTGAAACTGTTGGAGGTGGCGGTCCAGAAATAGGCTGTGGCACCGAAACTTCCCCAGGAGTGATCTTGGAACTTGCCTGCTGGGACAGCAGAGAAACCCGTTGCATTGTTGGCATCCGGGTTATTCCCAACATGACCTTCGTGATAGGAGGGGGCTTCGTTCCAGCCTACTGTGGAAGCCAATGCCTTGCCAATATATCTGTTGTCGTCGCCATATACATAGTCGCTCTGACTGCCGACATACTCTTCCAACTGAGTCCATTCGGCATCAGACGGAACATGCCATCCTTCGGGGCAGAGGCCTTTCTCATTGTCTACGGCTTTCCAGTTGTAATAGAGACCGTGTGTTTTCTCATCGTAGGCGGCAAATTCTTGCGTGGTGGGCTGGTAGAAGAGCGGGTCGTGGGCGCTGATGTTGTCGGTGCCCTGCTCTATGGCACTGCCGTCACGATAATGCTTGGTGCGCAGGTTGGTCTGCATCCACACCTGGTCGCCCAGCTTGACCGCGTCATATTTGTTGCCGTCCACATCGGTCACGGCATTGCGGATGATCTTGCCGTTCTGTCCGCCGCCATGATCACAGGCGGAGAAGGTGATGACGAGAAGAAGAGCCGTCAAGGGGATTAGATAAAAATGCTTTTTCATAGGGAAAGGTTTTTTATTAGCGGACATACAAGAAAAACAAAGTTAGCCATCGCGATGTCCGATTGGCGACGAGTAACATTGGATAAGACGAAAAAGAGGGGGCGTTTGTTGCAGTCGATGTTGTTTTTTTTAAAAAAACACGGATCACGGGAGTCGCGTGGAGAGTGTCCGCGCAGATCCGCGTGATCCGTGGAGAAATACAGAGGGCCCTTGAGGGCGTGCTCTATTGTCTCATGACCTTGGTGGTGACGACACCGTCTTTGGTGACGATGCGCACATGGTAGAGACCGGTGGCGTAGCCCGACAGGTCGAGGCTCGTCTCTGTGTCGTTGACGCTCATCGTGCCAACCAGCTTGCCGAAGCTGTCGTACAGGGCCACGGACTCGATGAGAATGCCGTTGGCGCTAATGTGGCAGGTGCCTGAGGTCGGGTTGGGATAGACCGTGCAGAGGATGTTCACATCCTGGATGCCGGTGTGCGTCATCGTGGCTACGGCGCTGTTGACCATGCCCTCTTTCATGGCGATGGCCTTGACGGTGAACTCGCCGCCGTCGTGGGCGATGGCCGCGGTGTAGAGCGTGGCGTTCTCGTTAGGTGTGGTGCCGTCGAGCGTGTAGTGGATGTCGGCATCTGCCGTGGCGCAAGCGATGGTGACAGTCACGTTGCCGTCTCCGTTGTCGGTGATGGTGATGACAGGCGTGGCTACGGTGTCTTGGGTGACGGTCACGAAGGTGATGTCATCATTGCTGCGCGGGGCGATCTGATAGTTGCCGTCATATTGCAGTACGAAGCCCGTCACGTTGGCATGCTGTCCGGCGGGGATGGTCATGTCGAGGGTCTTGAAGACGTTGCGGCACTGCATGATCTCGCCGTTCTGCTCAATGTCGAGGTTGGAGGCGTTGCTGGTGGTGTAGGTGCCGCCATTGGTGAAGACCACATCGCTCAACGTCACCAGTCTGGACTCAAAGAGATAATACTGGGCCTCGATGGCTTCGATGTCGGCCTGCACAGACGTGATGGTGCCCACGTTAGAGGAGGCCGCAGCCGGGTTGGCTAACGGAACCATCTCCACGAGACCGTGATACAGGGTATAGGTGCCACAGATGCCGCCGCTGATGACATCGCCCTCGTTGTATTCGTTGGTGATGTTGCCGTTTTGGTTGAAGATGAGCAGACCGCCGGTGGCATCCTGAACGTAGATGTTGTTACCGTTCTGGAATACGAAGGTGACGTCACCCGTGATCTTGTATGGGTTGGCGTTGGTGGCGGTGTTGGCAGCCTTGAAGGCGGCGATGTTGGCCACCTCGGTCGGGAAGGTGTAGGTGGCGGAGGCCATGTTGCTCGGTGTCATGGAGCCGAAGAAGGCAATGGCCTTGACCGTGGTGGTGGCATTCACGGTGAAAGGTGCGCTGTACAGCGTGGAGGTGCTGGTCGGCGTGGTGCCGTCCGTGGTGTAGCGGATCTCGGCGCCGGTGGTGGCACAGGTCATCGTCACGGTCACAGGCTCGATGTAGTTGCCGCTGTTAGGCGTGATGACAGGCATCTCGACAGTGGAGGACGGGGCGCTTGGATAACCGAAGATGCTCACGCTGTCAATATAGACGCGGGAGGTGCTTGACGGGGCTGTGGCAGGCAACGCTATCTCGAATTTGAAGCGCACGTTGTCATAAGAGCCGTCGCTGCTGATCACCAGATTGTACATGGCCAGATTGCTGCCCAACTCGAAGAGGGTCGGGGTGCTGTAGGTGTTGCCGCCGTCAGTGGAGTAGGAGACGTTGACGTTGAGACCGTTGGTAGAGGCTGCTGCAAACTGGATGCGGGAGGCATGGGCCAAGTCGAAGTTGGTGTAGGTGTGGCCCAGTGTGGAGGCAGCATTCGTGTACCAGCGCATCTGCATGGACTGAGCTCCCTGGATAGCGCCGGTGGTGGCCGGTGTGCCATAGATGGTGCCCCATTGATGCGTGCTCTCGCCGCTGAAGGCGACGGTGGTGTTGTTATAGACGGTGGTGGCGGTGAAGCCGTCCACGACTTCAAAGTCGGTGTGGTACAACAAGGTGTCGTTGTAGCCGGGATCCGGAGGGATGGGGGCCACGATGGTGTAGTTGGCGGTGGCCACCTCGCTGTTCTCCCAGCCGGTCAGCATGGCCATGGCCTTGATGGTGTAAGCGCCCACGTTGTTGAGTGTGATGGGGGTGCTGTACAGGTCGCTGGTAGCTGTCGGCGTGGATCCATCCGTGGTGTAGCGGATCTGCGCGCTGGCGTTGGGACAGGTGATGCTGATGGTCAGAGCCGTGTCGCTGGCGCCGCTCTCGGGAGAGAAGACGGGTGTGGGCAGCAGGGCGGTGCCGGTCAGGGCCACCGTCTGGGTCAGCGTGCCGCTGGTGACGGTCAGCGTGCCTGTGGCGGGTTCGGTGCCGTCAAAGGTGACTGTCACCGTGGTGTTGCCGTTGGGAGCGGTGATGGAGGCAGGGCTCACCGTGAAATGGGCACTGCTGCTGGCCAGCGTGATGGCGTTGGTCAGGTGCGCGCCGCTGACGGTGAGGGTCTGCGTCAGCTGGGTGCTGCTGAAGTCAAGAGCTGTGGCACTGACGGAGAGGACGGGCTCATAGACTACGGTGTAGAGTCCCGTGGCTGTCTCACTGGCATTCCAGTCGGTTTTGAAAGCCTTGGCCTTGATGGTCGTGGTGGTGGTCAGGGCGATGGGGGCTGTGTAGAGGGTGGAGGTGGCTGTCGGCTCCGTGCCGTCCGTGGTATAGCGGATAGAAGCACCGGTAGTGGCGCATGCAATGGCAACCGTCACGCTGTCGGCGTAGGTGCCAGCAACGGGGGTGAAGACGGGTGTGGCTACGGTGGGAGCGGTAATGGTCACCGTAAGGGTGGCGACATCACTGTTCTGGTAGTAGGGCTTCACAGCGATGGCTTTGATGTTGCTCGTGGCGTTGATTTGGAACGGGGCGGAGAACAACGTGGAGTTCTCTGTCGGCGTGGTGCCATCGGTGGTATAGTGGATGCTGGCGCCGTTCGCGGCAGTCATGGCGATGGTGGCGTTGAAATAGTAGGTGTCGGCGGCGCCGGCAGACTCGCCGGAGGCGGTGATCTGCGGGGCGGCCAGCTGCGGCATCGTCACCGTGAAGGTCGTGGTGGCACTAACCGCCGGGGTGAGAGGCTGCTGCGTCATGTCCACTAAGGAGGCTATGATGGTGTGCGTGCCGGCAGGCAGCGGGGATAACACGGTCTGCGATAAGGCAGCAAGACCAGTCTGGTCGAGATAGACGGGGTTGGTGAGGCCGATGGTGGTTAACAACGGAGACTCAACCTTCAGATAGCCGTCTGTGCCCAATACAAAGTTGTTGATGCTGATATTGACCGGCAGCGTGTCCAGACTGCTGAAGTTGGCCCCGTTGGCGGGAGCGACAATGGCCAGTGAGGGTTGAAGCGTGCCGCTGACAGCGAGGTCCTGGTTGTGGCGAGGATAGATCTGGATGCTGGTGCCGTAGATGGCGGCAAAGCCTGTGACGTTGGTCACCGTATTGGCCGCCAGGGTGGTGTCCAGGGAGAAACGGTTGTAAACCACCATTTGGTCGCTGCCTTGCGTGATGGTGGTGGAGTTGGAGCCGGTAGTGGGGAATCCGTCAGGGAAGGTGACGTTCTCCAAGGTGATCAGCTGGGCGTCATATTGGGCGTAGTTGGTCAACAACTCGCTCATCGTCACGGTGATGGGCGTCACTGCGCCCGTGTTGGAGGTCGCGGCGGCGGGGTTCTGCGTGTTGGTCATCTCAATCTGTCCCTGATACTGGGAGAAAGCGCCTGTCAGGTTGCTGATCTGGTCACCTTCGGTGAACTCGGTGGTGATGCTCGTGCCATAGACCAACAGTCCGGCGGTGGCGTCCTTGACGTAGGTGTAGTTGCCGTTATGGAAGACGAAGGTCACATCGTTCGAGATGGTGTAGGGCTGGCTGCCAGAAGACAGCGCCTTGAAGGCGGCGATGTTGGCCACCGTTGCCGGGAAGGTGTAGGTGGCGCTGGTCACTTGGCTGTTGGCATACCCTTGAGCAATGGCGATGGCCTTCACAGTGGTGGTCTGTGAGATCGTGATGGCTCCGGTGTATTCCGTAGATGCCGCGGTGGGGGTGGTGCCGTCCAGGGTGTAGTAGATGGTCGCACCCGTGGTGGCACTGCTCATCGTCAGCGTGACAGGGGAGGAGTAGGTGCCGGTACCCGGAGTGAATACCGGCGCCGCAGCGGAGGTGATGCCGGTGTTCTGCGTGATGACGAGGTTGTCCAGGAAGAAACGGCCCTTCGAAGCCTGCTTGCCCTCGAACTTGATGTTGGTGGCTGCGGTTCCGCCCGAGAGAGACAGCGTGAAATGCTGCATCGTTTCGTAGCTGGGGTTGGGGGTTGTGCCCGGATGCACATTCGACAAACCCGTCACCAAAGTGGGCGTCCCGTTGACATAGACTTTGATGGTGGTGGTGTCGTTGTTCCAAGCGGTGGCGTCAAAACTCAAGGTGAAGAGACCATTGTCGTTGGAAAGGTCAATGGCAGGGGTCTGAATCCATCCCAAAGCACTGGATGTGCCCATCTTCACCTTTCCCTTGAAGTCGTACACCTTGGAACCAGTCCAACCCGTCAGGGTGGTGTGGCCGTCAAGAGAAGAGGAGATGTCGGAATTCGTCAGAGAGTCGGAGAAACCACTGAAGTCCTCTTGGAAAACAACGGTTTGGCCTTGTAGGCTCATAAAGCCTAACAATATAACACATAGTGTGATACATTGTTTGAGAAGATAATGCTTTTTCATAGTATCTTTATTTAAAACTTTAATAATTGTCTTGCTTAAAGCGAGCGCAAAAATAGCAATTTTCTCCAAAAGGAGAGGGTTGTTTTGCTGACACTGTTGATAAAGTAATGTAAGTGTCAAATAATCAATTAGAAAAATCTTTTCAAGAGAGGTGCTTGATGATTTATGATGGCTGGCTCGTGAAAAAAGTGTATCTTTGCACCCTTTAAGAGTATTGACTGAATGAACCCGGATTTTGATACGAT
Source organism: Bacteroidales bacterium (assembly GCA_017615595.1). Lineage (GTDB taxonomy): Bacteria > Bacteroidota > Bacteroidia > Bacteroidales > WCHB1-69 > F23-D06. The sequence goes on from JAFZZT010000040.1 coordinate 16,489, forward strand.
AAAACGCCGTTTTGAGATGATCGGCTTCAATAAGGCTTTCGAGCACGCTGTGAATGTGGCGGTGCAGGCGGCCAAGACCGATTTGTCGGTTCTGGTTACCGGCGAGAGTGGGGTGGGAAAAGAGAACATCCCGAAGATCATCCATGCATATAGCGACCGCAAGAACAAGAATTATATTGCAGTGAACTGTGGTGCCATCCCCGAGGGCACGATAGATTCTGAGCTTTTTGGTCATGAGAAGGGCGCATTTACAGGAGCTTTGGATAAGAGAAGTGGCTATTTTGAGGATGCTGACGGTGGCACCATCTTCTTGGATGAGGTGGCCGATCTGCCGTTGGCCACTCAAGTTCGGCTTCTGCGTGTCCTCGAGAGCGGAGAGTATATCAGAGTGGGCTCCTCCAAGGTCCAGAAGACCAACGTGCGGGTGGTGGCCGCCACCAATGTCGATATCGCCGATCGCATCAACAAAGGCAAGTTCCGCCTGGATTTGTACTATCGTCTCTGCTCGGTGCCTATCCGGATGCCCGCCTTGCGCGAGCGCCAGGAGGACATCCTGCCCCTGTTCGTCAAGTTCGCCAGCGATTTCTCAGCCAAATACCATTCGCCAATCATCTCTCTCACCGATGACGCCAAAGAGGAGCTCAAGAGATACGGATGGCCCGGCAATATCCGCCAACTCAAGAATGTGACGGAACAGATGTCGTTGATCGAGGAGGACAGGCTGGTCAACGCCGAACGGCTGAAACCCTATTTGACTTCCCCGACCTCAAACCTGCCGGTGCTGGCTCACACGGAAACGGATGCTTTCGAACAGTTTCGCTGGGATACGATGAAGGTCATCTCCGACCTAAGCAAAGAGATCGTGGAGCTGAAGAAACAGCTCAACAAGATCCAAGCGTCCAACAACAGTCATACCGTCCTGCCCGATGCCTTTTCAGATATGGCCATGTCCTATCCCGACAAGGGGATAAGAATGTCGCGAATCGAGGATGAGGAGGTGCGGGATCTACCCGAAGCCGTGGACTATCTCGAGGTGTCGGATGGGGGCAAGCCGAAACAACATCCCCATGAGCATCTGGCGCCGGAGGAAGATGACGAGGAGATCATCCCGCTGTCGGAGATGGAGAAGAGAGCGATCGAGAAAGCCTTGCGGCGTCATGAGGGTAGCCGGAAACTGGCTGCCAAGGACTTGGATATTTCCGAGCGGACGCTCTATCGTAAAATCGATTTATACGGATTGGAATGAGAAAAATTATAGTATCGGTGTGGCTTTTGCTTTCGCTGGTGGTCGTGATGACCTCCTGCAAGATGTCGATTTCGTTGACGGGCGGCACCATCGACCCTCGGGCCAAGACGGTGGCCATCACCAACTTCCCCAACAACGCCTCCCTCGTCAACCCGAACCTTAGCCAGTCGTTCACCTCTGCTCTCAAGGATAAGATACAAGGCCAGACGCCGCTGACCATCGTCAGCCGCAATGGGGATTACTCCATTGAGGGCGAGATCACGGGCTACACGGTCTCTCCAGTCGCCATCCAAGGCAACGAGACCGCCGCCATGAACCGCCTCACCATCACGGTCCGCGTGCGCTTCGTGAACAGCTTCGATGAGACACAGAATTTCGACCAGACCTTCTCGCGCTATGCGGACTATTCCAGCACGCAAAACCTGAGTAGCGTGGAATCCGGCCTGATCTCCTCCATCAACGACGCCCTGACCGATGATATCTTTAATAAAGCCTTTGTGAATTGGTAACCAAACAACCTTAAAATATGGAGAAAATCTTTTTCAATGATTTTGTCACTGCGGCGCCAGACGAGACTCTGCAGTCCAAGCTGACGGGACTGTCCAAGCGCTACCCGGCATCGTCGCTGGTCAACATCTTCTTCTTGAAGCTGTGCCCTAGCCGTGTCAGCGCCCGTCAACGCGCCCGTATGCTGCTGACCCTGCCTGACAGGTTGCGCTTCGCCCAGCTGGATGTCGAGATGGAGCCCGTCTTGACGCTCCGTCCCGAGAAGCCTTCGGTAGTGGTCGCCGTACCCCATGCGAAACATAATGACGACCTCCATCCGGTGTTCGTGAAAGACCATGAGGGTCAGGACCTTCACAAAAGCGCCCTGATTGATCAGCTTATTGAAAAATTTACCGCCAGTGATGCCAAAATTCAGATTCCGCTGGACTCTCAAGAGATGCTCGCCGACTATGGAATCGCTAGCGCGGAAGAGGATCCTTCTATTGTAAGTGAAACATTAGCAGGTATTTATGCTGAACAAGGCTACTATGATAGAGCTATTCAGATGTATGAAATTTTGAGCTTGCATTTTCCAGAAAAAAGTTCTATTTTTGCCGCCCAAATAGAAAATTTGAAAAAGAATTTTTCGTAGTCAAAAGAAAGTAATAAGAATTAAAAAAAATTAGAAGATGTTTACGCTTTGTGTTGTATTGATTATCTTGGCCTGCTTTGTGCTGGCATTTGTAGTGTTGATTCAGAACTCTAAGGGTGGTGGCCTTGCCTCCAACTTCGCCTCTTCCAACCAGATTATGGGTGTCCGCAAAACCACGGACGTGCTGGAAAAGACCACCTGGAGCGTCGCCGCTTTCATCATGGTGCTCTGCTTCGTGTGCGCTTTTCTGTCCAAAAACGAAGTTAACTCACAGCGTCCTCAGCAGAATCAAGTTGAGCAAACCCAACAGACTGACGGCGGTGAGGAATAATCAACGGCCGCATAATTAATAAATGAATTAATCATAGACATGCAACCCTTCCAAAAGCGTTGTGTGTCTTTTGTGTTTTAAGTATAACTAAATTACTGAATAGATGAATATCAAACACGAGAATGTTCCTGGCTTGTTGCAGGAAGTGGTTTTTGAAATTTCCAAGGAAGATTACGCAGCCAATCTGGAGGCTGCATTGAAGAAACAAAGACGTGCAGTCGCAGTGCCGGGTTTCAGAGTCGGCAACGCGCCCATGGGCATGATCAAGAAGATGTATGAGCCTACGCTGCTCGTCCAGGAAGTCGATAAGCTGGTCAATGAAGCGATGGCCAACTTCATCAAGGACAACAACATCCAGTATATCCTGGAACCCCTGCCCGTAGAGGAGAAGTCTAAGGTGGATTTTCAGAACCCCGACACTTTCGTTTTTGCTTACGAGTACTCGCTCAGACCCGCAGTGGAGGTGGATTACTCCAAGCTCCCGGTGGTGAAGGATTTCCGCTATGTGGCTTCCGAAGAGGAGATCGACCGTCAGGTGGACCAGCTCCGCGAACGCTACGGCAACTATACCACCCCGGAGTCTGTCCTTACCGACAAGGACAACGTCTCTGTCAAATTCGGCGAGGACAAGACCGGCTACATCTTCCTGAAAGACCTTACCGAGAAGGCTGCGAAGAAATTCGTAGGCAAGAAGGTGAAAGAGACCGTCAAACTCAAACTGAGAGAAGCTTTCACGTCTGAGTCCACCCTCGCCAGATTCTACAGAGTGGATGTTAAGGAGCTGGAAGAAGGCAATGCTTACGAAGAGGAATTGACCATCGACTATATCGGTCATCTGGACTTGGCAGAAATCAATGAGGAGTTCTTCAAGAAAGCTTTCCCCGATGGCAATGTGAAAGATGAGAAGTCCATGCGCGAGGGCGTCGCCAAGATGATGGCCCAGCAGTATGAGACCCCCATCAACCAACGTTTCATGAACGATGCGATTGAAATGCTCATCGACAATGTGCCCGTGGAGATGCCGGACGATTTCGTCAAACGCTATATCATGGTTGCTCAGAAAGATATGACGCAAGAGAAGCTGGAGACTGAATATCCGCAATACAAGCGTGCTTTCCAATGGCAGCTTATCGAAAGCAAGCTCTTGGAAGAGAATGATGTGCAAGTCACTGGAGACGATGTGCGCGGCTACTTCAGACAGTATTTCATCGACAACTACTTCGGTGCCATCTACTCCAAAGAGATGGAACCCCGTATCGACGAGATGGTGAAAGAGGCCATGAAGAACCAGGATACTGTAAAGCAGGTCTATGACATGCTCTTCGACATGAAACTTGCCAATAAGCTCCGCGACAAGCTCAACATCGAGATCGTGGAGGGCGATGGCCAAGCCTTCATGACGTACGTCACCAAGAGTGAGGAGGGTGCCGAGGCCGCTGCCAAGAAGCCGAAAGCCAAGAAGGCTCCTGCCAAGAAGGCCGTCAAGGAAGAGGCTGCCGAGGCTCCCAAGGAGGAGAAAGCCCCCAAAGCCAAGACTCCTGCCAAGCCGAAGGCCACCAAGAAAACCACCAAGAAAGAAGAATAATTCCTAAAGATCACAATTATGAGATTGCAAGACGAATTCAGAAACTATGCGCTGAAGCAGCATGGCATCAGCAGCATGAAGATGGACCGCTTTATGTCCATGACTCGTAACTATATCACTCCGTACATCATCGAGGAGCGCCCTATGAACATCACCCAACTGGATGTGTTCTCCCGCTTGATGAAGGATCGCATCATCTTCTTGGGCGTGCCCATTGACGATGATGTGGCCAACATCATCCAAGCCCAGTTGCTCTTCCTGGAGTCCCAAGATCCAGAGCGCGACATTCAGATCTACTTGAACAGTCCTGGCGGTGTGGTCTATGCCGGTCTTGGCATCTACGATACCATGCAGTATCTGAAGCCGGACGTATCTACTATCTGTACGGGCATGGCAGCCTCCATGGCCGCTGTGTTGCTCTGCGCCGGCGCCAAGGGCAAACGTTTCGCACTCCCGCACTCCCGCGTCATGATCCATCAGCCGATGGGCGGCGCACAGGGCCAAGCCTCCGACATCGAGATCGAAGCCCAGGAGATTCAGAAAATCAAGAAGGAACTCTACGAAATCATCGCCTATCATACCGGCAAGGACTATGACCAGGTGTGGAAAGATTGCGACAGAGACCACTGGATGATCGCCTCCGAACCGCAAGAGTACGGACTGATAGACAAGGTGCTGACCCATGAGCGCAAATAGTGCGGATCAGCGCATGTAAGGAATATTTTCGAGACAGTGTCCTGCATCAGGATACTGCCTCCTTTTTTTTGAAAAGGATATTTTGATGGCAAAAAAACACAACTTAGATAGAATATGCAGTTTCTGTGGCAGGGAAGTGCCTCGCGATGAGTTTATTATTTCTGGTTTGGATGCTACCATCTGCGACGACTGTCTGCACATGGCGATGGAAATTCGCCAAGAGCGGGTGTCCCGTCTCAAAAGCTATGATCTTGACAGGATAAAGAAGACCATGCTGAAGCCCCAGGAGATCAAGGCCCGCCTGGATGAGTATGTCATAGGCCAGGAAGAGGCCAAGAAGACCATCGCCGTGGCCGTATATAATCACTACAAACGTCTTTTCTCCACTGTTGAGGTGAAAGAGGACGGGGTGGAGATTGAGAAGTCCAACGTGTTGATGGTGGGCGAGACTGGCACGGGTAAGACCTTGATGGCCAGAACCATTGCCAAGATGCTGGACGTGCCCTTCTGCATTGCGGACGCGACTGTCTTCACGCAGGCCGGCTATGTGGGCGAGGATGTGGAGAGTATCCTGACGCGCCTCTTGCAGGCGGCTGACTATGACGTGGCCCGTGCCGAACGCGGCATCGTCTTCATCGACGAGATCGACAAGCTGGCGCGCAAGGGCGGCGAGAACCCCAGCATCACCCGCGACGTGTCCGGCGAAGGCGTGCAACAGGCTATGCTCAAGCTGCTGGAAGGCTCCATAGTCAACGTGCCGCCCCAAGGCGGTCGCAAACACCCCGAGCAGGAGTTTATCCAGGTCAACACCCAGCATATCCTCTTCATCGGCAGCGGCGCTTTCAACAACATCGACCAGATAATCGCGGAGCGCGTCAACACACACACCATCGGCTACAATCAGGAAGGCAGGAACATCCAAAGAGACGACATGCTGAAGCATATCACCATGCAGGATGTCAAGTCGTTCGGCTTGATTCCCGAACTATGCGGCCGTTTCCCGGTTATCACCGCGCTGGCCCCACTGGACAAAGTCGCCTTGAAAAACATCCTCACACAACCCAAAAACGCCATCGTGAAGCAGTACATCAAGCTCTTCAAAATGGACGGTATCGATGTCTCCTTTGACGAAGAGACCCTGGACTACATCGTGGAGAAAGCGGAGGTGCTGAAGCTGGGCGCCCGCGGACTGCGCTCTATCGTGGAGAAAATCATGACGGATGCCATGTTCGAGTTCCCCAGCTCCTGCAAGAAAAAGATCGCGATCACCAAGGCTTACGCCATGGAACATTTCGAGCGGGTGGAGTAAGGATGATGGGAGTGTCAAAAAAATATTTTTTTTTTATTTTTTGACTGCAACAATAGAAGGGCTCATTCGTTATATAAAATGTTATCTTTGCACTTTAAAATCTAACCGAATATGAAACGACTTATATCATTGCTCTGTGTCATGCTTTTCGTGGGTGTGGATTGCTTGTTCGCCCAAAACCCGACCCCCTATAATGGCACACCTCCCACATTCAACACCTTTACGGCTAATTATGTGAAATGTAAATACGGCTCATCCTCTTCCAGCTGGTCGCATTGCAACACTTCCAATGAAATTTGGAAGTACAATCAATCAGGCTCTTCTTATACTTGGTATCAAACTACCGCAGGTAGTCCTAATCAAGCTGCTACGGGAGTCTTGAGCAATGGTACCAACTTCAGCCATCGTCTGATCATAGGCCAAAATGCAAACCCTGGCGGGGGCGTGGTGAATGGCCGTGATATGTGTATGTGCTATCAGATGGGTACCCAGTACATTCAGGAGTATGCCATTCCTTATGGCGGATGGGATGGTAATCCCAACACCACCAACGATGCTATAGACACGGTTGTTCAAATCGGTGGCCCGAATGACCAAGGAACGCATAGCCAGTCTATTGAGTACTGGTTTAAACCAGACACCAATAACAGTGTGTTGATGGTGATGTTTTCATTTGCCCAGGAGAAGGCTTGCCATCAAGTCTGGTATAACCCATTCTTCACCATTGAAGTGCTGGACCAGAACAACAACCTGCTGAATCTGGGTTATTATTCCAATCTGAATGGACAGCCTATGAACAATCCCAGCAATGCCAACTACTGGCCTTATTCACAGTTCATGATCGTCCCAATCCCTAACTGCTCCAGCTATCCGCCGCTCCCTTATTGCCGAGCCACTCCATCCACCTACGATTATTATGGCACCAATGCCCAGGACCTTGCCTTCCAGATCCACTCTTGTCCCTATAGCCAATACCATAGTTATATTTCGGAATCCCATAGTAACGTAGAGTGCGAATGGTTCCAATATACGCCTATTGCTTTTAACTTGATTGATCAGGCGCGCAACAACCAGACGGTGATTCTCCGCATTAAGGCGACTGCTTGTCAGGCCTCGTACCACTGGGCATACGGTTTCTTCGCTGCCAAAATGGTGCCCGGCTATATCCAGGTCGATGCCTGTACACATGAACTCTCTCTCTCCGTGCCTTACGGATTCCGTCCGACATCCTATCAGTGGTATGCTGGCGTGGATTCGGCCAGTGCTTCCTATAAGGGAGAGTATGAGGGTATGCGAGACCTTGTGCTGAATAGCGACAATGGAACCCGTATTTATCCCTACTATCGGTGTGAGATGCTTTCCATGACGGGTGTACCATTCGTCTATGAGGCATACACCAAGTTCTATGATCTGACTCCTAGGTTTACTTACAACCAGATAAAAGAGAACTGTGCATATCAGGTGAATTTCATGGATAGCAGTACGATCATGTTGCGAGCCCCTGCCGCTACGGTAGGTGGCAATGAAGACACCACCTATCAGAACACGCAGCTCATCCAATGGTTCAACCTTGTCCCGAATGCGTCAGGAGGCTATGATACCGTGATGTTTGCGGAAAACACCAATACACCTCAGCATGTATATTCTGGTCCGGGCGATTACAGAGTCATGATCACTATCTGGGATCAAGACCATATCTGCTCTTCCGACACTACCATTATGATCCATCTGGACTCGCTTTCGACCAGCCATGGCGTGGATACCATTTTCACCTGCGAGGAGAATTTGCCGATTATCTATGATCAGGCTACTTTCGGTGATCTCTACACATGGCACGAGTCGGGGACGCGGACCGTCATCTACCCCGGCGGTACTTGGAATGGCTGCGACAGCCTGGTGGAAGTCAACCTGACGGTGCAAAAGCCCAAGGTCGATATTGCGGTGGGCGCCGATTATTGCGACAACTTCTCCACAACGTTGACGGCAGTTTCCAATGTGGATGTGGAAGAATACGAGTGGAACACGGATGCCAACACCCCGACTATCGAGGTGGTGGAACCGGGTGAGTATGCGGTGACGATCACGGATGCCGGCGGCTGCGTGGCCGGCGCTACGGTGACTATCCCCGCCTGCACGCCGTTCGTGAACCTGCCCAGCGCCATCACACCGTCCGACTACAACGGATTGAACGATGTGCTGACACTGCCGCAGAAGAACTTGATCCAATCCATTGAACTCCAGATATTCAACCGTAATGGTGAGCTGGTCTATTCTACTACGAACAAGGATTTCGAGTGGGACGGCCGCGTGAACGGAAAACTCTATGTCAATACCGTTTACAACTATATCCTGAAGGTGGTGGATTATAATGACTACGCCACGATGTTCAGGGGCTCAATTACAGTCCTGTAGTCATTAGTTAGTAAGTAATTGATTGTTTTAAAAAGAGGCACGTTTCGACGTGCCTCTTTTGTTGATGGCAGGGCCATCGTGTTTTTTCTCTCCTAATACAACAAACCAACGTTTTATCCGTTATAAAAATTGTTATTTTTGCATCCTATATTTATAAAGTCCTCATGCGATGAAGCGATTATTTATCTTCTTGTATATCATGCTCTTTGTGATGGCTGGATGTCATCAAAAGGATAAAAAGGCCGACAATGCCCAAACGCAGGAGCAGGAGGTGGTGAAGCCCGCCTTTGACTGCGACTCCGCTTTTGCTTTTGTAAAGGCTCAGACCGACTTCGGTCCTCGGGTGCTGGGCACGGAGGCCCATGCCCAGTGCCGCGACTATCTGGTTCGCCAACTGCGTCAGTATTGCGACACGGTCTATGTGCAGACCTTCACGGCCAAGACGTATGATGGCAAGCAGTTCACCGCCGAGAATATCATCGGCTCTATCAAGCCGACAGCTGGGAAACGGATTGTCTTGGCGTCTCATTGGGATTCCCGCCCCTTTGCCGACCATGATCCAGTGCCGATGCACCGCGAGGAGGCCATCGATGGTGCCAACGACGGCGCTTCCGGGGTTGGCGTCCTGTTGGAGGTGGCGCGCCAGCTGCAGTCGCAAAAGCCCGAAGTCGGGGTGGACATCATCTTCTATGACGCGGAAGACTACGGCCCTCGCGAGAGTGATGACGCACCCAATGGCGAATGGTGGGGACTCGGCTCCCAATACTGGGCCAAAAACCCGCATGTGGAGGGCTATACGGCCAGCTACGGCATCTTGCTCGACATGGTGGGCTCTTCCAATCCCAAATTCTTTCAAGAACAGTTCTCCACCCATTATGCCCCCGCCATCGTGCAGAAGGTGTGGGGGATCGCCTACAGCCTGGGCTATGGCGACTATTTCGTCAACCAGCCCGGCGGCGTCATTACGGACGACCACTACTATGTCAACAAGTTCTCTCATATCCCGATGATCGACATCATCCATTATGACAGAGTCTCCGGCACGGGATTTGACCCGGTTTGGCATACATCCCAAGACAATATCCAGCACATCGACAAAAATTCATTGGGAATTGTCGGCACCACTTTATTACAGGTTATTAAAAACGAACAATAATGCAGGTATTCAAGTTTGGCGGGGCCTCGGTCAAGGACGCGCCCGCAATCCAGAATCTTTCAAAAATACTTCATTTTTTTGCCGGGCAGGAGCTGGTTGTGGTCATCTCCGCCATGGGCAAGACCACCAACTTCCTTGAGCGACTGCTCAAAGCATACAGCAGTCAGGAAGACACCTCTGCGTTGGTCGAGGAGCTGATGCGCTATCATTTGGATGTGCTGGAAGAGCTGTTGCCCGGGGATGACGAAGGAAAAAACCGTCTGACAGCCTTGCGCCAGGAGATGGAAAGTCGTTTGGCTGTTCCCTATAGCGGCCGCTATGATTACGAGTATGATCAGATTGTCAGCTTTGGAGAGTTGCTCTCCACCACGCTGATAGCCTATTATCTGCAGCAATCCGGCGTGCCCAACACTTGGCTCAACGCCACAGAGCTCGTGATGACGGACGCCACCTACCGCGAGGGCAAGGTGGACTGGGAACTGACGGGTGCCCGCATTCGCGAGGCTGTCCTGGCTGCCATGACGAAAGAGCCGGTGGTCATCACGCAGGGCTTTATCGGGGGCACCCACGAGCGTACGCGCGTGACCCTCGGCCGTGAGGGCTCCGACTATACCGCCGCCATCTTCGCCTACTGCCTGGATGCCGAGCGCGTCACCATCTGGAAGGATGTGCCCGGTCTGCTCAACGCCGACCCCAAACGCTTCCCCGATGCCGTCAAGCTGGACGAACTTCCCTACCAAGAAGCCTTGGAGCTGTCCTACTATGGCGCCTCTGTCATCCATCCCAAGACACTGAAACCTCTTCAAAACAAACATATCCCCTTGTTCGTCAAGTCGTTCTTCCATCCAGAGGATACCGGCAGTATGATCGGCGACTGTCCACTGTCCACCACCATCCCTTCTTTCATCGTGAAGGACAACCAGACGCTGTTGACCATCTTCCCGAAGGACTTCTCCTTCGTGGCCGAAGAGAACCTGTCGGAGATATTCACCCTCTTCGCCAAATATCGTGTCCACATCAACATGATGCAGAACTCCGCGCTCAGTTTTTCTGTCTGTACGGGTACGGAGATGGATCGGCTGAAGGCGTGTGTGGAGGAGATGAAAGTCCGCTATAAGGTAAAATACAATGAGGCGGTGACCTTGGTGACGATTCGTCATTATACGCCCGAAGCCATCAGACGTGTGACGGAAGGACGCTCTATCCTGTTGCGTCAGACGAGCCGTACCACGATCCAGTATGTGCTGTTGTAAAGAAATCTGCTATTTTTTCGGCATCAGGAAGGATGCCAGTTGGAAGTAGAGATCCGTCAGTATGAGGGAGGTGTTGCCATTGCGTGCTATCTGACGAATGACGGTGTCCAGCGCTTCGTTCATCTGACTGACAAATTTCAAAGAGAAGGCACCCTTGAGAAGCTCGAATGTCTGCTGCTCGGAGGGCGTCATCTTGATGATGGTCCCGTCATCAGCTTTGGATAAGAGGAATTTGCGGGCAAGCTCCTGCCAGAATTGGAAGTACTGCTTCTGGATCTCACGGCTCTGTGCGGCAATCTTTTCTATGACCTCTCTGGCGTGAGCGTAGTCCACTTTCTCTAACGGTTGACGCTGAGCGTATAGAATGACGCTCTGCATATATTCGCGGAAGTCGGCCAGCATCTGCTCCGACAAGTCGTCATTGGGATAGCTTTTGCGGGCTTTGATGTAGTTGTGGTCCGCGTGGATGGCCAGGCTGCGGGCGGTCTCGGGATCCAGGTCGGGGAACTCTTTCAGCAGCGCCTCCTCGATCTCCTTCTCGCTCAGCTGCGGGAACTTCACCGATTGTGTGCGGGAGAGGATGGTGTTCAACATCTGGTCGGGATGCTCAGTGATGAGAATGAAGAGACTTTTGTCCTCGGGTTCCTCCAAGGTCTTCAATAACTTGGGCGCAGCATCGTGACGGAGCCGGTCGGCACACCACAGGACGTAGATCTTGTAGCCGCCCCGATACGAGCGGGTGCTGTTCTGGTTGATGATCTGGCTGCAGTCGCGGATGTTGATGGTCAACTGTTTGTTGGCGCCATCCAGGATGTTCAGCCAGTCAGTCAGGTCGATGTGGAAGTTGTTGGACGATACGAAAGAGCGGAACTCGTTGAGGAACAGCATGGATTCGCAGTCTTTGCTCTTCACGTCTTTGGTGCCGCAGTTAGGGAAGTAGAGATGCAGGTCGGGATGTTCGAGCTTGGCGATTTGCTTGCAGGAGGGGCATCCGCCACAGGAGTCGGTCTCGGTCGGGTGCTCGCAGCAGATGTACTGTGCCATGGCTATGGCAAGGGCGAAGCCGTCGTTGCCCGGCTGGCAGGTGAACAGCTGTGCATGACTGATACGACCATCATGGATCTGGCGCAAGAGACGGTCCTTGAGTTCCTGGGATACGATGACATCCTTGAATTGCATGATATTGTCAGTTTAGGTTGGTTTTAGTGCTTGATTTTGGAAAGCCAGCTCTCGCTGTTCTTGTTTTCGTATTGTTCTAATGCTTGGAAGATATCTTCCACGGTATTCACAAAGTAAACCAAATCTTTGTGGAATGCTCTGAGAAAGCCCTCTTCCATGAAATGATCCAGCAGTGCCGACAGGTGGTCGTAATAGCCGTTGGGATTATAGACGACAATGGGCTTCTTGTGCAGGCCGAGTTGCGCGTCCGTGATGATCTCGAAGAACTCGTCCATGGTGCCATATCCGCCGGGGAAGATGACGAAGGCATCGGCGCGTTTTTCTAACAGCTGTTTGCGCTCGCTCATGGTCTTGACGTAGATCATCTCGGTGATGTTGTCCGCCAAAACGGGACCCATCTTGAAGAAGTCTGGGGCCACGCCGATGACGGTGCCGCCTTGCTCCATCATGGCATCGGCCACCACGCCCATGATGCCGATGCTGCCTCCACCGTAGTAGAGGGTCATCTCTTTCTCGACCATAAGACGGCCGAAGGTGACGGCGTCAGCCGCGTAATCAGGGTTGTTTCCTCTGGCGGAACCGCAAAATAAAGCTATGGATTGGTGGGTCATATATTCTGGAATTTAATGATTGCGTGATAGATGAGACATATCAGCAGATAGCTGAGAATGGTGATGGGAAAGGAACTCCATCGGAAAATGATAAAGAGCAAGATGCCTAATGTCAGTATGACATAGCGAACGATGTTCTCTCCTTTGAATTCAAAACTCTTGAACTTGAGTGAGATCATGTTGATCTCGCTGACCAACAGCAGGGCGAATACGATGGCGAAGATCCAGACCACCCAGAAATTGTTCAGGAAGGGGACGCGCTCGGCGGCGTAGGGGATGAAGGCGAGGAACAGGGCGTTGGCCGGGGTGGGCAGCCCGATGAAGTTGGTGTGCTGCCGCTCGTCCATGTTGAATCGGGCCAGCCTGACGGCGGAGAGCGCCGGTATCAGGAAGAGCGTGTAGGGAAGCCAGCGAAGGATGCTCTCGTGGAAAAGGGAGGGCAACTCATAGAAACAACGGCTTAGCCACACGAACACGATCATGGCGGGCGCTACACCGAACGACACGATGTCGGATAGTGAGTCGAGCTCCTTGCCGATGGGCGAAGACACCTTGAGAAGTCGGGCCGAAAAACCATCCAGGAAGTCGAAAACCGCCGCTGTGATGATCCACAGTGCCGCGGCCTCCAGGTTGCCCTTCAGGGAGGTCATGATGGAGATGCAGCCGCAGACCAGGTTTAGGCAGGTGATAGTGTTTGGAATGTGTCTCTTCATGATCTACTCCGCTTTAAGTATCCAATAACGCTTGTTGATGCTGTCGATGAACGCTTGTGCCTCCTCTTCAGTAGGATAGATGCCGATACAGACACGGATGTTCTTGACGCCGTCTTGCAGCACCAGGGTGGGGGAGTACTGTGCCAATCCCGTCTGGCGAATGTGGGTCTCCACCTCTTTCTCAGATTGGAAACTGCCGGCGATGACGTAGAAATGTCCTTCTTCGAAACGGATGTACGGATATTTTTTGTCGGCCGTAAGACGGAGAGTGTCGGGAATATAGACGGTGGGGGTGTCCACTTCTTCAGGCTCGCTGGCAGTCAGGGTGTCATCCAACAAGATGGCATCCGTCTCTTCAGACTGTTGCTCCGTTACTTGCTCGGTGCTCTTCTTGTGCGGCAGATGTTGTAAGATGTCCACCACTTGTTGACGTAAGAAGAAGAATAACACTGCCGCCGCCGCCAAGAGGAGCAACAGGAGGATCCAAGGCCAGACACGTCTCTTGCGTTTGACGGGAACCTCTGGCGTGTCGCCATCCTCGTCGTCCATGCCATCCTCGTCGTCCTTGGGATCTTCCTCGGGCTCAGGCTCTTCTACAATGACGGGCTTTGGAATAGGTTCAGGCTCCACAACAGGTTCTAGTTCTGTCTCAGGTTCGGGTTCCACGATAGGCTCTGGCTCTGTTACTGGCTCTTCGTCCGCCACATGACTGTATTGGATGACAGGCTCAGGTTCCTCTATTGGCTCGGGTTCTTTCACTGGCTCTGGCTCGATGACAGGTTCAGGTTCAGCGATAGGTTCAGGTTCAATGACTGGTTCGGGCTCGGCAGCAGGTTCGGGCTCTTCAGTGAGATCATCCTCTTCCGGTGGGGGAACGGCGTCCGGCACGAGGGAGAGTGCCTTCATGCCTTCAAACTCCAAGTTGAGGCCTTCGATGGCCTCACTGTCGAAATGGATGTTCCCTTTGACGAGCGAGAAGGTCCCAAAGCCTTCAAAGGTAACGCTTTTGTTGTTGCTCAAGGCTTGTTTCAGCTCATCTACCCACTGAAGGATTTCTGCATTGGCTTGGGTGAGCAGGCACTGGCGCTCGCGGCAGACCAAATTCGTGAAGATGATCTCTTCGTGATCGATATTGGTGTCAAGAGTGACCTCATAGTGCGGTGGCAGCAGCGTGTCGCCGTCAATGCGGGCGGACACATAATGCTTGGTGAAGGTGCCGAGGTCATTGACATAGATGGAGTCGTTCTCTTGAAGGCCTTTGGTGATATAGTGTATCATAGGGTTTATGTGTTATCGGATGACGTGTATAGTGCGTTGAAATGTTCCAGATCTTCGGGGGTGTCGATGCCGATGCCCTGATAGTCGCAGGTGGCAGCGTAAATGTCGTAACCGTTTTGGAGCCATCGGAGCTGTTCCAGCTTTTCGGTCGTTTCCAAGACGGAGGGCTTGAGTTTGGTGATGGCCATCAGGGTCTTGAAACGGTAGGCGTAGATGCCGAGATGTTGGTATCGGGTGACGGCGGCACTGCCGGGGTCGCGTTGGAAGGGTATCGCATGGCGGCTGAAGTAGAGCACTTTCCCATTGTCGGCCAGGACGGCTTTCACCACGTTGGGGTTGGCGGCTCTCTCCTCATCGGTGAAGGCCTTCACCAAGGTGGCGAGGTTGACGTCCGGACGTTGGAAAAGGCTGGTCAGCAACGAGATCTCCTTGTCGCTGATGCCGGGCTCATCGCCTTGGATGTTCAGGATGACATCCTCGGGGTCCAGGCTGAGGGCGGCGGCCACCTCTCCGCAACGGTCGGTGCCGGAAGGGTGCTCGGGGGAGGTCATCATGACTTCCCCGCCGAAGGCTTCCACACAGTCGCGGATCAGCGGATGGTCGGTGGCGACAATCACCCGTGACAGCGGCGATGCCTTGACTTGCTCATACACACGTTGGATCATGGGCTTGCCCTGGATGATGGCCAGGGGTTTGCCAGGGAAACGGGTGGATGCGTATCTGGCCGGTATGATGCCGATGTGCCTCATGCCGTTATTGGAACAGGCCGAACAACTCGGCGTCTATCTTTTCAATGACGGTTCCGAAGTCCTCGGGACGCTCGGCGAACTTGATGTTGTTGACATCCACGATGAGCAGTTTGCCATCTTTGTAGTTGTCAATCCATTTCTCGTAGCGCTCGTTCAGGTTCTCCAGATAGGAGTAGCGGATGGTGTCCTCGTAGGCGCGCCCGCGCTTGCCGATCTGGGTGATGAGGGTGGGGATGTCGGCTTTGAGGTAGATGAGCAGATCTGGTGGTTGCAGGAACTGTTTCATCAGCTCGAAGAGGGACTGGTAGTTCTCGAAATCCCGGGTGGCCATCAGGTCCATGTCATGCAGGTTGGGGGCGAAGATGTAGGCATCTTCGTAGATGGTACGGTCTTGGATGACGCTCTTTTTGCGCTTGCGGATGTCGATGACCTGACGGAAGCGACTGTTGAGGAAGTATATCTGGATGTTGAAAGACCAGCGTTGCATGTCTTGATAGAAGCTGGCCAAGTAGGGATTGTCTTCCACGCTTTCATACAGGGCATCCCAGCCATAATGTTTGGCCAGCATGTTGGTGAGGGTGGTCTTTCCGGAACCGATGTTTCCTGCGACTGCTATATGCATAGTTGTTGTTGTTATATGGTGAATAATAATGGTTTACGCTTGTTGTTCTGTGCTTTTCTTGGCGCTGAGGGCATGGAATACCAGATAGCAGCACAGGGCTATGAACATGACGATGGCGAGGATGTTGTAGAGAGGGGAGCCGATATAGTTGGCCATGAAGGTCGGTTCCACGCCAGCGTATTTGAGGATGGCGCTGATGATGCCCATGATGGCGCCGCCGGCGAGCAGACCGGAGGCCAGCAAGGTGCCCTTTTCGCCACGAGCCTTGTTGAGAGCCTCGTCTTTGCTGCGGGTCTTGATGAACCAAGCCAGGAAGCCGCCCACCAACAGAGGCAGGTTCAGCTGCAAGGGGATGAACATACCCAAGGAGAATGCCAGGGCGGGTACGCCGACCACGTCCAGCAGGATGGCGAGGATGGCACCGATGATGTAGAGCAGCCAAGGAGTCTGGCCACCGAACATGAGCGGCTCGATGATGGCTGCCATGGCGTTGGCCTGAGGAGCTACCAGCGCGCCCTCACCAGTGTATCCGTATGTCTTGGACAACAGCATGATGACGGCTCCCACGGTCAGTGCGGACACGAGGGTTCCGACAAATTTGAAGGCTTCTTGCTTGTAGGGGGAGGTGCCGATCCAGTAACCGATCTTGAGGTCGGTGATGAAGCCGCCGGCCATGGCCAAGGCGGAGCAGACGATGCCGCCGACCACCAAGGAGGTGATGATGCCCGTGCCGCCCTTCAAGCCCACGGCAGAGAGGATGAAGGAGGAGAGAATCAACGTCATCATCGTCATGCCGGACACTGGGTTGGTGCCTACGGTGGCAATGGCCGTAGCTGCCACGGTGGTGAACAGGAAGGCGAAGAGGAAGACCACCAGCAGGCCGACAATGACCTGCGTGAGGTTCATCTCCATGCCTCCCACAAAGAAGAAGATGGTCATGAGGACGATGAGTACGGCGAAGCCGATCAAGATGATCTTCATCGGAATGTCGCGCTGGGTGCGCAGCAGTTGTTGGTCGCCGCTGCTTTGTTTGCCGGCCTTCATGGCCACGCCGATGGATTTCTTGATGACACCGGCCGACTTGATGACGCCGAGGATGCCGGCCATGGCGATGCCGCCGATGCCGATATAGCGCACATAGTTGGAGAAGATGAACTCCGGATCCAAGGTGCTCATCGGGGTCAAGTCCATGGTGAAGCCATACTGACCCAGCAGGGGCACGATGATCCACCAGGAGAGGGCAGAGCCCGCGCAGATGATGGCCGCGTACTTCAGGCCGATCAGATAACCCGTGCCCAACAAGATGGATTCCGCGCTCATCTTGAAGACGAACTTGTGGTTCATGGCCAGCTTCTCGCCCCATCCGCACATGCGGGTGGAGATGGTGTCTGCCCAGAAGTGGAAGGTGGTCATCAGGAAGTCGTACAGACCGCCGATGAGACCGCTGATGAGTAACAGCTTGGCCTGGTTGCCGCCCTTCGCGCCCGAGACGATGATCTCCGTGGTGGCAGTAGCCTCCGGGAAGGGGTACTTGCCGTGCATGTCAGAGACGAAATATTTGCGGAACGGTATCAGGAAAAGAATGCCTAAGAAACCTCCGAAGAGTGAGGAGAGGAAGATCTGCCAGAAGTTGACTTGGATGTCCGCGCCCAACGCGGGGTTGGTCTCCTTGATGATGTAGATGGCCGGCAACGTGAAGATGGCACCCGCCACGATGACGCCGGAACTGGCGCCGATGGACTGGATGAGCACATTCTCCGACAAGGGACTCTTGCGCTTGGCCAAAGTGGAAGCACCCACCGCAATGATGGCTATCGGGATGGCCGCCTCAAAGACCTGACCGAATCGAAGTCCCGAATAGGCCGTGGCCGCCGAGAAAATGACCGCCATGATGATACCCCAGATGATGGTCCACGCATTCAACTCAGGGTACTTCTTCTCACCTAACAGGATAGGCTTGTACTCTTCCCCCTCTTTCAACTCGCGGTACGCATTGTCCGGCAATTTAATGTCTTCCATGTTCTCCACATAGGATTCTTCTTGCTCTTTCATATTGATTTTTAGTTTATTGATAATTCAAAAATAAAGCGACAAAAATACAAAAAAATGTTTCAGTTTCAAAATTATATATGCTCTATTTTTTCAGGTCTCCAAGCTTTCTTTTCCCTCTTTTTCAAAAGGAAAAAATATAGAAAGATGTGCAACTTTCGTTGTGTATAACTTGTTGAATATCCGTCTTTTTTTATTTTGGATTTTAATATTTTTGCCATTATTAATGTATATTGTGCTTAATAGGACTCTTTTCTTTTCTTGAAACAGTTGGCTTATATACGAATCTTGTTGGCAATCACGTTGTTGCAGATCATCTTTGTGAAAGTGGAGGCTCAATGTGTGGATCCGCAGAGTATGGATGTCGGTTCTCCTTGCGCATTTCAAGGCATCCGGCCCTTCTGTACGGATTTGAATCCGTATGGGATAACGTATGAGTCAGGAACAGAGGGGAATGCGTTCAATTCCTATTTTCCGGATACCAACCGTATAGCCTGTCTCCAATCGGCTCCGGCCCCGGCATGGTATTACTTGCGCATCTCGGAGCCGGGCGAGATGCTCTTCCTGATCCAACAGTTCGATTTCGACAGCATCGGCATTGATGTGGATTTCGCCTGCTGGGGTCCATTCCAGGCTGAGAACAATGTCGAGTTTGTGGATAATCTCTGCTGCGGCGTCTATTCGCTGAACACCACCAACTATGCCAACAGTCATCTGGCGGATGCTACCGGCCATCATCAGCCACCCAACACTATCAATAATCCCTATCCCTGGGGCAATCTGATCGACTGCAGCTATGCCACGGACCCTATTGAATGGTGCTATATCCCGAATGCCCAAGAGGGTGAATACTACCTGATTCTCATCACCAATTTCGCGGCCCTTTCCGGTCGCTATGGTACGATTACTTTCTCTACCGCCACGAATACCGATGACACCCTCAATGCGGAAGCCGACTGTTCCGTTACCGAAGCCATCGCCAGCAACTCGCCAGTCTGCGAGAATGATACGCTCTTCCTCTACTGCAATACTCCTTCCTTCGGAGTTACCTATCTCTGGAATGGCCCCAACGGCTGGACTTCCAACGTGGCCAACCCCGTCATCCCTCAGGTGTCGGCTGACATGGAGGGCCTCTATACGCTGGTCTTGACCAATGGCATAGACACTACGGATGCGGACTCGCTTTATGTGGTGGTGCATCAACAACCGGATATGGTGATGAGCGCGTCTCAGAATCCTGTCTGCCAACATGATACGATAACAATCACGGCCTTCGGCGCAGATCAGTATCTTTGGCAGGATAGTTCCACCGCCAGCACTTTCTCCATAGTCATCGATAGCTCTCAATATGTGGTGCTGACGGGTTACTCTCCCAATTGCCAGCTTACGGATAGTATCTTGATAGAGATGTATCCGCCACAACACCAGTCGGAGAGCGTGACAGCCTGCGAGAGCTACACCTGGAATGGCACGACCTATACGGCTTCGGGCAGATATCTGTATGTCCATACGGATGGATTCGGATGCTTGCAAGTCGATACACTACATCTGACCATCAATCACCATAGTCAAAGTACTGTATTTCAAACTATTGTAGAAAATCAGCTGGAAGGGTGGACATATCACGGCAACCATTTCAATGGAAATACGGACACGCTTATCCATATACAGAATGCGGTGGGGTGCGACAGTGCGGTGAGTTATCATCTCTACGTCTATCCCAACCTCTACGTCACGCTGGACAGTGTGCTGTGCGAGAACGACCTGCCGTTGGTGTGGAACGGGGAGACCTTCATGGCCTCTGATGTGCGCACGGTGACGCTCCCAGCCTCCACGGGCGCCGACAGTGTCGTGACGATGGAGGTGACGGTGCACTACAACACGACCGGCACGGATGTGCAGACGGCCTGCGAGACGTTTACCTGGATGGACGGCCAGACCTACACGGAGAGCAATGACATGGCGACCATGCTGTTGCAGAACA
>JAFZZT010000008.1 GCA_017615595.1 Bacteroidales bacterium
ACACCAAAAAAGGTTGGAATGAGATGAATGAAGAATTTAACAAATATGCAATGACAAATAAGAGACAAACGGTCAACCTTATTTAGGCATTGACATTTTGTTTACCGTTTACTGTGTACAGTTTACCGTTTAAAGGAGGTTTGAGGTTGTCAAGCGATTTCAGGAAAACACACATCTTCTCTTCTCCTCTAATCGCATAATCGTATAATCGTATAATCTCCTCTCTGCTCCTCCTTCTTCTCCTCTCCTCTAATCGCATAATCGTCTAATCGCTTCATCGGTAAACCGTAAACTGTAAACCAGTAATCGGTAAATCATTCACCACTCGCTAAAAAATTGTATTTTTGCGGCGCTTTTCGCCATCGTGATGGCACGCGACGAGGAGCCGTTGTGTTTTGTGAGATAATAATTTAAAAAGATCACATATGAAGAAACTCACTATTTTATTGTGCGGTCTGCTCGTATTCATGGGCATGCAGGCACAGGAGATCCGCAAAGAGGGCGGGCTCTCCAAAGACCAGATCAAGACCATCCAGTCGTCATACAGTGCCTCCGGCGCCGACAAGGCATTGCGCAACGCCGTGACGGGCAACGACATCACCAAGCTGGCGCGCAACTACGAGAACGCCACCGCCTTTGACGACCATTTCTCCAACACGGTGCCCTCCAAGGCCGTCACCGACCAGCAGTCTTCCAGCCGTTGTTGGATGTTCACGGGCATGAACGTGCTCCGCTCCAAGGCCATCGCCAAGTATGACCTGCCGGGCGACTTCCAGTTCTCGCAGTGCTACACATTCTTCTGGGACCAGCTGGAGAAATCCAACCTCTTCCTGCAAGCCATCCTGGACAACCGCGCCAAGTCGATGGAAGACGAGACGGTCAAATGGCTCTTCCAGAACCCGCTGAGCGACGGCGGCCAGTTTACCGGTGTCGCCAACCTGGTCACCAAATACGGCATCGTGCCCAAGGACGCCATGCCCGAGACCTACAGCAGCAACCACACCTCCCAGATGGCCAATCTCATCAAGCTGAAACTGCGCGAGGACGCCCTGATACTCCGCGACATGGCCAACAACAAGAGCACCACCGAGAAGATGCTGCAAGACAAGAAGATCGAGATGTTGCAGACCATCTACCGCATGCTGGTCTTCACCTTGGGCGAGCCGCCTGCCCAGTTCACCTGGACACAGCGCGACAGCAAGGGCAACGTGGTCAGCACCGACACCTACACTCCCTGGACCTTCGCCGAGAAATTTGCCAACGAAGACTTCTCCCAATACTATATGGTCATGAACGACCCCACCCGCGAATATTATAAGGTATATGAAATCCAATACGACCGCCACGTCTATGACGGCCAGAACTGGAAATATCTCAACCTGCCCATGGAGGAGATCGCGAACATGGCCATCGCCTCCATCAAGGACAGCACCATGATGTACTTCTCCTGCGATGTGGGCAAGTTCCTCGACCGCGAAAAGGGTTATCTCGACATCAACAACTTCGACTATGGCTCTCTCTTCAACACCACCTTCGGCATGAACAAGCGGCAACGGGTGTCCTCATTCGCCAGCGGCTCCTCCCACGCCATGACGCTCTGCGCCGTGGATCTGGACCAGAACGGCAAACCGCTGAAGTGGATGGTGGAGAACAGCTGGGGCAACAAGTCCGGCCACAACGGCTTCCTCATCATGACCAACGAGTGGTTCAATGAGTACATGTTCCGTCTCGTGGTGGAGGCCAAGTACATCCCCGCCAAGACCTTGAAACTCTTCGACCAGAAGGCCATCCAGTTGCCCGCTTGGGATCCGATGTTCGCACCGGAGGAGTAATGGAGGAGTTGTCAGTTGTCAGTTAGGAGTTAGAAGTTTGAAGTTTGAAGTTAGGATTTAAACTTTAATGCTCTTTGAATATCAAGTCACTCGTCTAAAAAATATCAAGAATGAAAAAAATATTGTTCATAGGACTTTTCATCATGGCTTTCGGGGCAGTGTTTGCTCAGAATGCTGACGACATTTGCGGCATTTATCACTCCAAAGATCCTTTCTCCAAAGAAGGATCGCAGTGTGAAATCTACAAAGCCGCAGACGGCACCTACGAAGCCAAGGTGGTGTGGGTGGAGAATCCAAAAAAGAAGAATCAGTTGGGGTTGGTCTTCATGACCGGTCTCAAATACAATGCCAAAGAGAATGAATACCAGGGTGGCAAGCTGAAATACCCAGGCAAGTCAGGCACCTACAAGACTTTTATCCGTTTGGTGAACAACAACCAGACGATGAAGATGCGCGGTTACTTGGGCGTGTCGCTCTTCGGCATGACAGTCGATTGGACCCGCGAATCCAAGTTGCGGGAGCAGAAATAACCGTCTTTCTTTTGGCCATTTCCAAGACTGCACTGCGCACAATTTGCGCAGCCAGAGCAGTCGCACCCGCAGTCCACGATTCCCTTTTTGGCCTTGCGGTATTTTTGGACGATGCGCACCGTGGCATACGTCACGGCCGCCGCCACAATCACTAACACGATGATGTTCTGCCAATTCATATTCGGGAGCGTTTATTCGTGACACTTACCGTTACACTTGCTCTGCGGCGTCTCAAACTCCAAGGTGGCGTGAGAGACACCCACCTCTTTCAGTTCCTCTTTGAGGTGCTCTTTGATGTGTTCCATCTCGTCAAGCTCCTCCACCAAGACATGCGCTGTGAGGGCATTCTCGGTGGTGCTGATAGCCCAGATATGCAGATGATGCACGCCCCTCACGCCCTCTGCCTTCTCCATCACGGAGACCACCTTGTCGTAGTCCACATGGGCAGGCACGCCATCCAAGGCCAGGCGAAGACTGTCGCGCAGCAACTCCCACGAGGCGAAGATGATGACCACCGCCACTACCAAGCCGATGATGGGGTCCACCACATACCAGCCCGTGAAATAGATCAGGATGCCAGAGACCACCACCCCGATGGAGACCAGCGTGTCGGCCAGCATGTGCATATAGGCACCCTTCACGTTAAGATCCCGCTTCTGGTCCTTCATGAAGAGATAGGCGGTGACACCGTTGATGACGACACCGATGGCGGCCACAATGGAGACAACCTCTCCTTGTAACGGCTCCGGATTGATGATCTTGCGGACACTCTCCACGATAATCAGGATGACCGCCACACCAAGAATCAACGCGTTCAGAAGCGAGATCAGGATGGTGCTCTTTTTATATCCGTACGTATATTTGCGGGTGGCTAATGAGCCGGACAGCTTAAAGGCGATGAGCGCCAGCACGAGACTGACCACATCGCTCAGATTATGGCCGGCATCGGAAAGCAATCCCAACGAATGGAAACCCAATCCGGCTATCGCCTCCGCCAGCACATATACGATATTCAGTGTGATGCCAATGATAAAAGCCCGGTTCAACGAGGTGATCACATGGCTATGATCATGATGATGGTGATGATGATGTCCGTGCGCATGATGTTCTTCATGGTCATCATGATGATTATGCTCGTGGTGATGGTCATGCTCTCCGCAATGTGCATGCTCATGGACATGTTCTTCCATCTCAAGTCCTTTATCTTCTTTATATTCAGACATAATACATTATTTACAACAACATACCTATTTGATAAATCAGGAAGCAAACCAGCCAGGCAACAAAAGTGTTGAAGAACACGGTAAAGGCTGCCCATTTACCACCTGCCTCTTTGTAAACCGCTAAGACCGTCGCCACGCAGGGAACGTATAGCAGGATGAAGATCATGAAGCAGATGGAGACCAACGGCGTGAAGATCGGTTGCCCCTTCAGCTTACCGGAGGTCCAGGTCTGTTCATGGATACTCTGCTGAAGGGCAGTAGAATGTTCATCTGCCTCGGTGTCGGCATGATAGAGCACGCCCATGGAGGAAACCACGATCTCCTTGGCAGCGAAACCCGTCAAGAGGGAGACGCTCATCTTCCAGTCGAAGCCCAGCGGGCGGAAGACCGGCGACACCACCTTGCCGATACGTCCCAGATAGGAGTTCTCCGTCTGCACGACGGCTCTGTCGAGAGTCAGTTGCTGGAGAGTCTCTGCCTTGACAACCTCATCCAAATTCTCATCCGCCTCCACCTGCTCGATCTGAGCGGTATAGCGGTCGATTTGCGGGCTATGTTGCGGGAAGTATTCCAGTGCCCAGATGATGATGGTGGCCACGAGGATGACGGTACCCATCTTCTTGAGGTACTGCACACTCTTGTCCCACATGTGGATGACCGCATTGCGGAAGGTAGGGATGCGGTATGGCGGCAGTTCCATCACGAACTGGTCGGAGTCATCTTTAAACGATATTCTCTTCATCAACAGAGAGGTAAGGATTGCCGCCACCACGCCCAGCAGATATATTCCAGTGAGTATCAACCCTTTATATACGCCCGTCACAAACACACCTTGCACCGACGAGGTGAAGAGGGCGGATATAAGCAACAGATAGACGGGCAGACGAGCGGAGCAAGACATGAACGGCACGGTGATGATGGTCAGGATGCGGTCCTTGCGGTTTTCGAGGGTGCGGGTGGCCATGATAGCGGGCACGCTACAGCCGAAGCCGATGATATAGGGGATGAACGACTTGCCGTGCAATCCCATTTTGTGCATGAGCTTATCCATGATAAAGGCCGCGCGGGCCATATAGCCGGTATCTTCCAAAATAGAGATAAAGAAGAAGAGTATCAAGATGTTAGGCAGGAATGAGCAGACTCCTCCCACACCTGCGATGATACCATCCACGATGAGGTCTTTGAGCATGCCGTCTGGCATGACGCGCGTCACGGTGGTGCCGAGCCAGCCGAAGAACTGCTCCAGCCACTGCTGCGGATAGGCACCCAGGATGAAGGTCATCAGGAACATGAAGCAGAGGAAGAAGATGAGGATAGGAAATCCGAGCCATTTGTTGGTGATGAATTTATCGACCGTGTAGGCGCGTTGCTGGCTGCGGTCCTGGCCGATGGTGTAGGTCTCGGCCAAAGCGCCCCGGATAAAGCCGTATTTGGCGCCGGAAATCACGGTGGCCGCATCCTCATGGTAGCATTTCTCCAGACGGGCACGCTGCTCAGAGGCCACCATCTTCAGATTCTCAATCTCTGCATGTTCCGAGAAATCTTGTATGGTCGATTTGTCGTTTTCGAGAAATTTGATGGCGATGTAACGGGTCGGGTACTCGGTATCGTATTTTGAGTCTTTTTTCAGAATCTCCTTCAGGATGTCGATACTTTTCTCGATCTCCGTGCCATAGTTGATATGGATATGCTTGGAGTGTTCCTCCATATTCTCGTACAGTTCCACGATTTGGCGCATCACATCCTCGATGCCGGCGCCGCGGGAAGAGACGGTCGGGACGATGGGGAAACCGAACATCTTGCTCAGTGCCGCCAGGTCCAGCGTGTCGTGGTTTTTCTCCAGCTCGTCATACATATTGAGGGCCATCACCATCGGCATGTTCATGTCTATGAGCTGGGTAGTGAGGAAGAGGTTGCGTTCCAGGTTGGAGGCATCCACGATATTGAGCACCACATCAGGGTGGTTGTCGAAGATATGCTTGCGGACATAGAGCTCCTCGGGAGTGTAGTCGGTGAGGGAGTAGGTGCCGGGCAGATCGACAATGCGGATGGTAAAGTCCTTGTATTTGAAATAGCCCGTCTTTGAATCGACTGTGACGCCGCTGTAGTTGCCCACCTTCTCGCGCATGCCGGTGGCGTGGTTGAAGAAGGAGGTCTTGCCGCAGTTGGGGTTGCCGACCAGCGCCACGGAGATGGTCTTGCCCTTCTCGCCCAGGATGCGCCGGGTCTCCTCCGTGATGGTTCCGTTGAAGGTGTAGTTGTCGGCCACCTCCTCATCCAAGGAGACGACCTCTATATGTTCGGCCTCGATGCGGCGCAGCGAGACATGGCTCTGCATGATCTCATACTCGATCGGGTCTTTCAGCGGGGCGTTCTTGATGACTTTCACCTTCTCGCCGCGCACAAAGCCCAATTCCATAAGGCGGTGCCGGAAACCGCCGTAACCGCTAAGTCTCACGACGACACACTGCGAACCTGTTGGCATATCCACCAGTCTAAGTCTCTGATCTTCCATTCTATAACAGCTTTGACTATATACGTTAACTTCAGCTCCTCATTCGCTCTGATTTTCAGCTTCTTTTTGGAGCATGCAAAAGTGCGACAATCATCACCCCTGAGACATCCCCAAAAATGATGATTTACAGAAAAAAACATCCCCTATAAAACACAGGAAACTATTTTCGTTTTTTCAGATACTTCCGCACGACTTGCGACAGGTGCTGAAGGGTTCTTTCTTTTTCAGCAGTGGGATTGGAGACATACAGAAGCACCAAGTAACCGTTTACCACACGTTGCTCCACATAATCCGGTTGTGGAGTAAGACGTGCCTTGTAACCGCGTGTGTGGTAACGCATATTCCGAAATTCGTCTTTTAGCGGAAAAAGATGGAGAAAATAGACTTGATCTTGAGAAGCGAACGATTGGTAGTAGAAATGCTGACCTGAGATAATCGGCCAGCAATTGGGATCGACTATCTCGGGCAGTTGCTCTGCGGCATAGCCTTGGCGGTCCAGAAAATGCATTTGTTTCAAATCCTTCTTCACCATTGAACGGAACAAGACAGTATCCATCTCCGAGCAATGTGCTTCCAGACCACAAAGGTGATGATATGCTGTATTGTCTTCCAAAGGCTGCCATGCGACCTCATCGGAATAGGGCATCCAAGCTTGGACCCACCACTTCCCGTCACGGTACAGGGGCCTGACCGAGTCCTGCTCATTTGCTGGCTTATAGTCCATTAAATCCCAATGACCATCTTTTACGGACCATACTTGTATAGAACTGACCGAACTCAAATCATCGTAATCTGGCATAAAGGCTAATACATCCAGACCATTGGGATGAAATTTAGGCAAAACTGTGTCGAATACCATTCCGAGCACGTTGTCCAAAAACAACGTATCCGCGCCCCGCATTACGACTCGGAAACCCACCGACTGGTCATTAAACCAATGTACCACATCATCATAGTCATTGCTGAAATCAGGAAAACGCTTCAGGGTCTCCTTGGTTTCTTTTGAATAAAGTTCCAACCTCATCGTGTCCAGCAGGCGAAGCGTCCTGAAATGACCTGTATGGGCACGAGGATGGAAAGGGGACATGGCCAGACCGTCTTTTACAAAATCAGAATCCTCTTGGGCAAGGGCCTCTTGTGTGGACTGGGACTTTACACAATTGGGATAAAGAAGAACAACCTGACCCATACTGTTCAGGACCAGAGAAAGGATAAAAGACAACAGGAGCAACTTCTTCATAAGCCCAGTTTTCTATTCATTCAAACTATCTTTCGCCTTCATCCGTTCCACCAGTTCCCGGTTCCGTTCCAGCGCATTCCAAATGCCGTCTTCGCTCAGCACCCCGCACTTCAGATTGTCGGGCAGTTTGCCGGCCTCATCGGCGGCTAAGTCGGATTTCCACTCACGGCTTCCCAGATAGTCGGCCAGGAGGCGGACATCCTCCTGAATAGCATCGTATTGGTCCAGCGCGTCTTCCAAATTCTGCAGCGCGCTCACGAGCAAGTCGAGTTTTTGCTCCATTTGTTCAATTCGTTCTATTCTTTTCATCGTCAAGAGTTTCAGGAAGGATTTACCAAGGCGAGGTTGATGCGTTTGCGGTCCATCTCGACTCCCACCACGCGGACGGTCACCTTCTGGTTGACGTGGACCACCTCGGAGGGGTGGCTCACGCGGCGGTCGGAGAGCTTGCTGACGTGGATCAGTCCGTCCTGGTGCACGCCCACATCCACAAAGCATCCGAAGTTGGTGACATTGGTCACGATGCCGGGCAGTTCCATGCCGGGCTGGAGGTCTTCTATCTTATGGACGTTCTTGTCGAATTCGAACATCTCGAAGGAGGTGCGGGGGTCGCGGCCGGGCTTCTCGAGCTCGCGGCGGATGTCGGTCAGGGTAGGCAGGCCCACCTTGTCGGTGATGAACTCTTCGAGGACGATCTGTTTGCGCAGGTCGGCATTCTTCATCAGCTGGGGCACGTCGCAGCCGCAGCGGGCGGCCATCTTCTCCACGATGGCATAGCTCTCGGGATGCACCGCGCTGCCGTCAAGCGGGTTCTGAGCATTGCGGATGCGCAGGAAGCCGGCGGCCTGCTCGAAGGCCTTGGCGCCGAAGCGGGGCACCTGTTTGAGCTCCTCGCGGCTGGCAAAGGCGCCGTGCTCGTTGCGATAGCTGACGATGTTCTGCGCCAAGGCCGGGCCCACGCCGGAGACATACGACAGCAGCTCCTTGCTGGCGGTGTTCAGCTCCACGCCCACCTGGTTGACACAGCTCTCCACCGTCTTCTCCAGACTCTCCTGCAGCCGTTTCTGGTTGACATCGTGCTGATACTGCCCCACCCCGATGGCTTTGGGGTCGATCTTGACGAGCTCCGCCAGCGGGTCCATGAGACGGCGGCCTATGGAGACGGCGCCGCGCACGGTCACGTCGTAGTTGGGGAACTCCTCGCGCGCCACGGGCGAGGCGGAATAGACGGAGGCACCGCTCTCGTTGACCATGTAGGCCTTCACATCCCGCTCAAAGGGGATGAACTTGACAAACTTCTCAGTCTCGCGCCCCGCGGTGCCGTTGCCGATGGCGATGGCGTCCACCTTATATTGCAGCACCAGCCGTTTCAGCTTGTCGGAAGCCAACTTGTACTGCGCCACGGGCGGGTGCGGGTAGATGGTCTCGTTGTACAGCAGCTGTCCTTGCGGGTCGAGGATGACGACCTTGCAGCCGGTGCGGAACCCCGGGTCGATGGCCAAGGTGGTGACCTGTCCCAGCGGGGCGGCCATCAGCAGCTGCCGCAGGTTATCGACGAACACCTTGATGGCTTCCGTGTCGGCCTTCTCCTTGTAGAGCTTGCGCATCTCCGTCTCCATCTGGGGTTGCAAGAGTCGCTTGTAGGCATCCTGGGCGGCCATCCAGAGCTGTTCGGCGGAGTTGCTGTTGTTACGGATGAGCTTACGGCGTATGGCGGAGAGGGTCTTCTCCTCATCGGGCGCGATGGTCAGGCGGAGGATGCCCTCCTCCTCACCACGCAACATGGCCAGGACGCGATGGGACGGCGCCTTGGGCAGGAACTCGCTGGCATTATAGTAGATACGGAACTTCTCCTCCTCGTCCACCTTGTCCTTGACCTGCTTGGAGGTGATGCGGCTATGCTGTTGGAAGGTGTTGCGGAGCATGGCGCGGAGCTGCGTGTTCTCACTCAGCCGTTCGGCGAGGATGTCGCGCGCGCCCGCCAGGGCCGCGTCTGCGTCCGGCACCTCCTTGGCGGGGTTGATGAAAGGCTTGACGGTCTTGGCCATATCCACTTGCTGCTGGGCAGACAGAATCTTGGCCAGCGGTTCGAGACCGCGCTCGACAGCCACCGAAGCACGGGTCTTGCGCTTCGGGCGGTATGGCAGATAAAGGTCTTCGAGTTCACTCATAGAGGCTGCTTGCTGGAACTTCGCTTCCAGCTCGGGGGTCAGCTTGCCCTGTTCCCGCACCGAGTCGAGGATGGCCGCGCGCCGTTTCTCCATCTCCATCAAACGGGCATAGCGCGTCTGGATCTGTTCGATCTGGACCTCATCGAGACTGCCCGTGGCCTCTTTACGATAACGGGATATGAAGGGGATGGTGGCGCCGCCGTTCAGCAGGTCCAACGTGTTGCGCACCTGCTCTTCCTGCAGGCCCATTTCTTGCGCGATAATGGGGATGAAATCTTTGATATCCATAAAAAAGATCTGTTTACCTTATCAGCATCACTTCGCCCTCGCGGACGTAGGTATAGTTCGGATCGGCGTACTTGGCGTAGGTGATGCGCCACACATAGACACCGGTCTGCACGTTCTTGCCGTTGACAGTGCCGTCCCAGCCCTGATCGATGCTGTTGGTCATAAAGAAAAGCTCTCCGGTACGGTTATAGATCTCCAGCTGATAGGAGGCCACCTCGTTGACCACGGGCAGGAAAATCTCGTTGTTGCCATCGTTGTTGGGGGTGAAGGCATTGGGCACCCAAAGGGCAAAGTTATCGACCACGGGCACAATCATCGTGGTGTCGTCAGCGCAGCCGTCACCATTGGTCACGGTAAGGCGCACCAGCATATTCTCGCTGTTCAGGACATGGTAGGCATGCACAGGATCGGTCTCGTAAGAGGTGCCGCCGTCTCCGAACAGCCACTGGTAGTTGGTGATATTGTCGCCTTCCGACAGATTGAAGAAGGTGACAGGCTGTCCATTCTGGGCCTCGTCCGGAGTGAAGGTGAAACTGGCGTGTGGGAAGTCGGCCACATGGATCGCGTGTGTCAACAGGATGGAATCGTTGCAGCCAGGGGCCGAAGAGAGCCACAGGTTGACATCATAATAGCCGAAATCGGGCAACGTCAGATGTGCGTAATTGGTGGAGTCGATGATTGTGATGGTGTCATTGGTCAGTGTCCAGACAATACTACAGCCCTCGGGAATGTCCTGGGCCGTCAGCACCACCGGCAGGGGCGAGCACCCGAATGTCGGGGTGACGACCGGATTGGCGACTGGCTGTTCGGTGATCTCCACGCTGATGTTGGCGGTATCCGACATGCATTCCCAGTAGTCGGTGGCCGTCAGATGGAGTGTCACGTCAGAGGTGATGGAGCAAGACGTGGTCATGCTGTTGGGATCGTCCACCGCATCTTCTTCCAGCCAGTGGAATGTGATGGGCATCGGGCCGCCGCCCTCCACCACAGAGGTCAGCTCCGTGCATTCGTGGCACGCCTTGAAGGTCGTGTCGGTAAGCTGCACCTTGGGGTTGGGCATCAGCACAAAGACCAGCGTATCATACTGGTCATCGTCCGCATAGAGTTGACAGTAATCCGTGAAAACATACAATTCCACCGTCTTGGGCGTAGTGAATGTCGCATCGGGATTAATGACCAGTTTCACATGCAATTCAAGCGAATCCTGAAAAGAGAAGGAGCTGTTATTCTGATCCAGATTGATCGGATTGCCATTGTTACCTGTTCTGGTCAGGAAATAGTCGGTGCCTACGCTGGCATTGCCGCCAAAGCCGAACTCCAGGGTATAGGCAGTCATGTTGGGACGCGGCAAGTCGAAGACGATGTCGGCGGACTTGCAATTCTGCACTAATGTGTCGCCGTTATGGAGTGTATCTGTGGGTGAAGAGGCTATCGCTCCTTCTGCAAAAGCTTCGACTTCAATTTTAGGACTATAGAAACTTCCCTCCTCCAAGAAAACGCCAGAATCGAATGCGTTATCACCCACATTACAAATAGAAAGATGCATATCATACGTTTGACAAGCCAGTATCACGGCCTGGGCTGCCAATTTAACCGTGTAACCATCAAATTCCACGCCCGGCGTACCAGTGGTGTGATTGGCCACATAATACGTTTGGTAGGTTCCGTTTTGACAGCCTGAAGCAGATCCTGAAGTGTAACCGCCATTGAGGTTATTGATGGTCACGGGAAGAACGGTTCCTGGGATGATGGCTACATTCTTGTGACTTGGCATGAAAGTCACGGGATCATAACCATCCAGATAGAAAGCGAACACATCATTGAACGATGAACAAACATATTCGGGGTACTCATCGGACGCGAACACATAGTTAAAGGAGAAGGTATCGGCAAAGGCGATAAATTGAAAATCCAACACGCTACATGCCCCGAGATCGTCAGAGGCAAGATTCACAAGCTGAGGGTCATGATAGACCAAGTTAGTGGCGACTGGCTGACTGGATCCGCCAGCAGAGTTAGGACCATTAGCGACTGACACGTTGCCGGTAGTCATGATCAGTCCTGTGGAAATAGGGAAGTTAAAGCCATTGCTGTTGAAGGTCCCGATCTGGGCTGTGGCCACATTGTTGGTACTATTGTTGAATTTAGCGGCGTTCAGCTGCATGACACCGCCGCCGTTCATGTGGATGTTTCCTCCACTCAAAAGCACGCCATCACCTGCCAGATGGGCTTGGACGATAGTGTTGGGCGACTGGCCAGCCAAAGACGAGGTGGTCAGGTTCTGCGCGCGCACCGTTCCGGCAAGCGCCACCAACAAACCGACCAACAGGAAAATCATTCTTTTCATAAAATCAGTAATGGGTATTATCATTATCCTTCAATCACTTGAATAGCTTTATCAAGACGGGCACGGACCTCCTGGACGCCAATCACGCCGATCATGGTGAAGAGCTCGGGGCCGCGGGCGGCACCCACGATAGCCAGTCGGAGACTGTTGAGCACCTGACCCATGTTCAGCTCATGGTCGGCGATGTACTGCATCACCGCATCATGGGCTTGCTGCTGGTCGTAGGGTTCAAACGACTCGATAATCGGCATCACCTCTTGCAAGATGGAGCCCATCCCCTCTTTCCAGCGTTTCTTCACCGCCTGCGGATCGTACTCTGTCGGGGCCACGAAGAAGTAGCAGGCCTGATCCCAGAAGTCGTTCACGAAGTTCAGCCGGTCTTTAACCAAATCTATGACGTTTTGGAGGTATGAATTATTGCACTCGACACCATGATTTTTCAAGATGGGCAGCATATAAGGGGCCAACTCTTCGGCTGACTTCTGCTGGATATACTCATGGTTGAACCACTTGGCCTTGTCGAGGGAGAACTTGGCGCCCGACTTGCTGATCTTGTCGATGGAGAAAAGATCCGTGAGGGTCTCCAGAGACATCATCTCCTGGTCGTTGCCGGGGTTCCAGCCAAGCAGGGCGAGCATGTTGATGACGGCCTCGGGCAGATAGCCGCTCTCGCGGTAGCCGGAAGAGGTCTCGCCGCTCTTGGGGTCGTTCCACTGCAATGGGAAGACCGGGAAGCCGAGGCGGTCGCCGTCTCGTTTGCTGAGCTTGCCGTTGCCATCGGGTTTGAGCAGCAGGGGCAGGTGGGCGAACTGAGGCGCCTCCCAGCTGAAGGCCTTATAGAGCATCACATGCAGCGGCGCCGAGGGCAGCCACTCCTCGCCACGGATCACATGGGTGATCTTCATCAGATGGTCATCCACGATATTGGCCAGATGGTAGGTCGGCATGCCGTCAGACTTGTACAAGACCTTGTCGTCCAACAGATCTGAGTTGATGACCACCTCGCCACGGATCAAGTCGTGCACATGGATGTCGGTATTCTCGGGATATTTGAAACGGACCACGAAGGCATCGCCGCGCTGCAGTCGCGTCTGCACCTCCTCCTCACTCAACGTCAAGGAGTTGCACATCTGCAAACGGGTGTGCACGTCGTATTGGAAGGTCTTCTTCTGACTCTCGGCCTCCTTGCGTTTGGCATCCAGCATCTCGGGCGTGTCGAAGGCATAGTAAGCCCAGCCGTCAGCCACCAGCTGCTCCGCGTAGGGCTTGTAGAGGGCCTTGCGCTCCGACTGGCGATAGGGACCGTAGTCGCCGCCGATGCCGACACCCTCGTCAAAGGGGATGCCCAGCCATTGGAAAGCTTCGATGATATATTGTTCGGCACCCGGCACAAAGCGTGTCTGGTCGGTATCCTCGATACGGAGAAGGAGGGTGCCGTTGTTTTTCTTGGCAAAAAGGTAGTTGTACAAGGCTGTTCTGACGCCTCCGATATGGAGGGGACCCGTAGGACTCGGGGCAAATCTAACTCTCGGATTCATACTTATTATTTTAGGCCGCAAAATTACAAAAAATCCCTTATATTTTTTCCACCTTCCTTACAAGAAAAATGTTATATTTGCCGTTTCATTTTTATCGTTTATTTATCGATCCTAACTTCTTAATTGATTAATA
Source organism: Bacteroidales bacterium (assembly GCA_017615595.1). Lineage (GTDB taxonomy): Bacteria > Bacteroidota > Bacteroidia > Bacteroidales > WCHB1-69 > F23-D06. The sequence continues at coordinate 13,818 of JAFZZT010000008.1, forward strand.
TTTAAAAACATCTGTTATAATGAAGAAAAGTATTTTCACGTTCGTGTTGCTGTCCCTGTTTGCCTTCATGACGGCACAAGAGTACACCATCACGCAGAACTCCATGAACAAATTATCCATCGAGTTCAACATTCCGAAGATGGCCACCGGCACCTACAAGTCTGGTGCAGACCTGTACACCTCCCTGACCATGGAGGGTTACCTTCCTTCCACGGAAGTGGGCAGTCCTGCGTTGCCCGTGCTCACCAAGCTGATAGAGGTTCCGTTGTGCGAGGACGTCAACGTCAACATTGTCTCTGCCGACTATGCGGAATACGATGCTGCCGAGCTGGGCATCACCCATGCCGTCAAGCCTTGCCAGCAGAGCTATCCCAAATCTTACAACGGCGATCGTCCGTTCAACAAGAACGAGATCATCTACCATACCAATGCGTTTTATGTCACCCAACCGGAGGTGGTCATGGCCCATCTGATTGGAACCATGCGTGATGTGAACATGGCCAACGTGACGGTAAGTCCTGTCGCCTACAACCCTGTCACCAACCGCATCCGCCTGTACAGTCACATCAGCGTGGAGATCACCTACGAGAACGCCAACATCCCCGCCACGCTGGAGATGAAGGACAAATACTACAGTCCGTTGTTCCACGCAGCCTCCGAGGCGGTCATCAACCCCCTCCAGGAGCGTGACGAGTTCAACGTCTCCCCCATCAAATATTTGATCATTGCCAACAACATGTTTGTCAATGATGAGAATCTGGCCAACTTCGTCAACTGGAAAAGACGCATCGGCTACATCGTGGAGGTAGCCAACACCAGCACCATCGGCACCACCACCACGGCCATCAAGAACTACATCGTGTCGGAGTACACGAATGCCACCGCGGAGAACCCCGCCCCGACCTTCATCTTGCTTGTCGGCGACGTCGCCCAGGTGCCCACCTTCACTGGTACCGCCTCTTCGCACAAGACCGACCTTTACTACGCCACCTGGACCACCGGCGACAACCTCCCGGACTGTTATTACGGCCGTTTCTCTGCGCAGAACATCAGCCAGCTGACCCCGCAGATTGACAAGTCGTTGATGTACGAGCAGTACACCATGCCGGATCCTTCCTACTTAGGCAAGGCCGTTCTGATTGCAGGCACCGACAACAGCTGGTCCCCCACCCATGCCAACGGCCAGATCAACTACATCTTCGACAACTACATCAACACCACCACTACCGACCACACCTACACCACCGTGTACAAGCATCTGTACAACTGTTCCGGCCAGGCTGCCACCATCCGTCAAGAGATTGGAGCCGGCTGCGGTTGGGCCAACTACACGGCTCATGGATCCACTTCCGGTTGGGCAGATCCTGGCTTCAGCACCTCCCAGATCTCTGCCATGAACAACGAAGACAAATACGGCTTCATGATTGGCAACTGCTGCCAGTCGAACACCTTCAACGAGTCCGAGTGTTTTGGAGAAGGCTTGCTGCGTGCCAACAAGAAAGGTGCGGTAGGTTATATCGGTGGCTCCAACAACACCTATTGGGATGAGGACTACTATTGGGCTGTCGGCGTGCGCAGCAGCGTTTTGGCCAACACCAACTACGACGCCACCCATCTGGGGGCCTACGACAGACTCTTCCACACCCATGGTGAGAGCCACAGCGTATGGGCCACCAGCATCACGGGCTACATGACGGCCGGCAACCTGGCGGTAGAGTCGTCCAACTCCACCGGCAAGCTTTATTACTGGGAAATCTACCATCTGATGGGCGATCCTTCCTTGAGACCTTATCTGGGCATACCTGACGTCATGAATGTCAACGCGGCGGACGCCATCGTGGTAGGCAGCACGCAGTACGATGTGCAGGCTCCGGCATACGCCTACGTTGCTTTGACCCACAACGACGAGTTGGTGGCGGCAGCCTTCACTGATGCCAGCGGCCATGCCACTCTCACCTTCGCCGCCATTAACGAGCCGGGCACCTACGAGCTGGCCGTCGGCGCGCAGAACTACGTCCAATACTTCCAGATGGTGCAGGTGATTGCCCCCACGGGTCCATATGTGGCGGTCTCCTCCGCAGCATTGTCATCCAACAGCATCCCGACCCCGGGTGCTCCCATCTCCATCGACATCACCCTGACCAACTATGGTGTGGCAGCCGCCTCCAACGTGACGACCACCATCGCCAGCAACACGCCTGGCGTCACCATCGTCCAAGGCTCTGTCAACGACAACAGCCTGGCGGCTGATGCCAGCGTGACGCACAACAACGCCTTCTCTGCGGTGCTGCCTTCCGATGTCACAGACGGTGAGACCGTGAGCTTCATCATCACCACCACCGCCGGCTCCACCGTCACCACCAAGTCCATGAACGTGACCGTGGTGGCTCCGAAGCTTGTCATCAACAACACCACCCTCCAGAATAGCAATGGATCGGCCAACTTCGCGCCCGGCGACCTCGTCAACGTGACGGTGGAATACGCCAACACCGGCCATGCCACCATCACCAATGCCATGCTTCATCTCATCAGCCATTACAGCCCCGTGACGGTGAGCACCCCCGCGCAAGCCATCACCGACTTGGCTGCCGGCGCCACCGCCACCGCCCAGTATCAGGTCTCCATCAGCGCCTCCGTGCCCGACATGCTCATCATACCGCTCTACATCAAAGGTGTGATGGGTGACGTGTTGACGGTGGACACCATCTACCTCTCCGTGGGCAACGCCATGGAGACTTTCGAGAGTGGCGACCTGACCGCCTTCGCATGGCAAAACAACAACAACCCCTGGTTCGTCACCAACTTCTCCCCCTACGCCGGCTCCTACTGCGCACGTTCCAAACAAAGCCTCGGCAACAGCTCACAGTCTGAGCTCTCCATCACCTTGACGGCTGTATCCAGCGGCACCATGTCCTTCTTCCGCAAGGTGTCCTCCGAAGGCGGCTACGACTTCTTCCGCTTCTTCATCGATGGCGTGGAGAAAGACAGCCAGTCCGGCAACATCGGCTGGTCACAGGTATCCTTCCCCGTTTCTGCGGGAACCCACACCTACAAATTCAGATATGTCAAAGACTACTCCGCCACGGACGGCAGCGACTGCGCCTGGATCGACAACGTCTCCTTCCCCGGTGTCGGAGAGATGTGCGTGGAAGACCTCGACGACAACGTTGACGTGAATTCCTACAGCGACCTCCAATTCAACGTCTTCCCGAACCCGACCACGGGCTTGCTGAACGTTCAATGCTCCGTGCCAGTCCAGCAGATTGTCATCTATGACCTGAGCGGTCGCCAAGTGGCCCAGGAGAACGCTTCGGGCGCACAGCACACCCTCAACGTCAACCATTTGACCAGCGGTGTATATTTCGTCAGAATCATCACCGAAGACAACACCTCTTCTGTCTCCAAATTCATCAAGAAATAATCATGGCTGACACCTTAGCGCAATACGAGACCTTAGTCGGACAGTGTCTGGAGCTCTTCTCCGCGAAGGCGAAGGACTACGGCACCGCATGGCGCATCCTGCGGCTGCCCTCCCTGACCGACCAGATATACATCAAAGCCCAACGCATCCGCAGCATCCAGGAGAAGGGTGAGGCCAAGGTAAACGAAGGCATCATCCCTGAGTTCATCGGCATCGTCAACTACTCCGTCATGGCCCTCATCCAGCTGGAGATCGGCGTCGCCAACTCCTCCGAGGAAATCGACATGGACGTGGACGAGGTCACCAAGCTCTACGACAAGTACATCCACCAGGCCAAAGACCTGATGAGCAACAAGAACCACGACTACGGCGAGGCGTGGCGCCAGATGCGTATCAGCTCCATCACCGACATCATCCTGATGAAGATCTTCCGGCTGAAGTCCATCGAAGACCATCAGGGCAAGACGATCGTCTCCGAGGGCATGGACGCCAACTACTACGACATCATCAACTATGCGATGTTCTGTCTCATCCGTTTAGTCATCGAAAAAGAACAACAATAAACATCATCATGAATAGATCCAAAGAACCAATATGGCTGATGGTCATCCGCATCCTGCTCGGGTGCTTGTTCATCGCCTCCAGTTTCATGAAAGCCATCGACCCCGTGGGCTTTGGCGTCACCATGAACGACTACTTCGTCTCCTTCCACATGGGATTTCTGCACCCGCTGGCCCTGTTTGCCGCGGTGGTGGCCATCGCCTGCGAGTTTATCCTGGGCTGCATGCTGCTGTTCCGCGTCAAGGTGCAATGGGCCGCGTGGGGCTATCTCATCTTCATGACCTTCTTCTTCTTCCTGACGCTATGGCTTGCCATCGCCGAGAAGCTGGAGACCGCGGGCATCCACTACTTCGGTGTGGTGAAAGACTGCGGCTGCTTCGGAGATGTCATCGAGATGACCAACATGCAGACCTTCCTGAAGAATGTGGGCTTCATCATCCCGACACTTATTCTGTTCTTCAACCGCAAGAAGCTCAGTGACTGCCGCATGACCGAGCTGGGACAATGGCTTGCCGTGGTGGTGTTCGCCGCCATCTCAGTGGCCTTCCAGATGTACGTCATCCATCACCTGCCGTTCATCGGCAAGAGCGACTGGAAGAAGGGCAAGGATGTCTCCGTCTTCGTGGCACAGCCCGCGCAGAAGGATGTGGTGTTCGTCTATCGCAACAACGCCACGGGCGAGAAAGTGACGCTGTCGCAAGACGAGCTGATGAACCAAGACGAGGACTTCTACAACAACAACGAATATGTCTCCCGCGAGGACAAGATCATCAAGGAGGCGGTGAAGGCCAAGATCGACGGCTTCAACATGCTGGACGAGAGCGGGGCCGACCATGCACCCGACTACTTCGCCACCGACCGCGAGGGCGAGGTCTATATCCTCTATGTCCACGACCTCAGCGAGGCCAACGAAAAGGGCATGCAGAAAGTGCTGCCTCTGGCGAAAGACTGCCAGGAGAAGGGCATCGACTTCGTCGGCATCACCAACTCCTCGGAGGAGGAGATTGCCGCTTTTGTCGAGAAGTTTGGCCTCGAGTTCCCGTTGTACCACAACCCCATCAACCCGATCACGGGACCGTTCATGGTGCGTGACGCCATGCGCTCCAACCCGGGTATCATGTTGCTGGACAAGGGCATTGTGAAAGACAAATGGGCTTGGCGCGACATTCCCGCCACGGCCGTGCAAATGTAACGCCGTTGACTATCCAAGATAGCATACAACAAGCCATCACGGCACTGCAGCCGCTTTACGACCCTCGTGAGGCGGCTGCGGTCGCTAAATATTACCACGAGTCTCTGACCGGATGGGATCGCTGGGCGTTGCCCCTGCACTATGGTGACGAGCTGTCGGAGGCCCAGCTGCAGCGACGGAAGCAAGAGCTGCCGCTGCTGGCCGAGGGAACACCCGTGCAGTATGTGGTCGGGAAAGCGGAGTTCTACGGGCGTCGCTTCCAGGTCACCCCGGACGTGCTCATCCCGAGGCCGGAGACGGAAGAGCTGGTCCAGGGGGCGCTGGCTGCCTTGGCGGGCAGAGAGTGTCCGGCGGTCTGGGACGTCGGCACAGGCAGCGGCTGCATCGCCGTCACCATCGCCGCGGAGCTGCCGGGAGCGGCGGTCTTCGCCACCGACATCTCGCCGGAAGCCTTGGCCGTGGCACGAGAGAACGCCATGCGGCATCAGACGGCGGTCACCTTCGGGCAGCACGACATGCGCGACCTGACCACCCTGCCCTTCCCGGACCAACGTTTCGACCTCATCATCAGCAACCCGCCCTACATCCCGGAGCGCGACCGGCAGACGATGCACCGCAATGTGGTGGAGCACGAGCCCGGCCTGGCCCTTTTCGTGCCCGACGAAGACCCGCTATGGTGCTACCGCGCACTCGCCGCTCTCGCCGCCAAGACACTGAAACCCGGCGGTCGGCTGATGGTCGAGACCTACCATCAATATCATGAGATGCTGATACAACAATGGAAAGAAAACGGCCTGCGTCATATCACCGAACAGGATGACATCAACGGCAGAGCGCGTTTTGTAATGGGAACGTTGTAAGAATTACATCGAGAACCGCATGGGGATCTTGTAGAAGCAGCGCACGGGTTTCCCGTCCAGGATGCCCGGCTTCCATTGCGGCTGATTCATGATGACTCTCAAGGACTCATTGTCCAGCAAGGGGAAAGCCGACAATGACACGGTGGCATTGTCCACCTTGCCATCCTTCTCCACCACAAATTGTATCATGACAGTGCCCTTGACAGCGTGTTCGCGGCAATAGGCTGGATAGATCGTGTTTCTGGCTATAGTCGTAAGCAGCGCTTCCATGCCGCCTGGGAACTCAGGGGCTTCTGTCACGAAGGAATACACCTCATCCTGCGCTTCTTCTTTCTTCTCAGCTGTTTTCACAGCTTCGGCAGCTTCGGCCAGTTCTCTCTGCAACGCCTCGATCAAATAGGTGAGTTTGTAGGTTTTGCACTTCCGGTAATATTGGATGGCGGTTGGGAGATCCTGCGTTACGCCCGCGCCCACCTGGTAGCAGTGGCCCAGGAGCATGCAGGCATCCTCTAATCCTTTCTCGGCCAAGGCCTTCAATCTGTTCACCGCCTCCGGCATGTTTCCCAGATAGGCGGCCTTATAGTAACAGAAGGCGGCCTCGTCCATATTGGGAGCCACCCCGTAACCTTCCTGATAGCAGTTACCTAATGAGAAATAGGCTTCGACCTCATCAGCCTTGATGCCCTTTTGGTATGCGGACACCGCCTTGGCGTATTTGCCCTTGAGCAAGGCAGCATCCCCTTTCGCTGTCCATTTACCCGTCTGGGCATTCATCAGGATGACGGAGGATAAAAGCAGGGTTGTCAAAAGCAGGAATCTTTTCATTTTTGTGACAAGGGACTTCTGATGATCATCGCTTGGCGCTGTCAACGACCTTGGTGCGAAGTCCTTAAACATCAAGAAGGGAAAACAGCGGTGCAAAAATACAAATATCTATTTACTAGGATACATAAAAAGTAAAAGGTTGCAGCAGCTTGTTCCATACCGAATCCACCCACTCAATAATTGTCATTCCCGGCCTGTCAAAAAAGGCAGATTGAATTTGTTTTTTTTAACAAAATTCCTATTTTTGCAAGTTGTTTCCAAGGAGACTATACATCTGCATATTATTATTTGTAACATATTAAATATCATCATCTTATGACAATGCAAGATAAAATCAACGAGTTGCTCGCTTTGCGTGAGAAGGCTCGTTTAGGCGGAGGTCAGGATCGTATCGAAAAGCAGCATGCCAAAGGCAAGTATTCTGCGCGCGAACGTATCTTGATGTTCCTTGACGAAGGCAGCTTCGAAGAGTTCGACATGTTTGTGCAACACCGCTGCCAGAATTTCGGACTTGAGAAAGAGAAATACCTCTCCGACGGTGTGGTCACCGGCTACGGTACCGTCAACGGCCGTTTGGTCTATGTATTCTCTCAGGACTTCACCGTGTTTGGCGGTTCTCTGTCTGAGACTTTCGCTTTGAAGATCTGTAAAGTGATGGACCAGGCCATGAAGGTCGGTGCGCCCGTCATCGGTTTCAACGACTCTGGCGGTGCCCGTATCCAGGAGGGTGTGAACAGTCTGGCCGGTTACGCGGAGATTTTCCAGCGTAACATCTTGGCTTCGGGTGTCATCCCGCAAATCTCCGCCATCTTCGGTCCTTGCGCCGGTGGTGCGGTCTATTCCCCTGCCCTCACCGACTTCATCATGATGACCAAGAACACGAGCTACATGTTCGTGACGGGTCCCAAGGTGGTGAAGACCGTGACCAACGAGGATGTGACCACGGAAGATCTGGGCGGCGCCTCCGTGCACGCCAAGAAATCCGGTGTAGCCTCTTTCGCCGTGGAGAACGAGGAAGAGGGTATCGCCCTCTTGCGCGAGCTCATCAGCTACATCCCTTCCAACAACATGGAAGAGCCCCCGTTCGAGCCGACCGAGGATCCTATCAATCGTTTGGAGGACCATCTGAACTCCATCATCCCCGACAATCCGAACATGCCTTACGACGTGAAGGATGTCATCAATGGCATTGTCGATGACGGCAAATTCTTGGAGATCCAGCCGTTATATGCTCCGAATCTGGTGATTGGCTTCGCCCGTTTCAACGGCATGTCCGTGGGTATCGTCGCCAACCAGCCCAAATATCTGGCCGGTGTGTTGGACATCAACGCTTCCCGCAAGGGTGCTCGTTTCGTCCGTTTCTGCGACGCCTTCAACATCCCCATCGTGACGTTGGTGGACGTTCCCGGCTTCCTGCCCGGCACGGGCCAAGAGTACGGCGGCATCATCCTGCACGGCGCCAAGTTGCTCTACGCCTACGGCGAGTGCACGGTGCCCAAGGTTACCGTCATCCTTCGTAAAAACTACGGCGGCGCTTACTGCGTGATGAGCTCCAAGCATCTGCGTGGCGACATCAACTACGCATGGCCCACCGCTGAGATCGCCGTCATGGGCGGCAGCGGTGCTGCCGAGATCCTCTACGGCTCCCAGATGAAGAAGATCGAGAACCCGGAGGAGAAAGCCGCTTTCCTCAACGAGAAGGTGGAAGACTACCGCCAGAAGTTCTCCAACCCGTATGTGGCTGCCCAGTACGGCTACATCGACGACGTGATCGAGCCGCGTAACACTCGTTTCAGAGTAATCCGCGCCCTCGAGTCCCTCAAGAACAAACGTCTGGAGAACCCGGCCAAGAAACACGACAATCTTCCGTTGTAATACATCCTGCAGAGACGCAAGTCATTGCGTCTCTGCAAATTAACCCAAATATCCGAAATTATATGAAATCAATTTCAAAATATATCATCTTGTTGGCGTTGGTGTTCACCACGGGAGCCGTCTTCGGCCAGTCGGTGCGCGACCTGCGTTTCAATGAGATCTTGATTAAGAACACAGACAACTTTGACGACGAGTATGGTCGTCATGTGCCTTGGGTTGAGATTTACAATACCGCCTACAACTCCGTCAACCTGGCGGGTTGTTTCCTGACGGATGATACCACGGGCTTCGCCGCTGCTGGCAAAAAGGGCGGCGAGATCCCCAGCCATTGGTACCACATCCCCAAAACGGATGTCAAGACCAATATGCCTCAGCGTTCCTATATCGTCTTCTATCTGGATGCTGAACCTCTCTATGGTACCTTCCACGCCAATTTCGACCCTCGTACCTCCCAGACCAGCTACATTGCGCTGATCTCTGCCGACGGCAAAGACCTGATAGACCTCATGCACTATCCGAAACAAGACCTGATGGACTCCACCCGTTCCTTCGGTCTGGAGAAAGACGGCATCACCGGCCATGCGCATTTCCTGGATCAGTTCACGCCCGGTTCCAGCAATGAGGTCAAGTTCACCGTATCCAAGCAGGAGCGTCTCAAAACGGACGACCCCTATGGCATCGGCTTGGCCATCATCTCCATGTCCGTGGTGTTCACCGCCTTGATCCTGATCTTTTTCATGTTGAAGCTTTTCGGCTACAGTTCCAAGAAGATTGCCCAGCGCAATGCTGCCAAGAACGCCCCGGCCGCCACGGCCATGGCTGCCACAGCCAAGAGTGGTGGCGACACCAACAAGGAAGAGGATACCGACCAGCTGACTGGCGAAGAGGCTGCCGCCATCGCCATGGCCCTGCATCTGCACTTCAACAGCATGCATGACGAGGAGAGCGAAGTCATCACCATAGACATGCCTTCCGCGCACTACTCCCCATGGGCCCAGAAAGGACTTGTCATGAAGAGAACCCCAAGAATAAGAAAATAACATAAAACGATAGCAAGATGAAAAACTATAAATTCACGATAAACGGTAACAAATATTCCGTAGAAGTTGGCGACATTGACAACAACATGGTTGACGTGGAAGTCAATGGTTCCGCCTACAAAGTAGAGTTGGAAACCCAGATCGCAGCTCCGGCGAAGGTCAAGCCGGTTGTCAAGGTCACGACAGCCGCTCCCAAGGCTTCAGCGGCCGCCCCGACAGCCAATGTCAAGAATGCGCCTGCCGCCGCCACCGCTTCCGGCGCCACGCTCAAGTCCCCGCTACCCGGCGTCATTTTGGATGTCTTCTGCAAAGAGGGCGACAGCGTGAAGGCCGGCCAACGCCTCTTCCTCCTGGAAGCTATGAAAATGGAGAACAACATCGACGCTGAAAAGGACGGTGTTGTCAAAGAAGTCAGAGTACACCGCAGCGACTCCGTCATGGAGGGCGATGTGCTCGTAGTATTCGAGTAACCCAAGTATAATTAACAAGTTTCACCAATTAATTAAAAAGTTATGTTTGATTTTTTCAGAGAAGGTCTCATCCAGTTCTTCGGCTATTCCGGTTTCGGAAACTGCACGTGGGGCCATATCATCATGATATGCGTAGGCTTGTTCTTTATCACGTTGGGTGTGGTTAAAGAGTTCGAGCCTATGCTCCTCGTTCCCATCGGCTTCGGTATGATCATCGGTAACATCCCGTTCACCGATGGCCTTCAGATCGGCGTCTATGAGAACGGAGCCGTGCTTAACTACCTCTACTTCGGCGTCATCAAGGGCTTTTATCCGCCATTGATCTTCCTGGGCATCGGAGCCATGACAGACTTCTCGGCTCTTATATCGAATCCCAAGTTGATTTTGGTGGGTGCTGCCGCCCAGTTCGGCATCTTCGCCGCATACGCTATCGCCCTGTTATTAGGCTTCACGCCTATGGAAGCCGGTGCCATCGGCATCATCGGTGGTGCTGACGGTCCTACCGCCATCTTCTTGTCTTCCAAGCTGGCTCCGAGTTTGATGGGTGCCATCGCCGTATCAGCCTATTCCTACATGGCCTTGGTGCCGGTGATCCAACCGCCTATCATGCGCCTGTTCACCAACGAGAAGGAGCGCGTCATCCGCATGCGTCCGCCGAGAGCCGTCACGCACCGCGAGAAAGTGCTCTTCCCGTTGTTCTGTATCCTGCTGACCGCTTTCCTCGTGCCGTCCGGCATTCCATTGTTGGGTATGCTCTTCTTCGGCAACCTGCTGAAAGAGTGCGGCGTGACCAAACGTCTGGCCAACACCGCCTCCGGTCCGCTGATCGACATCGTGACCATCCTCATCGGTCTTACCGTGGGTGCTTCCACCCAGGCCACCAACTTCTTGACTCCGAAGTCCATCCTGATCTTCGCGTTGGGTGCATTCTCCTTCGTGATTGCCACCGCTACTGGTGTCCTCTTCGTGAAGTTCCTCAACCTCTTCTTGAAAGAGGGCAACAAGATCAACCCGCTTATCGGCAACGCCGGTGTCTCCGCCGTGCCTGATGCCGCCCGCGTATCCTACGTGGAAGGTATGAAGTTCGACAAGACCAACTACCTGCTGATGCACGCCATGGGTCCCAACGTGGCCGGCGTGATCGGTAGCGCCGTGGCTGCCGGTATCCTCTTGAGTTTCCTCTACTAATATAAATATTGTATGGAGCAGATTTAGTGAGGTGAACTGGTATGATTAAATGGAGAAGGGTCCTGCATTCGTGCGGGACTCTTTTTTTTTATCCACCACGAATAATGAAAAAGAAAAATTTCTAACTTTGCCCCATGATTTAAAAACACAATGCTTATGAAAAAAATTTACTTGCTAATGCTTCTTTGCGCGGCTGCTGCTTACACGCTGCCCGCACAAACGGTTGTCTTCTCCGACAATTTTGACAGTTACACTGTCGGCGCGCATCTGGCACAGACCAACAGCGCCTGGACCACCTGGGACAACGCTCCCGGCACCACCCAAGACGGTGTCATCTCGTCCGCGCAGGCGGCCTCCGCGCCCAACTCTCTCTACATCACTGGCAGCAATGACCAGGTCTATCCTTTTGGTAACTATGTGAACGGACACTATTCTGTGTCTTTCAACATGTATGTACCCTCCACCGGCAACGGCGGCTACTTCAACGTGCAGCACGTCCTGCTCACCCAATGGGCTTTCGAGTGCTACTTTGATGTGACAGGCTCGGGCACCCTCTCCGTGGGTGGCTCCGACTACACCTTCACCTACACCCCGAACGCTTGGTTTGCCATCGTGTTTGACGTGGACCTTGACGGTGACGAGATGAGTATCACCCTTAACAACAATGTGATTCACACCTGGCCGTTCCACTATCAGGCGGGCAGCACCAACGGCACCAACCAGCTGGCAGGCATCAACTTCTATGCCGGCGCACCCAACAACGCCTCGGGCACCTACTACATTGACGACTTCACCGTGACGGAGCTGGCAGCAGCTCAGGTGGGAGAATTTGTTGTCTCTCCCAACGAAGATATCAATGTGTCCGCAGGCAGCGATGGTGCCAGCACGGTGATCACCGTCTCCAACCCGGGCGGCGCGGCTATCGACTACCGTGTGATGCCGACCTACTTAATCACTACCGGTGACAACACGCCTACGGGCGCCGACACCCTGACGTATTGTGGCGAGTCTTATTCCTCCCTGGGCTTCACGGGTGGCGCCGACTGGGAGATTGCCGCGGGATTCCCCTACACCCAGATGGCCAATCACCTGGGACGCACGCTGAACGCCATTATCGTCCATCTCGGCGCAGGTGCCGATGAAGGTGTCACCAACGCCAAGGTGCGCGTCTATGCCACGGACGAACTCAACAGTGGTCCTGGGCACATGATCTACGAACAGAACTTCACCCCTGTTGCTGGATGGAACATTGTGGAACTCACCTACCCTGTCCTCATTGACGGTGGCGACCTCTGGATCGGCGCCTATGCCACCCAACCCGCCGATGTCTATCTCTTCTCCTTCGATGCGCTGCTGTACAACCAGTACAGCGCTTGGTTCAAGAACGGCTCCGCTTGGCGCCAGCTCGCCTCCCTCAGCTCCGAATACAACACCAACTGGTGTATCAAAGGTGTCGTGGATGGCACGCCTATGACTCCGTGGATGTCCATCACCAACGGCGAAGGCACGCTCTATCCGATGCAGAACCAGAATGTCACCATCAACTACAGCACTGCCGGCATGGCACTCAACGAGAGCAAGAACGGCGTACTGGAGTTCTTCTCCAGCGCTTACAATAATCCCGTGGAAGTACTGAATGTCACCCTCACCTACACCAACGTCAGCGTTGTGGAACGTCAAATCAACATCTCCGTCTATCCGAATCCTGCTGTGGAGAATCTGAACATCACCTCCGACCAGATCGAGCGCGTGGAGATCTACAACCTGAACGGACAGATGATCTATACCGGAACCTTCTCCGACAGCCATGTGACCATCCCCACGAAAGATTTCGCCGCCGGCATGTACACCGTCAAGGTGACAACTGCCAACCAGACCACCACCCACAAGGTAGTCATTCAATAAGAATCGCTATTTTGTCTGAAAAACAAAGGACGGTGCCACCAAGCATCGTCCTTTTTTGATTTGTATAGTGTAAACAAGCTGAAAATCTTACGCCAGCGCGACTATTCGTTCACGAGGTCGGCCACGATCTTCACCATCTCATAGAACATCCCATGCTTCAAACCTCTCACCGCATTGAGGTTGGTGACAACCGTATTGCCTTCGAGGTAGATCACGAGATCGCTGATCGGAACATCGATACGGATACCCGACAATGAGGCCAACGTGGCAACATCTGCACTCGCATAGACGGGGCGGTTCAGCATCTCCTCGACCGGCAGGGTCTGCGGCTTTCCACTGGGTTTTCTAATATCTTTGAAAGCTTCGGAGGTATTGGTGCAGAACAAGAAGCCATCATGCACCAGCACATAGGCAGTAGTATCATATACAATTATCGGTTCCAATTCCAATGCCTCTTCCAATGCCTCATCCGCTTCTTCTTCAGATTCAACATACACCTCTTTGTCCTCATAATCTAATCTACTAGTCAAGATCGTATATACATTCCAACCATCTTTTTCTTCATGAAGCAGGCTCTTGCGACCCGACAAAGAATCACCCGATGCCGCCGCATACATCATGCCCATCAATGCATAGTAATTCATCTCTTTCAACTCTTCCGACTCCATAAATTCCTCATCTTCGGACTGACTCAAATACTTCTCATACATCTCTTTCGCCGCATGGTAAGTAGAGTCTTTGATCCGGTTGCTCTCCTGCACATATAACTCAAGCGAGCCCAGGACAGCCTGACTTTCATCCAGCATCGTGACAAACAGCACATTATCAGCATTGTACCGAACCAGGAAGGAATTGTTCACAAAGCTGGCCATCGGTTGGAAAGACGGGAAGGCTGACATCACCGGAGACATCATATCCCCGATTCCCTGCACATTGCAGGTCATAATGGCCAAGGGAGCGGGGCCGGCATAGGGCAGCAGTTTTTCCAGCTGTTTGCTATTCAGACGGTCTTCCTCAATAAGGATGGGGGCCATCTGTTCTTCCCCTTCAAAGATCTCCATCACCGAAGTCATGGTGTTCTTGCGAACCTCACCCCGTGTGAACGTCTTGATATTCATTTGTCTCAGGGCATCTTTATAGTCCGAGACACCCAGTTTGGCAGCAACGTTGAAGAACTGTTTGGTATTGGGGCTCTCGGGGGAGTAATAGACATAGGAGGACATGTGGTTTTCCACAAAATACTTGCCCTCCGGACTTTGCAGGAATCCAGATTGGAAAAGCTCGTCACAGCGTTGTTTCGCCATGTCTTTTACAGGCAATACCTCCACATTGTAATTCTCCACATACAAGAAGGCAAAAGCCATGTCGGACGTACAGAAAAGATGGACCGACAATCCAGTCTCCTCGTACGCACAGTAGCGTACTGCCTTCCCGCCAATCTTCATCGACTCGAACGGGATTTTCTGTTTGGCTAGGCTATTCAACATCTTCTCGAACTTCGCCTCGTTGTTCAGCGGGAGCATAATAATGTTGGCGTCACAATAGGCCATCGCAGCGGTAAAGTCCACCCCGAGCTTGTCATCCTTGTTGATCCAGCTCTTCATGAGGGTTTTCACGAATTTAGACTTTTTATAGAAGGCATTCAGCACATGGTCTTTATCCAGCGCTTGCAGTTCAAAATTCTTCGCCATGCTATCTAGATGCAGCACCGACAGGGAATAGCACTCATTGGGCACATAGTTGAGCGCGCGCAGGCTTTGCGGCACCTGGGCATTGGTGAACATGAACAAACTAACGATTAGGGAAATCAAAAAAAACTGTCTTTTCATCTTTGTCAAAATTTGCGGCAAAGATATTGTTTTTTCTCATATCCACCCCCCCCCGAAAAAAAGTTGATTTGTTGAAGTGTTTATTTGTTGATTTGAGGTGCGACGGCATTTCATGCACAAAGTCTGCCCTGGCCGAGCACAACGGGGAAAAAGATCTGCGAATATCTGCGTGAATTCATTACCGCAAAGGCGCAAAGGACGCTAAGAGTGTTGATTTGTTGAGAAAGGGTGCCCCCGGGGGTCAGCTCTGTCCGAAAAATTATCTGCGTAATATTTTCACCGCAAAGGCGCAAAGGACGCTAAGAGTGTTGATTTGTTGAAAAAGGGTGCCCCCGGGGGTCAGAGTCATTGTCTGGGTTCAAGTTTCAACTGACAACTGATAACTGACAACTAAAAAAGGACGCCAGTCCCCATTCTGGAACCAGCGTCCTTACAGCTAATAGCTAATGGCCAACAGCAGCGGCTATCTCTTCACAAAGTTCTTCGTCACCACGCCATTGTCTGTCGTGACACGCACATAGTACATGCCGTTAGACAGATCGCTGACGTTGATGCGCAACGGATTCTCCGTGGAGACAATCGTGTTGATCAACTGGCCATAGACGTTATAGACCTCCACGCCCGTGATCATGATGTTGGCGTCGCTCACCTCCACAGCAATCATCTCCGTGGCCGGGTTCGGGTAGAGGTTGACAGCTTTGGCGAGATGGTCTTCCACGCCAGTACCCTGTGCCACCGCCACCAACATATTGGACCAGTCGCTGACCACGCCATCCGCGCAGACAGCCTGCACGCGCAACTCATAGGTGGAATAGGCCTCCAAGCCAGCCGAGATGGTGACGAGAGTGTTATTCACCACTATGGTTGTCCAAGCCTCAGTGCCTTGGAGTCGATATTGCAGGTTCCACTGACTGGCACCGGCGTTGTCGGTCCACTGCACAAAGAGGTATCCAGGAGCTTTGTCAATAACCCCACCAGTTTCCTGCAGGTTCGTGGGGGCCGGGCAATCTATGACGCTCGTGGCAAAAGGAATCTCTTCGCCATAGAGGACTACTTCATTCGCCAAGATAAAGGCGCGGCACACATAGTTGGTACCCGGCGTGAGGTTAGACAGTGTATGGGTGATCGTATTGCTCTGGGTGGTCAGGTTCACCGTGGTGTAGGTCTCGCTGGCGGCGAGTTTCCACTGGAAACCACGGGCCGTAATGGGCACGTTGTTAGGGTTGACGATGGTTCCATTCAGCACGGCAGTGGTCTCCGTGACCGGGCCGACCGCCTCCGTCACCACCGACAAAGCGGGGGCTCCGGTGATGGGCTCCAGCGTCAGATCATCAATATTCAGCCACTGGCACGACACGACCGTCTCAAACCGCAGGGCCGGATAGCCGGCGACACCTTGATAGCCATCCAGATCCAGCGTGTATTCCTGATGACTACCACCGGCGGCACCGATGATGTCAGCCGTATCGACAGCCACAAAAGTGGAATCGGCAGACAAGTCGGTGATCACGCCGCCAATCACCCGCACATGCCATGTAGCATAATTGCCCGAGTTCATGGCGAAGAATCGCATGCGCAGGGTATTGACCGGATACAACAGGGTGTCCACCTCTGGCAAGACGATGGTCGTGACGGGATCGTTGTTATACAGCCGCAGGGAATGATATCCACTATGGGCATAGTCGTTCATGATCTTCGGTCCGCTGCTGGATGGATTCAACGCGCTCCAGCAGACGGGCAGCTGCGTTGCCGTCACATAGCTCTCGAAATCCCACGTCACCGGCAACTGGCTCAGGATGTCGCACTCGGTCGTGAAGGTGGCTATGGTCATACTCTGCGACTCGCTATTGTCGGGGCAGATGCCAGACGCATACCACTGATACACGGTGCCAGGGGTGAGGCCGGTAAGAGTGATGGTGTTGGCCGCATTGAAATCGACATTGGGCACCTGGATGAATGCGCTGTCGCCATAAACTCTGTAATAGAGATTATACGACGGGGTGGCACCATTCCAGGTCACCTCCACGCTGGTCGGGGTGGGATTCAAGGAGAGCAGACCTGTGGGACTGGGACATGCAGGGATATATCCCAAGACCACATCATCCACATAGATGGCGTTGGTGGCGATGTTCTTGAAGGCCACATAGCGGCCGCTGCCCGTATAGACATTCAACGGCACCTGATAATACTCGTAAGTGGATGTCAACGTAACCGTATCTACAGGCACGAAAGTGGAGGCATCGTCAGGATTGTTCATCACGCCTACTAAGAGCTTATATCCATTGCCTTTGGCATGGAAGGAGATCTGGGTGGCATTCAAGCTGATCACCGTTTCGTCCACCGGTGGAAGTGCCACAGTGTTGGGATTATTGAAGTAGAGGCTGTGTTCACCGCTATAGGCGGTAGTGGTAGTGTTCACATACGGGTAGGTGGCATGGCTCGGTCCTTTGGTCCAGCATGTCGGCACCTGATTGCTTCCAGAAGGGATGGACTCGAAGTCGCAGAAGAACGGCAGCGCGCTTATGCCTTCGCAAGAGGTGGAGAAGGTGGTGCTCACCCACATGCTGGTGTCATCGACGCAATCGGTGGCCACACGCAGCTGATACATGGTGTTTGGTGTCAGGCCCGTCAAGGTGGCGCTGGTGTCCGTAGCATTCAAGGTCTCCACAGTCGGACCGTCCCAGTTCGCCCCATAGGGAGCGTATTGCAGGATGAAAGAGGAGGCGTACTCGGGCATATTCCATGCCACATCGGCGGTGGTGGCGTGGATGTCCGTCAAGGTGACAGCCGTAGGTTTCTTGCAGCTCTCGGCCTTCACCTTCAAATTGGTGATGACCGGTCCGGGCTGCGTGCCGCCAGACAAATCATTGCGCCATCCGAAGACCAACTTGGCTTCCGAAAAGGCATTAGGGTTCTGCACAGGATTGTTCACCAAGAACTCCACATGAATGGTATTCCCATTAGTGAGATTGATGATGTAAGGATAGGAGGTCGAGGTAGAGGTTTGGCCAAAGTAAGGCGAGAAGTTGAAGGCGTATGTCTGGTAGGTTTTATCGGTCCATGTCTGGGTGGCCGTACCGACAGGATACTCCTGTGTGACAGGCGCAAAGAAGACCTTCAGATAGTCGTAGGTGCTTTCGCCGCCACAGAGCACATCAAAGGAGATGACAAAGGAGGAGGCGTCGCCTACCAGGAAATGTTTCTCAGCGGTAACTGAAGAAGCGGCACTCGTAATCGCATAGCCAGGAGCAGTGCCATCGCCAGTGGCCACGAACAATCCGTTTGTATTGGCATCCACCACGCCCTTAGTCCAGAAATTGACGCAAGCGCCGCTGTTGACAAGCCATCCGTCTGCAGCGGAGAAGTCGGCCGTATAGGGCAGTCCTTGGACAATCATCGGAGTGGAGAACTGGACAGAAGCCAGATGGCTGTCATCGCTGCCGCAGAGGGTAGTCACCTCCAGCGTGTAGTTGGTAGCCTGGTAGATATTGTTGAAGGTGTAGAAGGTGTCGGTAGTGGTATATTGCTGGCCGTTGAGGTTCAGCAGATAGGAGGTGCTCACCGCCACTGGCGACCAGGAGACGGTGGCTGACTCGGCAGAGACATCCACGACTGTCAGGTTAGTCACCGTAGGACAGTCGTCGTAGTCCACCTCGATGTCATCCACGAACCAATACCAACCTGTAGAGGTAGATCGGTGGCGCATGGCGATGCGAGCGCCGGCAGGCGCGTCTGCATAGGTGACGAGTTTCTGCTGATATGCGTTGTCGAAGTCGGCATAATTGTAGGTCTGGACAGCCACAAACGTGGCGATGTCGTTCACATCCGTGATATATCCCACATCGAAATTGCCGGGGAAGGACGAGGTGCCTTCTGGGCGGGTCTGGAACTGCAGGTACAGCTCGCTGATCTCGGCAGGGAACGGCGGCAACACCACGATATTATTGGTGGTGGACCCCGAGAATCTCAGGGCGGTGGAGTCGTAGAGATAGTTGCCAGACGTGACATACTGCGCGCTGCCCGCGCCCCGGTGGAGCCATCCTATCGGCAGCGGATCAGATGTGGTGAAGGTGTTGAAGTTCTGATAGTACGGCAGCGAGTCAAACGGAGTGGAGAAGTAGAGGATGAGATAGTTGCTGGTGTTGTTGCTGTCACAGAGCGTCCGCACGCGCGCGACATAGTCGGTCAGCACCTCCACGCCATGGGCTGTATAGGTGTTGGTGGTCACGATGGCGGTATCCACGCCTTCCAGGATGAACTCATAGCCCGCGGCACCCGAGATGGCATCCCAGGTAAAGGTGGCCTGCCCGCCGCCAATCTGGGAGACAGTCATCGTCTGCGGCTTGGAGCAGCTGTTCTCCCGCACCTCAATATCGTCGATGCAGATAAAGGCCGACGTGCCCGTACAACGAGCCCTGAGGGCGATATAGGTGCCTTGTCCAGTGTAGGCGGCAAAAGGCACGTCAAACTCCTCCCACACGGAAGTGGCCACAGGCTCGCAACTCTCAATCAGCGTGAAGGTGCTGGTGTCAGTGGGATCTGTCATCACGCCCACCTCTATGAGCGGGGAGGCCGTCTCACGATAGACCCAGAAGTCAATCAGCAGGTCAGACAGGTCCGCAATCTGCGGCAGGATGGCATACTGCACGGCATTGCCTGCTCCCGGATAGTAGTAGAAGGTGTTGCCCACACCCGGAATCCGCATGTACTGGTTCTTGGGATATGGCCCGACAGGATATTCCGGATTATAGCTCAGACGGCTCCAGCAAGGGTTGATGAGGGCGTTGGCATTGTAGGCGTACATGTCGAAGTCCTCTATGAAGGGCAGATCCTGATGGGTGAGGATGGCGCAGGCAGTGCTGAAGGTGGCCGTCTCCGGAGTGGTGATATCCGTATCGCAGATGGTGCTCACCGCCACATCATAGACCGTTCCCTTCATCAAGTTGGAGAGCGTATAGCTATTGCCCGTCATCTCTACCGTGTCGGAGCCATAGACAGATGACCACACCAACTGATAGTGTCCAGTATTGAGGGCATCGGAGACGTGAACCTGCGCGGTGTTGGTCGTGATACTATCGACTGTCACCGTGCTGGGACGCACGCACCCTGTATTGAGGCTGATGGTGATGTCATCCACGAGAATATACTTTCCGGAGGTGATGCTGCGGGCGCGGAAGGCCACATAGCCGGTCGTGCCCGTATAGCTGCTGAGCGGCACCTCGAAGTTAGACCAGTCACTGCTGCCCGCCACGGAGCCGTAAGAGCCTATCAGCTGGAAGGAAGCGGTGTCCGTGGGACTGCTCATCACACCGAGGTCCAAGACCACATCGGAACTGCCGCGCTTGGTGTAGAAGTTGACCGACAGGCCACTGGCACTCTCGACACCCTGCATCACCAGATACTGGCGGTCTGTCTCCGACTGCGGCAGGAAGTAGATCATCTTGCCCGTCACGGCACTCCAGTCCGTGCCCGTGAAGATGGTCGGATAGGTGGCATTGTTGGGCGAGATGCGGGTAAGGCAAGGACTCAGCGCCGCCGTGTTGGCGTATGCTTCAAAATTCTCCACGTAAGGAAGATCTGCGTAGGTCAGCACACCACAGGCAGTATGGAAGGTGGACACGTTACTCGTCTTGATGACACCACTGCAATAGGCCTCCACATACCAGTCGTATTCCGTGTCTTGTGTCAAGCCCGTCAGCAAGTAAGGATAGGTGACGTTCTGGACCATGGTATAGACAGAGTCTGCCGCAGGTTTGTAGTACAGTGTGAAGTCGTTGCCATTGGCAAACCATGTCAGCAGAGCTTCCGTTTGGGTAGGCGATGCCGACAGGAAAGTGGGAGTGGAACAGGAAGGTATCGTCTCCAGAGTCAGATTGTCAACCCGGATAATGGAGGAGCTGTTTGACTTCAGGACAACATGCGCCCCCGATCCTGCATAATTGAGAAATGGAATTTCATAATACTGATATTCTGTCGTCATCGGTATGCTCTCCACGAGGGTGAAGGTGGAGGGATCTGTCGGGTCGGTCATCACACCCACCTGCAAAGGATTGTTCAAAATGTTGGAGTAGGCATAGAAGGTAAGCTGGGAATTCTGCAGAATGATGCTGGATGTGTCAATGGGTGGCAGTGAGGCATAGTTGGCCGTGGACATAAAGAGCAAGGCATTGCTACCTGCATAGGCAGAGGACGAAGTTGACGAAACATAGGGATAGGAGGCATGGTTCACGCCTCGTATCCAGCAATTAGGCAGGGGGTTGCTGCCTGACGGGACAGTCTCAAAATCACAATAGTAGGGAAGCTGTGTCATGGCAGTACAATAGGTGGAGAAGGTAGCCTTTTTCCAATAGCTCTTCTCATCGCCGCAATCTGAACGCACATACAGGTAATAGGTGGTGCTGGGTTGCAGGTTAGAGACATGGAAGAAGGTGTCGGTGGTGGTGGCCATCGGCGTAGTAGAGGCGGTAGGCTCGGTGGCGGAAGTGGTCCAATAGACTTCAAAACTGGCCGCCTCTCCGGGATAATTCCAGGTCGCCAGAGCGGTGTTAGCAGTGATGGAACTGATGTTGAGCGTTTCCGGCTTGTGGCAGGTGATGTCAGGCGTGGAGAACAGATAGTAGCGGTTGGCGGCAGGCCAGTTGCCGGAAGCGATGGTGGTGGATTGTCCAGAGGTATAGTGCGTGGCCGTATTGTTAGCCTTCACCAGCCAGACATCGGAGCTGTTGACACACATACCTTGTTGGCGTGTGACTGAGGGAGCGGTGGAAGGCACTGTGGAAGGATAGACAATCTGGATATTGTTGCTGCCCTCAAACAGCTGCACCTGCCAACGATACATATTGCCGTAAGAGGCAGAAGAGGAAGAAGTCGAAGTGCAGAACTCCAGCACAAGAATACGTTCCGGCTCCACACCCACGACCTGTTTATAGACATAACCGCTGTCCGCGATATTACCATCGGCACCAAAGAAATTGATCTTCGGATTATTGTTATTAGAACCGTTCGCGTTGAATGGGTTGGAATAATAGTTATAGCCCGTGGCCGTTGAACCGAAACGAAGGTTGCCGTCCGAGTTCACCGAGAACTGAGTGTATTGTTCTGCGCCAAAGGTGAAAGGGAAGCCGATATTCAACACGGAAGAACGCATACTGCTGAGGGATGATCCGCTCGTCAGAATACTCGTGGTGTTGGTTATCGGAATCCATTTGGTGGCATCGATCCCTGTGGAGAAGGTGTAGGTCCCCAAGCTCTGTGCCCTTAAAAGGGAAAAACATGATAGGGAGATGAGACAGAGAAGAAATAATTTTCTAACCATAACGCACTATTTTTTATTGATTTAACTTACATTCAATCGAACAAAGAAAGTGCAAAGATACATTTTTTTAGTGAACAGTGAAGAGTGATCTGTGACCAAGTTAATAGCTAATGGCCAACAGCCGTCTTATCTCTTCACAAACCCCTTCGTCACCACGCCCCCATCGGTCGTGACACGCACAAAATACATGCCATCGGCTAGGGCGCTGATGTTGATGATGCAGCGGTTCTGTAGAGACGTCCCAAGGAACGTCTCTACAATCTGGCCATAGACGTTAAAGACCTCCACGCCCGTGATCCTGATGTCGGCATCGCTGACCTCCACAACCACCATCTCCGTGGCGGGGTTCGGGTAGAGGTTGATGCTTTGGTTGAGGTGGTCATCTATTCCAGAATTGGTGGCGGTGGCCACTAACTCCTCCGACCAGTCGCTGAAGGCGTCATCGCAGACGGCCCGTACTTGGACTTCATACTCTACCCCATTCTCCAACCCCAGGATGTCATACTGAGGCATGCCCTCCACAGCCACGATCGTCCATTCACTGCCCAGGGGCCGGTAACGGACTATCCACTGAGAGGCCCCGGCGTTGTCGCTCCATGTCAGACGTATGCCGCCCGCTTCCTTGAGGGCTATCTCCTGCTGCAGGTTGGTCGGCGCCGGACAAGAGGAGACTCCCGACAGGAAGAAGTTGGTGACAACCGCCCCGGGCTGTTTCCCCGTAACGCCGTCGTTGCGCCATAAGAAGACGAACTTGCCCTGGCCGTTCATCGCCAGATTGGGGATATTGACGCTGACATGCACAGCGGTATCATGGGTCTGGTTCAGGATGTAGGGATAGGTGGGACTGCTATTGGTTTGTGCCTTGAAGGCGGAAAAGTCGATGGCATGGACTGCGTATGCATAGGCCGACTGGGCATTGTGTTCAACACCCGGCACATATTGCTCGTCAGCAGGTGACAGGAAGGCTTTCAGATAGTCCCAGGTGCTCTCGCCACCCACGCGGAGGTCGAACTCCAGATGCAGGGAGTCGGTGGCCGGCAAGGTGAACAGCTTCTCCGCCATCACGGTGGCACTGTTGACCGTGGAATAGCCCTCCGCAATCCCATCATGCGTGACATACAAAGCGTACTGCCCGCCACTGGTGACGCCCATCATCCAATAGTTGGCACAGGAGCCGTTGTTCAACAGCCAACCTTGGTCTATGGAGAAATCGGTGGCATACGGCAATGCAGCAGTGGACATGGTGGTGTTAAAGGTCACCGTGTTGGTCTGAAGGTCCCCTTCTACCCCATCGCACAGCGTCTTCACATAGAGTTGGTAATTGGTGGCGGTGGCCAGGCCGGAGATCAGGTTGCCCGTAGTCGTGGTGACGGTTATCGTGGACCACGGGGCAGAGGGCCCCACGGCGCGATAATGGATGACCCACGCATGATGATCGGGGTTCATATCCACGAAGGAAACGGTCGCGTCATGTTCAGTGATATTGCTCACCGTCACGGAGTTGACGACAGGAGAGGCACAGGCGGGGACGGTTTCCAGCGTCACATCATCGACATAGAAGCCGCAGCTGGCGGCATAGGAGACGCGGAAGGCGATGTAGCGGCCCATGCCCGTGTAGTTGAAGAAGGGAACCGTGAACTCGCCATACTGATAAACATCGTAGCCCGTCAAATCTATGGTGTCCACCGGCACAAAAGAAGAGGGGTCGGCACGATCCGTCATCACACCCACCTCCAACGTGCCGGAGGAGCCGCTTCTGCACACCTGGAAACGGACCTGCACAGTGTGGATGTCGATAGCGGCAGACAGGGTCGGCATGATCGCGATGTTGAAGCAGCTGGTGGTATGATGGAAATCCAGAAAATGGGTACCGCTGTGGGCATACGAGTTGCTCGGAATATAGACGTAGTGGTCGGGGTCGGAGGCGTAGCGGCTCCAGCAGTAGATATAGTCCTCCTGGGACCCGGAGCTATAGAGAGAACTGGTGTTCTCAAAATCTTCCGTAAAGGGCAGCGATGCAATGGGCTCGCAATCCGTCTGGAAGTGGAGCTCATCGCTCCAGACACTCATCTCCACGGAACTGCATAGCGCCCGCACGCGCACGGTATAGCCCGTATGGGGCGACAGTCCCGACAATGTATAGCTGTTGGTGGTGATGGTGCCCATAGAAGTCCAGGAAGAGGCGCCGTCCACTTTGTATTCCAGCAGCCAGGAGGAGGCGCCGCCCGCCGCCCAGCTCACCAGCGCGCTGTTGTGCGTCACGGCGGAGATGGTCACAGCCTGCGGATGGGAACAGGCGTTATGATCACAGAAGACAAACCGCAGGTTGTTGGCATTGGAGCTCAGATTGCCCGACACACCCGGATTGGCATAGTTGTAGGAATAGTTGTCACGATAGTGATAGCGCGTCCTGTTGACGGTGGTATTGTCGTTGTGCACCTTGAAGCCACTGGAGAAGTCATCCCACGAGCCCGTCCTATCGACCACGGTAAGTAGGACATCCCGGCTGCCATCATAGTTGAACGCATTGTCCAGCTCGATCTGAAGCCAGGAGTCGGCATCCACCGCGCTGGGAGCGAAGGTCACATTTCCCGTGAAGACCTGCTGGAAGGTGACACCGCTGGAGGGCGTGATCCACCCACTGGACAAGGTCTGGCCGTTGGGGACATGCGACAGGTAGATGGTGAGATTTCTCGTCCTCGTGCCGTTATAGACGTATTGGAACGCGATGGCAGAGAACTCCTGCGCCCCCGTGAAAAAGGCCGACGCCGGAATCACCTGCTGGGTGAGGGAATAATCATAGTAGGGATAGGTGGGCAGACAAGAATGAAAGCTCTCGCCATGCCCGATCGTCAAGGTGCCAGGCGCGCCGCAGGGTGTGGTCGCAAAGACGAACACGGTGTCGGAGGCGGTTTGATCGGCACAGACCACATAGACACCGAAACGATAGGGCGTCAGGTCCGAGAGGCCTGTGACGGTATAGCTGTTGTTGGTGGTCGTAAACTCTTGGGCGCTGTGGGTCTCCTCGTTGTACACCCAGACATGGTATTGCGTCAGACCACCCATCAAGTTGCTGTCCCACGCCAACGTGACAGCGGTGCCGCCGAGAGAGTCGATTGTCAAATTCTGCACCGGCGAGCAGGAAGGGAGCACGGAGGGGTTCAGATTGTAGATATAGCCCATGATCGGATATCCGTTGTTGATGCCGCCGTCCATCATGAAGGCGGAGCCCAAGCTGTCGAGGAAGTTGGAGGAGCGCATCACAGCGTCCGACAGCCGCACGCCATCACGACCGTAGCTGTAGGTGGTGGCTGACGAAGCATTGGAATAGACGTGGGTGAAGCTGTAGTTGTTGCTATTGCAATGACCCAGGATGCCACCGTATTTGTAGCTGCTTCCCTCCATCACCGGGTTCAAGGTGCCGGCGAAGTAGGTGTTGGAGACCTGGACCTTCTGGCCGTTGCCGACTATGCCACCGATATATTTGCCGTACAACGAGCCCGTCACGGCACAGTTTTGGATATAGGTCCAGTTGGAGCCATACTGCATCTTGTAGTTGGCGCCCAGGAGGCCGCCGTTGTTGTTGTTGCCCGTGGCCGCCACGCGGCAGTTGATGATCTGGCAGCAGGAGACATACACATGGCCGCTGTTCAGGGTGTAGCCGATCAGCGAGCCCGACATGCCTCGCGCCTTGACGACTGGGTTGACCATCACCAGGGAGTCGATGGTGCAGGGGTACTGCACGCAGCCGAAGAGGCCCGCCTGGTAATAGTTGGCTTTTTCGCAGTACATGTTGTAGATGACGTGCCCATGGCCATTGAAGTGACCGGCAAAGGCGTAGGCCGAGGAGGCGTGCTGGTCTTCGGAGGTAGCGGTGGCATCGCCGCCGATGGGGATCCAGTTGCGGGTGGAGTCGCCCGTTTGGTTCAGCCAGATGTTGGCCGTGAGATTCAGCGTCACCCCGTTGAAGTTGGTTACCTGGTTGGCCATCAGCTGGGCTACCCCCGCCAGCTGCTCCGGTGTGGAGATGTCGAAGGAGGTCTGTGCGCTGTTGTACCATGAGATGTCGCTCGTCCCGTTCCACACGTTCTGCGCCTGCGCACACGGCAGGAGCCACGCCATCCAGACGAGGAACAGCAGAGACAATCGGCGTTTTATTCTATTGGATCTCATTGATTTCAATACGATAGGTCGTTGCATAACAAGCGTGCAAATGTACATAAAATTCCCGAACAAGCGATGACTGTTGAATTGTTGAATTGTTGAATTGTTGAATTGTTGAATTGTTGAGGTGGGGCGCAATTCCCCTTCTTTGGAGAAGGGGTGCCCGAAGTGCGGGTTAGTGGGAGAATTAAGAAACTAAGCAGTTAAGAAGCGAAGGGTGGCTGATGTGGTTTATAGTTTACCGTTTACCGATGAGACGATTATGCGATTAGAAGGGAGGAGCGGAGAGGTTAAAAGGTTTACGGTTTACAGTTTACAGTTTAGACGATGAGAGAGAGGAGCAGAGAGGAAATTAGGCACATCCAATGGCTAAAGACATAACTTCCAACTGACAACTGTTCCTCTAGCGAGCACTTGTCCCTAACGGGACTGCTCAAGGAAATCTTTAACTTCTAACTGACTACTGACTACTGACAACTAAAAAAGGACGCCAATTCCGAAAACGAACCAGCGTCCTTAAAGCTAACAGCTACTAACTAATGGCCAACAGCCAAAGGCTATTTCTTCACAAAGCTCTTCGTCACCACGCCATTGTCGGTCGTGACACGCACATAGTACATGCCATCGGCCAAGCCAGAGACGTTGATGCGCAAAGGATTCTCGGTAGAGATGATGGTGTTGATCAACTGGCCATAGACGTTGTAAACCTCCACACCCGTGATCAGGATGTTGGCATCGCTGACCGCCACGGAGATCATCTCGGTGGCCGGGTTCGGGTAGAGGGTGATGTTGTTGAAGAGGTGGCTCTGGATACCCACGTTATGGGTGGTCACCATAAGGGAGGAGGTCCAGTCGCTGAGCAGGTTTCCACCATCGCAGTTGGCTTGTACCTGAATCTCATAAGCGGTCAGGCCGGTGAGAGAGGTAATGGTGTAGCTATTGGTGCTGGCTGTGACTTCCGTCCAATCATTGTTACCCTGGCGATAACGGACATTCCAATTGTACACATCGGAATTGGCATCCCAAGCGATGGAAATGCTCTCGTTTAACACAGCAGTGGTGTCTAGGCCGGTCGGCACAGGACAGGTCATCTGATCATTCGTGGTGAAGATCACCTCGTCACCGTAATAGGTTTGACCACCCACAGAGGCAAAGGCCTGGTAGGTGTAGGAGGTGTTGGGCGTGAGACCCGTCAGCGTGTGGCTCATCGGGGAGGCTGAAACGGTGACAGTCGCATAGGTTCCACCCACCGTCTGCTTCCAGATAAAGCCCATCACGGCGATAGGTTCTGTGCCCGCTGTGACGGAGCCGTGCAAGGTGGCGGAGGTAGCTGTCACACTGGTAGGCTGGTCGGTCACCACAGTCGGGGCTGTCGCGGCCGCAGTGGTAAAGGAGGCCGTCTCCGTATGGGAGAGGTCGCCACTACCACAATCGCTTTGGAGATAAACGGTATAGTTCGTCTCCGGTGTCAAGCCCGTGAGCGTGTGGTAAGTGCCCGTCACATTAACCGTGGTTCCCGTGCCAGGCGTGAAACCTGCAGGACCGTACTCCAAGACATAATCTGTAGCCGTACCGCTCCAAGTGATGGTGGCACCACTGCCAGAGATGCTGGTGGCAGCCACATTGCTGGGTGCAGGACAGGTGACCACACGCAATTGGATATTATCCACAGCGGCAGGCGGTTGGCTGGAATAGTAGGTGTTTCTCCAATGGAAGTAGAGACGATAGACCTTGTCGCCATTGCCCATGTCGGCGAACTGGTCGGAGGAGATGATCATCACCTCATGCTGCCAGGTGTTGTGCTGGGAGAGCCAGTGCTCATGCGCATTGGATCCGTAGTTGCCCGGCTGACCGGCTGCATCGTAGTTCACACCACCCACAGAGGGAGGATTGTTGCCCGCCGTGACGGTCACCACAGCAGGATCAAGCCAATAGACGCGCAAGAACTCATAGTTGTACAGTCCGCCTTGGGCTTTCCAGTCGAAGGAGAGCTCCAGCTCGGTAGTACCGTTCGGCACTAAGACATCGCGATACGCATATACGCGGGATTCGGTGCCGGTATAGGCATTGGAGGCACCTCCGTCATTGGAGACATACAAGCCGTTGGCACCGCCCACCGTGGTATTCACGTCACTGGAGGTGTTGGTCGGGGCACCGATATACCACTTGTTGGTCTGAGAGCCATTAAGGATGACCCATTGGGCATTCTCTGACGTATTCTCGAAATCAACCTCCAGCGGCAACGTGGCCGGCAACGTGGTGGTGTTGAATGCCACCGTGTTAGTCTGGTCATCGCCCGGCACGCCGTTACAGACGGTCACCACATACACCGAATAGTTGGTGTTGGCGGTAAGACCTGTGAGGGTGTTGCCCGTGGTGGAAGTGGCGTTCATGGAGTTCCATGTATCCGTGGAAGTACCTGTAGGTCCGTAGTAGATAATCCATGCGTTATGGCTGGGATCGTCATCAACGAAGCTGACCTCGGCGCTGTTGTCCGTCACATTGCCGACCGTGACTGACGTGTGCGTAGGAGCGGAACAGCTGGGGATCAACTCGACCGTGAAATCATCCAAGTTCCAGCCGGCATCGCTGGCTGTTGTTCCGGTGAAGAGGATGGCAATACGACCGGAAGTGGCCTGCACATTGTTGAAGTCGAACGGA
The DNA here is from genome assembly GCA_017615595.1 of Bacteroidales bacterium. GTDB lineage: Bacteria > Bacteroidota > Bacteroidia > Bacteroidales > WCHB1-69 > F23-D06. Next base: position 43,124 of record JAFZZT010000008.1, read on the forward strand.
CCCATAAAGGCACCGTTACCGCCGCCAGAGCCACCACGCGCGCCAGGCGTGCCAGCATCACCCAACACCTCAAAGGTGGTGGTGTCGGTTATATCCGTGATCACACCGACAACCGCAGTGGTGGTTACGCCCCAATGAGTAGCCCAGAAGGACATGCGCAGCTCGTGGATGTCGTTGGTGAATTCAGGAAGCACCAACATATTGTTCGTTCCCTTGAACTCTACGGTGTAAGGTGCGGAATGGGCAGCCTCACCATAGCTCAACATCTTGGGATAAGTGCTTCCACTGCTGTTCGTATAGGTAACAGGCGTGTCAAAACAGGTCATTGTCGTATTGTTCTCAAAGCTTTCAGTCCATGGACTACCTTGTGCAACGGTGAACGCGCCGCAAGCTGTGGTGAAGTTGGCCTCACTCCAGAAGCTGTACTCGCCACCACCGCAGTCGGAACGCATACGCACCTTGTAGGCAGTGTTGGGGTTCAGACCGGTAATCTGCTCAGACATAGAGGTAACAGAGCCGATGCTGGTCCAGACGGTGTCGGAGAGCAGGCGATATTCGAGTTCCCAAGCGGTCTCCTGATAGCCCGGCACCCAGGTCACGACAGCGCCATCGCTGGTGACTGAGGCAATGCTCACATACGGAGCCACGCAGGTGGTGGTGGTGTCGCACGGAGAACCGAAGATGACGTTGTTACGGGAAGTGGTGGTGTAACCGTTGGAAGGTGTGGAAGCCGTGCTGTAAGGGCTACCATCCTGATAGACATAGCGGGAAGCGGCAAACGGAGCCGTGTGCGTGCGCCATGTGTTGCCACTTTGCCAAGAACCAGTCTCGTCAACCACAATCAACGCCAAGTTGTCGGCACCATTGTACTGGAACGGCGTGGTGAAGTTGAAGGTATTGAGCCCCGTATGCAAAGCCGGCGTGCCGGAATAGACCAGCTGGGCCGTAGTAGCAGGGATCCATGAAGAATTGGTGTTCGCGGTTGTATGCATCAGATAGATCTTGATGTTACGATCCACCGCGTGGGCTGCCATATCAAAGGTCACAGACTCCAAAGACTTGGGAGCACCCATTTCTTCAGCCAGGAAGATCTGTTGCGTATAAGAATAGTTGTAGTAACAATAGGTGGGAAGATAACTGTAAGCGGTAGTGCCATCGCCGATGGTCACATCACCACCCACGAGACAGTTGGTACGGAAGGTCTCCATCACCCAGTCGCCCGTAGAGCCATCGTCGCAGTTGGACTTGACACGGACATCATAATAGGTGGAGTGATCCAAGTTGCCCAACAGGTAGGTGGTGCCAGTGATATTCGGAATGGAAGTCCAAGTGTCCATACCGCCTTCGGAATACTCCAGCGTGTAGGAATCCACCGTGCCGAAGAAGCCCGGCTCCCAGGTGATGACGGCGGAGGTGCCGGTGATGTCAGAAACAGCCACGTTCTGCACCGGAGAGCAGTCCGGAGCATAATCGATGACCACATCATCAATATAGAATCCACAGCTGGAAGCATAGGAAACGCGGAAGGCGATATACTTGCCCGTACCTTGGTATTGGCTAAAGCTGACATACTGCTCCGCCATCGCGTATGTGTTGAAGGCCGACAGGTCAATGGTGTCGATCGGCACGAAAGTGGAATCCACATCCTTGTTGGTCATGACACCTACCTCCAGCGTGCCGGAAGAACCCGTTCTGCTGGCCCAGAAGTTGACCATCAACTGGCTCACATCAAAGCTGTCGTCCAAAGCGGGTGCAATGGCGATGTTGTAGCAGTTGGTGGTATGGTGGAAATCCAGATAGTGGCTGCCGCTGTGCGAATAGGTGGTGCTGCTGGGGATATAGACATAATGGGCAGGATCAGAGGCAAAACGGCTCCAGCATACGATGTAGTTCTCTTGTGCGCCAGAGTTGTACAAGCCCGTCTCAAAATCTTCCGTATAAGGCAGCTGCAAGATCGGGCCGCAGTCGGTGCGGAAGGTGGTGTTGACCGGCGTGCTGACAAAGCCCACACCGCAGTTGGCATATACATACACGTCATAATCGGTGTTCGGAATCAGGTTGTAGATGGTATATACCGTGTCAGTAGCATTCTCCACCGTACCTTGACCCGGAGTAAAACCGGCAATGCCGTATTCCACAATCCAGGCGGTGGCATCGCCATCCTCCGTCCAGTGGATAGAAGCCGTCTCAGAGGTGACAGAATCCACTTGCAGGTTGATGGGGTGCTGACATACCGGGATGTAATCCAGCATGACATCATCCACGCGGATGTAGTCGCTACCGTTACCTTGGGTTACACGGAAGGCGATGTAGTGACCTGTGCCAGTATAGTTAGCCAAGGAATACTCTATCAGCTCCCAGCTACCTGTAGGAATGGTATCCAGCACCTCGAAGGTGGAAGGATCGCTCTTGTTGGTCATCACACCAAGTTCAAAGACCACGTTGGAGGACTCGGTTCTTCTCAACCAGAAGGAGAGCTGCAACTCGTTCAAGCCGATGTTCTCGGAGACCTTCGGCATGATGGCAATATTGGTGATGGCGGCACCGTCGCTGAACTTCAGACAGTTCGGTGAAGAGTGCGCCGCGGAGGTGTTATAGACAAATACTGGCTCGGCAGGATTGGATGCATAACGGTCCCAACAATAGACCCAGGTGTCGTTGCCAGATCCGTAGGTGCCGCTGTCGAAGTTCTGGGTGTACGGCATCGTGGTGATCTCGTCACACTCGGTGCGGAACGTGATGGTCCCTGACCATTCGCTCATGTCGGTAGCGCTGCAGAGCGCACGGACACGGACAGTATAGACCGTGTTGGAAGTCAACCCGGAGATGGTATAGTCAGAGCCGCTCACCGTACCTGTGGAGGTCCAGTCGGCATCACCTTCAGCCTTGTACTCAATCTCGCAGTTCTGGGTGGCGTTCGGGTTCACCCAGCTGATCTCTGCGGAAGAAGCATCGGAATAAACCAACTGCAAAGTGTTCGGGGCGATACAGGAGACTACATCGCAAGCGGTCAGACGGATATTATCGACCTGCGTGTGAAGCGTACCCGTAGTCGGCATGTTGGTGATGCTCCAGTGATCGTTGGCATCGTGCGTGTACTTGCACTGCGAACGGTTGGTATTGGTGTTCACCGTATAGAACTTGGAATTGCTGTTGTTCACCTCACTGCCAGTGATATCGTTGACGACCAGCAGTAGGTTGTCGGAACCGTTATAATAGAAGTTGGTGTCGAAAGCGATATCCACCCAGCGGTCAGTGCCGTTGCGGTTAAATGTCACCGGACCGGAATAGACATGTGTGTAGTCGCCCAACGGGGTTGCCCATACATTCTCCACAAAGACGGAATCGGCGGTATGAGCCAGATAGATGTCGAGCGTACGGGTGATCTCGGAAGCGTCATTGTACTGGAAGGACATGCCGCTGAAATCAGCCGAGACATTGTTGAAATCGCTCGGAAAATAGATCTGCTCCGTGAAAGAGTTCAGATAGTGGTTCGACATCGGGAAGTGGTTACCCTCCGTTGTATAGGTGGATGTCGGATAGCTGTTGTTGACCGCCTCGACAGGAGCCACACAAGGCGTGGTGAAGGAGACGGACACGGGCGTGCCCAGGTCGCCGCCGCCGCAGTCGGGCTGCACGCTCACCGTATAGGAGGTCTGCTCGTTGAGGCCCATCAAGACATAAGAGGTCTCGGTGCTGGTCTGGGTGGTCACTGTTTGAGTGGTATTGTCCTGAATGGTGATCAGGTAGTTGTAGGTAGTGCCCACCACGTTGGCATCCCAGTGCAGGGAGGCATTGGTGCCATAGACATTATCAACTACCAAATGCGTCACAGGAGAGCAGGTCGGAGCCAGATCCACCATGATATCATCCACATAGATGTAGGTATAGGTGGAGCCGCAGTTCATCTTGAGGGCGATATAAGGCTTGGTGTCGCTCACATCGCCGAAATAGACCGTGTACTGCTCATAGGTGTTCGCCGTGGATGATTGGACAGTCCCAATGGCCGTGAATGTGGAAGCATCGTTAGGATCTGACATCACACCGACAGTGAGGGAGTTGGCCACATTGGAGAATCTCGCCCAGAAGGAGATCATCAAAGAGCTCATCGGATAGGTGTTGACATCAAAAATCTTGGGCAGCACCATGTAATAATCATTGGAAGTGCTGGCCAGATAGGTGTACAGGCATTTGGAGCCGCCGTGCGCATAGCTGGTGGAGCTATATACATACGGATAGCTGGTGCTGGAAATCTTGGTATAGCACTCGGGCACCTGGCTGGAGGAATAAGCCTCGAAATCATCGGTGTAAGGCAATGTGACGATGGCACATTTGGAGAGGTAAATCTTCACCTGGCCCAGCGTTCCGTTGGGGTTGACGGCGATAACCTGCTCGCCCGGTCCGAAGATGTCGCCATAGACGAGTTCATCGTTCAAGGTGACCATCTCCACCCGATAGCCGGCTTCGGGCGTCACGGTGAGGTAGATATTGTCTGAGCCCAAGCAGGTCACATAGGAGGTGTCGGGCGTCACAGTGCCATGCACCAGTCCGTCGCTGCCGGCCATCACCACAGCGGAGATGAGTGCTTGCGGATACACGGTGACCGCGACATTGTTGGTGTAGGAGCTGCCGTTCAAGGTGCCCGTCATGGTATAGGTAGTGGTGGCGGTAGGCGACACGGTGATGACGTCCGTGGTGGCACCAGTGCTCCACAGGTAGCTGTCGTAGCCAAAGGCTGTCAGGGTGATCGTCTCGCCCATGCAGATCTCAAAAGCTTCGGGATAGACACCCGGCATATAGGACATGATAGGATAGCCGCTGTTGACGCCGTTGTCCTTTTTGAAGGCAGCGCCCAGGTTGGCGACCATCTGCGTGCTTTGCATCTCGGTCTGCGTGACAGCAGTGCCGTGCGAAGAAGCGGAGGATTGGGAGATAGAACCGTTGATCTCGGTGTAGGAATAGCAGTTGGTACGGTTTCCGCTGTGGGCAGTCACGCCACCGTAATTGGAACCGTAGGGAGTCAGCGTGCCGGCAAAATAGAAGTTGGTGATGTTTGCACGCTCCGCGTTGCCGCTCGCACCGGCGGGATAGTAGCCCGTGATCGTGCCGGTGACACCGCAGTTCTCGATGTAGGTATTGCCGCTGTTCGGATAGGTGGCGCCGAAGATACCTCCGATATTGTTGCTGCTGCTGCTGTTTTCACCCACGATGCGGGCGTTCACCACCAGACAGTAGCGCACATAGACGGATGAGCTTCCCCTGGGAAAACCAGCGATACAACCCATCATACCCCGTGATTTCAGCACAGGGTTGAAAAGCACCAGTGAGTCGATCGTACATGGGTTCTCCAACGCACAGAAAAGGCCGGCGTGGAAAGTGCTCCCCTTGTCACAATAGAGGTTGTAGATGGCATGGCCGTGGCCGTTGAAGTTACCCTTGAAGGCGTTGCCGGTACTCGGCGACTCCCCCGAAGTAGGAGAACCACCACCAATGGGCACCCAGTTGTTGGTGGAGTCACCCGTGTTGTTAAGCCAAAGGTCTGCCGTCAAGTTCAGCGTCTTGCCGTTGAACGAGGTGGTGCCGTTGTTCACCAGCTGGGCCACACCCGCCAACTGCTCCGGCGTGGAGATGTCAAAGGAGGTCTGGGAGGCATCATACCAAGTGATGTCGGCAGTACCGTCCCATACAGTCTGCGCCTGCAGTGTGGTCTGGAAACCAAACAGGATGACAAGACTCATCACTGCAAGAATGTAAAATCGTTTCATAAGCTTGTTAATTTATTAAATGAATTTAGAATAAAAATTTCGACAATAACAAAGCGATGCGAGTATAAAAAAACAACGTTTCATCAACTATCCTTATCTTTCCATAAAGTTCGCAAATAAACAATATTTATCACACAATCCCGTTATCCAATGGATTGCAAATATGTTCCAAAACAACGATTATGGCAAAAAAAATCAAAGAACTCACCCTCAAGAATATGGGCCAGATGGCTGGAAAAGAGCATGGCGAATACTTGGACAACCAGCTGCTGATGGTCATGAGTGCCATGCAATTCGGCAAGAGCTTCATGAGGAGCCGCCAGCCTTACAGATTAGAAGACGGAAGAGTGTTGCGAATCATTTCAGGCACCTCCCAATTCATCATCAACATGAAACCTTACTATCTTTCCACAGGAATGATGGTGGTCATGCCGGCCGGGTCTGTCATGGAACTAGTGGAAAAAGATGACGACTTTGATTTTCAGATTTTTTCCTTCCGCGAGCTGCCGGACGACATCACTTTCAAGGAGGATACCGTGATTCACCTGTCTGACGACGACTGGATGCTTATGGGCGAATACTATCAACTGCTGAAACATACCGTCAGCCGTCAACCGCTATCCATGAAATCTGTCAGAGCTATCCAGACAGCCTTGATGTCAGAGCTTCAAAGTCTCAAAAAGAAGGAAACCAATGAGACATCTCGCAAAGCCTCAGGTCGAAAGGAGGTGATTTTCCACCATTTCGTAACGTTGGTCAACCAGCATGCAGACAAAGAACACAACATCGCCTTTTACGCCAACAAGCTGTGTCTGACACCCAACCATCTGGGCAGTACCATCCGCAAAGCCAGCGGGATGACGGTGCAGGATTGGATTCACCGCCGCCTTATCCAACAGTCCAAGCTGCTCTTGATGTACAGCGACCTGCCTATCAGTGAAATAGCCGAGCAGCTGAGTTTCTCCACTCCATCCGCTTTCTGCAAGTTCTTCAAGAAGGAGACCCAGATGACCCCTGGAGAGTATCGGGAAGGCACGGACGCGCAACAGCCCGGGGTAGTTGTTGGGCAATGAGGGGGTTGGTGTTTACCGTTTACCGAGGAGGCGATGAGGAGAGGAGAAAGGAGGAGAAGGGAGGAGAAGGGAGGAGATTGGGTGATGGCGCAACCGCAAACCGCAAACTTCTAATTAGCAACCATTTACTAACTTTATGATTATGCGATTGCACGATCAACTCCTAACTCCTAACTTCTAACTCCAAACTTCTAACTCCAAACTTCTAACTTCAAACTTCAAACTCCAAACTCCTAACTGACAACTGACAACTGACAACTGATCACTAAAAAAGGGATACCTCTCGGCATCCCTTTCTTTTTGCATTTTGGACTTCTACCCTACTCTTTCTCCTTGATACATCTGATGCTGTATCCGTTCGGGTTCTGGGAGTAGGTCTCGGTCACGCGGAGACAGTTCATGGTCAGCTCGACCTCCACCGGCTTCAAGACGCCGCCGGTGTTGGTGGTTGCCCAGTAGTAGTCCATGATCGTCATCTCTTCGTAACGATCCACGGCGCCGTTGTACTTGCCGCCCGGCAGGCCCGTGAAGCCTGTCGTGTTCGTGCCGGCTCCGTCAACCCAGAGGATCGGGGCGCGCAATGCGTCAGGACCGTAGGCGTTCAAAGACTCGT
>JAFZZT010000009.1 GCA_017615595.1 Bacteroidales bacterium
CGACGAACCCGGCGTGGGCAAGTCCGCCTTGGCGGAAGGCCTGGCCACCAATATCGTGCAGGGCCGCGTGTCGCGCAACCTGCTCAACAAAAGGGTCGTCACCCTGGACATGGCCTCCCTTGTGGCGGGCACCAAGTACCGCGGCCAGTTCGAGGAGCGTGTCAAGTCCATCCTCTCTGAGCTGCAGAAGAACCCCAACGTCATCCTCTTCATCGATGAGCTGCACACCATGGTCGGCGCGGGCAACCCCTCCGGCGGCATGGATGCCTCCAACCTCTTCAAGCCCGCCCTCGCACGGGGCGAGATCCAGTGCATCGGCGCCACCACCCTGGACGAGTACCGCGAGCATATCGAGAAGGACGGAGCCCTCGAACGCCGCTTCCAGAAGATCATCATGGAACCGACTACCACCGAGGAGACCCTCGAGATTCTGCACAACATCAAAGACAAATACGAAGACCATCATGTAGTCCGCTATAGCGACGAGGCCCTCAAGGCCTGTGTCACCCTGAGCAACCGCTACATCTCCGACCGCTGTCTGCCCGACAAGGCTATCGACGCCCTGGACGAGGCAGGAGCCCGTCTGCACCTCCAGAACATCCATGTGCCCGAAGGCATCCTCCAACTGGAAGAGGAGATCGCCAAGGTGGAGAAGCTGAAGACAGAGGCCCTCAAGGAGAAACAGTACAACATGGCATCCAGCTACCGCGACCAGATCAAGGAGTTAGAGACCACCCTGGCGGATGTCCGCACCCGTTGGGAGCAAGAGAACGACCAAGAGCGCCCCATCGTCACGGAAGACACCGTGGCCGAGGTCATCGCCATGATGACCGGCGTGCCCGTCCAGCGCATCGTCAAGAACGAAGGCGAACGCCTCATGCAGATGTCGGAAGAGCTCAAGGGCAAGGTCATCGGTCAAGACGAGGCCATCGTCAAGATCTCCAAGGCCATCCGCCGCAACCGCGCGGGCCTCAAGGATCCCAACAGACCCATCGGCTCCTTCTTCTTCCTCGGACCTACCGGCGTGGGCAAGACCTACCTCGCCAAGATACTGTCGGAGTACCTCTTCGACTCCCAAGACGCCCTCATCCGCATCGACATGAGCGAATACATGGAGAAGCACACCATCTCCCGGCTCATCGGCGCGCCTCCGGGCTATGTGGGCTACGAGGAGGGCGGCCAGCTCACCGAGAAGGTGCGCCGCAAACCCTACTCTATCGTCCTCCTGGATGAGATCGAGAAAGCCCACCACGACGTCTATAACGTCCTGCTGCAGGTACTTGACGAGGGCCAGCTCACCGACGGCATCGGCCGCAAGGTGGACTTCAAGAACACCATCCTCATCATGACCTCCAACATCGGCACGCGCGAACTGAAAGACTTCGGCACGGGAGTCGGTTTCGACACGGAAGCCACCGACAACGCCAAGCACAAGGTGGAGCAAGGCATCCTAGAGAAAGCCCTCAAGGCCAACTTCTCACCCGAGTTCCTCAACCGTGTGGATGACGTCATCTACTTCAACTCGCTGAACAAGGAAGACATCCTCAAGATCGTCAACATCGAGCTTGACAAGGTGCTCTCCCGTGTCCGCGAGATCGGCGTCACGGTCAACATCACGGACGAAGCCAAAGAGTATCTGGTGGATTCCGGCTGGGATGCCAACTACGGCGCACGCCCGCTACGCAGGGCCATCCAGAAGAACGTGGAAGACCTGCTTGCCGAGGAGATCCTCATGCAGGCGTTACCCGCCGGCACCATCGTCACCCTCGACTACGACACGCTCACCGAAGAGTTCGTCATCCGTCAGAAGGAGATGCCCGCCTTGGAGGAAACCGAATCTGTTGCCTTACCCGAATAACGACTTCAATGGAGCATTTAAAAGATAAACTACTAAAGATCAACACCTTCATCTTTGATTTTGATGGGGTGCTCTCCGATGGCAAGGTCTATACCATGGCAGACGGCGAACAGGTGCGCGCCACCAACGTCAAAGACGGTTACGCGCTGCACTACGCGCTGACGAAGGGCTACAACATCGCCATCATCTCCGGCGGCTACGCCCAGTCCATCCCCTTGCGGTTCAAGACATTCCCCGGGATCGAGATCCACATGCGGGTGCGCGACAAGATTGCCCAGTTCAACGAGTATCTGACCAATCACCAGCTGACGAATGAGCAGGTGCTGGTCATGGGCGACGACATCCCCGACTATCCGATGTTGCAGCTGGCGGCGGTCAAATGCTGCCCGCAAGACGCCTCCGAGGAGATCAAAGCCATCGTGGACTACATCTCGCCCCGCAACGGAGGCAACGGCGCCGTCCGCGATGTCATCGAGCAGGTGATGAAAGCACAGGGCAAATGGATGAACGAAGACGCATTTATTTGGTAATCCGATAAAAAACAGAAAATCATGGGTTGCTTGTTCTCATTTTTAGGATTTCTCATCGGTGGTTTCTTCCTGGGATGGCCCGGGGCTATCGGCGGCGCGTTGTTAGGCTCTCTCATCGACAACGGCGGCATCCGAAAGGTCAAGAAGCAGCAGCATTACTACCAGGCCAACATGTTTCTGGAGCACGAGCTGGTGCTGGCGGCATACGTGGCACGCGCCGACAACAACCGCCTGCTGCAGTCGGAGCTCAACTACATGAAACAGTTTCTCCTCAAGAATCTTGACGAGACCCGTGCCCAGGCCGCTCTGCTACGCTTCAGGGACATTCTGGACGAGAACATCGACATCGCCGCTGTTTGCCAAGACATCCGCAACCACGCCACCATGTCTGAGAAGTTGATGATCCTCAACTTCCTCTTCGGCTTTGGCTATTCCGACTCCAACTTCAACAACCAGGAGCTACAGGCCATCCAGCAGATCTCAGACCTGTGCGGCGTCAGCAGGACGAGTTTCGAAGCCGTCAGATCCATGTATGAGCGTCAGCGGTATCAATATGATTATCAATATGATTACGGCGGAAACAGCCAGGAAAACCAATATGGTGGTGGCGGCAGCACCCGTGTCACCTACAACATAGAAGATGACTACAAAATCTTGGAAGTCTCGCCCGATGCCACAGACGAGGAGGTAAAGAAAGCCTATCGGGAAGCTGCGAAAAAGCACCATCCTGACAAGGTAGGCCATCTAGGAGAAGATGTACGCAAAGCGGCCGAAGAGAAGTTCGCCCAGGTAAACAATGCCTACGAACGAATCAAGAAGGCCCGAGGCATGAAATAATCATTAAATCATTAAACTATTAAACATTGAAAATCACGAGGGATTGCACACTCCCCAGCCTAATTTTCAATTTATCATTTACAATTCCTAGAACATCCTTGCCTCACGGGGCGTCGTCATTGTATAGGTATCCTCGCCGCCAAGCTGGAGCACATACAATCCCTGACGGCTTGCATAGGTGTCTGCGCCCCCGGCATAGTCGATGGCCGCCACGGCCACAAACAGCTGTTTGTTGGCGAAATCGGGATACCACTCCTTGCAATGCTCCATCTGGCTCAGGAAATGGTCTATGTCGTGGTTGTCGCATCGCGACTTCACCTCCACGATCACCGCAGTTGTCGTGTCGCACAGAGCCACGTCTATCTCCATCACATCCTGTCCATCCACCTTGGCCTTGTGGATTCCCTCGTATATACGGTCAATATTAATACCCTCCTTTTTGAACAGGGCCAACGCCGCCGGCTTGCACAATGCCTCCACCAAACGGCCCCACTGGGTCGTGAACAACTCCCGCATCTCCCGGATCGCCCGGCGCGTGTCTGCCCTGTCTTTCTCCCATCTGGCCTCACGCTCCGCCATCGCCTGACGATAACGCTCATGATCTTCCCGCATAAGACGGCCATTCTCTTTCACCGACTCCAGCAACGCTCCGAAATCGGGAAATTGCGGTGTAATTGTCATTTCTTCATTCATCATATTATAGTACTTACAAGTTGTTTAACAAGCGCCGCAAAAATACACTTTTTATATTACAAAAAACAGAAAAGAATTAAAATATTTTTTTTCAGTAATTATTTAAGTATTAACTGTAAAAGATATCTGCGCTTCTCGTTTTCAGCATATATTATCCCCTATCTACTTCCGTGAAAAAAGTGTACATTTGCACCCTTTAAATATTGGCTTGTATTAAGAAGTTTCTATGGACAAAAATTCCTTTGCAGAGGATGCCTTGATTGTGACTGGCGCCCGTGAGAACAACCTCAAGAATGTGGATGTCACCATACCGCAGCAGCAGTTGGTTGTCATCACCGGCTTGAGTGGCAGCGGCAAGTCGTCACTGGCTTTCGACACCATCTATGCCGAAGGCCAGCGGCGCTACATGGAGACCTTCTCTGCATACGCGCGCCACTTCCTCGGCAATCTGGAGCATCCGGACGTGGACAAGATCACAGGTTTGAACCCCGTCATCTCCATAGAACAGAAGACGGTCAACAAGAACCCGCGCTCCACGGTGGGCACCATCACCGAGGTCTATGACTTCCTGCGCCTGCTCTACGCCCGAATCGGCGAGGCCTACTCCTACAACACTGGCGAGAAGATGGTCCACTATTCCGAGAAAGAGCTCATCGATCTGCTGATCACGCGATACGAAGGCCGCACCATCACCCTCATGTCGCCCATCGTCAAACGCCGCAAAGGTCATTATCGCGAATTGTTTGAGAACATCCGTGGACAAGGTTTCACCCGCGTGCGCGTGGACGGCGTCATGCACAAGCTCACACTGAACATGCAGGTGGACCGTTACAAAATCCATGACATCGAGTTGGTCATCGACACCATCGATGTGTCGGAGCGGTCGCAGGTACGGCTGAAACACAGCATCCATCTGGGCATGAAGTACGGCAAGGGCACCATAATGGTGATGGACAGCCAGAGCAATGAGGTCAAGACCTACAGCAAGTTCCTGATGTGTCCCACCACGGGGATCTCCTATCCGGAGCCCGAGCCGAACACCTTCTCCTTCAACTCGCCATACGGGGCTTGCGAGCATTGCAACGGTCTCGGCTACATATCAGAATTAGACATCCAGAAAATCATCCCTGACGACAGCAAGTCTATCAAAGACGGAGGCATCATCGCCATTGGAGAGTATAAGAAGACGATGATATTCCGCGAGTTAGAGGCCTTGGCGGAGAAATACCACTTCTCCCTTTCCGACCCCATCCGCGACTTGTCGGAGCAGAACCTCAACATGGTCTTGTACGGCACCACGGAGATCCTGCGGGTCAAACGGGAGGTGGCAGGTCTCGCCCCCATCAAGAAAACCTTTGACGGCGTGGTCAACTATCTGACCAGCCTCAACGCCGAAGCCCTGCCCGCCTCCATGCGCAAATGGCTCAACCAGTTTGTCAACATGACCGCCTGTCCGCATTGCCATGGCACTCGTCTGCGCAAAGAGTCGCTGCACTTCCGCATCCACGGCAAGAATATCGCGGATCTCTCCTCCATGGACCTCACCGACCTCCTGCAATGGACTGAAGAGCTGCCCAAGCACCTTAATGCGCAGCATAAGATCATCGCTTCTGAGATCTTGCGGGAGATCAACTTCCGGCTGCATTTCCTCTGTGAAGTCGGCATACAATACTTGTCCTTGAATCGTTCCGCCTCTTCCCTTTCCGGTGGAGAGGCGCAGCGCATCCGCTTGGCCACCCAGATCAGCTCCCAGCTAGTCAACGTGATGTACATCTTAGACGAGCCCAGTATCGGCCTGCACCAGCGCGACAACCACCTGCTGATAGAGTCGCTCAAGCATCTGCGCGACATCGGCAACACCGTCATCGTAGTGGAGCACGACCGCGACATCATGCAGGCGGCGGACTTCATTGTGGATGTCGGCCCCCGCGCCGGTGAAGAGGGTGGCGCCATCATCGCCGCCGGCACCTATCAGGAGATCCTGAAGAGCGACGGCATCACCGCCGACTACCTGACTGGCCGTCAGAAGATTGTCGTCCCCAAGAAACGACGCAAAGGCAACGGCGAGTCGTTGACCCTCATCGGCGCCAGCGGCAACAACCTCAAGGACATCACGGTGGATTTTCCCTTAGGCACCCTCATCTGCGTCACAGGCGTCTCCGGCAGCGGCAAGTCCACCTTGGTCAACGAGACCCTCTACCCCATCCTGAACCACTACATCTATCGCAGCGACAAGAAGCCGCTGCCCTATCAGGACATCCTGGGGCTGGAGCATATCGACAAAATCATCGAGATTGACCAGCAGCCCATCGGGCGCACGCCCCGCTCCAACCCGGCAACCTACGTGGGCGTGCTGGATCACATCCGCAAGCTCTTCACCGCCATGCCCGAGGCCAAGATCCGGGGTTACAAGCCCGGACGTTTCTCCTTCAACGTGACTGGCGGACGCTGCGAGACCTGCAAAGGCACCGGCGTGGAGACCATCGAGATGAACTTCCTGCCTGACGTGTATGTCACCTGTTCCGAATGCGGAGGCAAGCGCTTCAACCGCGAGACCCTCGAGATACGATACAAAGGCAAGTCCATCAACGACGTGCTCGACATGGATATCGAGCAAGCGCTGAAGTTCTTCGAGAACATCCCGGCCATCGCCACACAGCTGCAGACCATGGTGGATGTGGGATTAGGATACCTGCATCTTGGCCAGTCCTCCACCACCCTGTCCGGCGGCGAGGCGCAGCGCGTCAAGCTGGCTGCCGAGCTGGCACGCAAAGACACCGGCCGCACCGTCTATATCCTGGACGAGCCCACCACCGGTCTCCATTTCCACGACATCAACATCCTGCTTAATGTCCTCAACAAGCTGGTGGACAAAGGCAACACGGTGATTGTCATTGAGCACAACATGGATGTCATCAAGATGGCCGACTACATCATCGACATGGGTCCCGAGGGCGGACGCTATGGCGGGGAGATCATAGCCACGGGAACGCCCGAACAGATCGTGAAGAAGAAATCCGGATATACGGCAAAATACTTAGCACGCGAGTTATGATAAAACGAATGGATTATTTTTTAGACACTGACGAGGTTTGCTCTTTGGAGGAGGCCCGTTATGTGGTCATGGGTGTGCCCTACGATGGCACGAGCACCTTCGTCAAGGGGGCGGATCGTGGTCCCCAGGCCATCTTGGACGCCTCCGACAGTCTGGAGCTGCTGGACATCCAATATGGCATTGAGGCCTGCTCCGCCGGCATCCACACCGACCGTCACGAGTACGACCTCACGACACCTGAAGCGATGGTGGCCTCCGTCTATGCCCGCACACGCCAGATGCTGGAGCTGGGCAAGACACCCGTGTTGATTGGCGGCGAGCACTCCATCTCGGCCGGCTCCATCCGCGCTGTCAGCGAACGTTTCCCCGACCTGACCGTCTTGCAGATCGATGCACACGCCGACCTGCGCGACAGCTATCACGGCTCGCCCTTCAACCATGCATGCGTCATGCGCCACGCCCAGGAGCACGCCCGCGTGGTGCAGGTGGGCATCCGTAGCGTCTGCACCGAAGAGCAATGTCACATCGTGCCGGAGAACATCTTCTACGCCCACCAGATTGTCGGCAAGACCGACTGGATGCAACAGGCCCTCGACCGGCTGACGGAGCATGTCTATGTCACCTTCGATCTGGACGGCCTCGACCCCGCCATCCTACCCGCTACGGGCACACCGCTGCCCGGCGGATTGCAATGGTACCCCACCCTCGACTTTCTAGAGCAGGTCTTCCGCCAACGCACCGTCGTGGGTTTCGATGTGGTGGAGCTCTGTCCCCAGCCAGACGACAAAGTATCTGACGTGCTCGCGGCCTCCTTGGTCTATAAGATGATCACGATGCGGGAGCTGGGCCGTTAGCAGTCGGTTCTCAACTATTGCTCTTGGAAATCCCCCATCTTGGACCACCCATCTTCGATTATCAATTTAAAACACACAATAATGAAAAAAAGACTTTTTCTCATGGCATTATGCTGTGCCACGATGATGGCGGCACATGCGCAAAAGGACATTTATGGTTTCACCGCCAAAGACGCGAATGGAGAGACCGTCTCCATGGAGCAATACAAGGGCAAGGTAATCTTGATCGTGAACACTGCTACCGAATGCGGCTTCACCCCGCAATACACGGAGTTAGAGGCGCTGTATGAGAAATTTGCCGACCGGGGCTTTGTCATCCTCGACTTCCCCTGCAATCAGTTTGGCGAACAGGCTCCGGGCACCATCGAGGAGATCCAACAGTTCTGCACGCAATTCAACGTGCAGTTCCTTCAGTTTGACAAGATTGAAGTCAATGGTAAAAACGCGCATCCATTATACACCTACTTGAAGAAAAAGCAGAAATTCAGAGGTTTCGACAAGGATCATAAACTGAGTCCGCTGCTTGACAACATGCTCTCGCGCCAATACCCGAACTATGAGAAAACGCCCGACATCAAATGGAACTTCACCAAGTTTTTGGTGGACCGCAACGGCAAGGTCGTAGCACGCTTTGAGCCTACGGCCAGCATGGAACGAGTTGCCGCTGCGGTAGAGAAGTTGTTGCCGTAACGTTTGGCACCCTTCTATCTTCTAATCACCACCTTCTTCTGGACTGTGCGTCCATCCGTCAGTTCGATGCGGACCACATAATAGCCGGCAGGATAGTTGACGAACTCAAGACGGGTGTGGGTGTCGCTATCAGCCTCAGCAACCATCATGAGTTTGCCGATTGCATTATAGACATACACACGCTCCATGTTCTCGCCTTCGATGTTCACATACGTTGTCGCCGGGTTCGGGTACAGCTTGAATTCGGGTTCCGGCAGCACATACTGCTCTACGCCATCGTTGAACTCGACATAGAGGGTAAGATGGATGATACTGTCACAACCATCGATCGTATAGTTCTGGACATCATACTCATAGACACCTGAATCCAGCGGCATCAGCGTCAGGCCATAGCCGACATACTCATGCTGGCGGATTGCGGTGTCCGTCACGAAGATCTCGTAAGTTGGCGTAACCGTCAGCACCAGCGCATAGACACTGTCGCAGCTGCTCATCGTCTGGAAGGTCTCGAAATAGATGCCTGCGGTGTCATACATCTGACCACGCCACTCGTACGGCACGTTGTCACAGGTGGAAGCTTCAGTGGTGAAGAGATAGGTTCTGTTCACCGTCAGCAAGAGGGTGACCGTACTATCGCAGCCAAACATGCTGGTATGAAGACTCTGCAACTGGATCGTTCCGTAGGTTGCTGGAATCGTGTCAAAGCCATATTGCACATAGTGCTCGCCTTGACAGATGGTATCGTACAGTGTCGTTTGCTGAATCGGGTTCACCGTCAACTCCAGCTCGAAGATATCGGAGCAGCCATAGCTGTTGGGGATGACATCCGTATAATGGCCGGTGGCATTGAGTTGCTGGCCACGCCATACATACGGAAGCTCACTGGAGCACACTGCTGCCGTATCATACTGATGGTTGGTCGGGTTCACCGTCAACGTCAGGGTGTAGATGCTGTCGCAACCGTTCACCGTGCTCAGGCTGTCGTAATAGACGCCCGTTGTTGCAAGGCTCTGGCCGTGCCACAGGTACGGAACCTCATCAGAGCACAGCGTTTGCGTTTCATTTAGATAGTAGGTCGGGTTCACCAACAGCGTGTATTCGAGGATGCTGTCGCAGCCGTTCACCGTCTGCATGTTCCGCGTGTAGGTCTCCGCCGTGGTGAAGGTGTGGCCCGCCCACTCGTATGGCAAAGCGCTCTGGCACAGCGTCATCGTGTCATAACTGTGGTAGGTAGGATGCACCAAGGCATTCACTACATAGATGTCGTAGCAGCCCGTGGCGTTCATCACCGTGTCGCGATACTCGCCCGTGGCCGCGATGGTCTGGCCGCGCCACAGCTGCGTCATGCCTGCGCACATCTCGATGGTGGCATCCGTGATCGTC
>JAFZZT010000001.1 GCA_017615595.1 Bacteroidales bacterium
CCTCAGCCTGAAGATGGAGATTTACAACCGCTGGGGCAAGCGGGTTTACCAGCAGGAGAGCAGCGACTCGCTCTGCTGGGATGCCGAGGGCGTCTCCGACGGAGTCTTCTACTGCGCCATCGACTACTACTGCGCCACCTCTGGAAAGAATCGGCAACACGCGAACACAAGTGTGACGGTGGTGAGGTAAGCATTCAATATTTTTTGTCATTTTATGATTTCCATTTTATGGAAAAAAATTGTTTCTTTTTGTCAAACATCACGGTCTTCCGTCTTCCAGTTCGGCAAAACATGTGACCAACACCTTGTCGTACAATAATTTAACAACACGCACGAAAAGAATCTATCAAGTTTACGACAAGTTTTTGGAAATTTGGTTGCGGTGCCAGTGAGCGGGAAAAGTTGTATCTTTGCCGCCGCTATCCGCATTGTCGCAAAACGGTGCGACCGCATTTTTAGGAATGAAGATTATTTAATATGAATGAACCGAAAATAATAGGCGTTATCCCCGCACGGTACAAATCCACCCGCTTCCCCGGGAAACCGCTCGCTGACATCTGTGGGAAACCCATGATATGGTGGGTGTATCAGCAGTTCAAACTAGCCAAAGGGATAAGTGATGTGTTTGTCGCCACCGATGATCAATCAATCGCTAACGTGTGTGAAGACTACCACATGAAATATATCCTCACTTCCGATAAGCACCCTACTCATTTGGACAGACTTGCTGAAGTGGCAGAAAAAATTGAGGCTGATTTCTATATTAACATCAATGGTGATGAACCTCTAATGAAACCTGAATACATAGAGTGTCTTCTCCCGAATAAATCAATAGACCCTGCCGGATTCTATTTTGCCAATGCCATGACAAAAATCGTCAAACCTGTAGAGGTGAATGATGTTTCCCGCATTAAAATAGCCACAGACAATCAAGGTTACGCCTTGTATTTAGCAAGAACTCCTATACCATACCCTAAGGCCAGTTCAAATTTTGATTATATGAAATTTGTAGGCATACAATGCTTTACCAGAAGTGCCTTGCTCTTTTGCGGAAAAACACCAAGAGGTAAGATTGAAGGTATTGAGGACATCGATGAATACAGGTTTTTGGAAAACGGGGAAAAAATCAAATTCATTGAGATTCCCGCAGAAACTTTGTCAGTTGACACAAAAGCGGATCTGGAAGTGGTGCGGGCCGTGATTAAAAGACGTATATCCAGCGGAGAAATTGTATTTTACAATGAACAATAATTTTCAAATCCTTGACTGCACCCTTCGTGACGGCGGTTATGTGAATGATTTTCATTTTGGCCGTTATGCCATCGGAAAAATTATCTCGCAACTCACCGAATCGGGAATTGATGTGGTGGAGTGCGGCTTTTTGGAAGACGGCGAATATAATGCGGACGAATCCGTTTTCCAAACGGTGGAGCAAATCAAGCAATTCATTCCCGCGAACAGGAAACACTCCTTGTACGTGACCATGGCTTGCTATGGGGAATATGATATCGCCCAGCTGACACCCTTCGACGGATCGTCCATTGACGGCATCCGGGTCTCATTCCATCATAACGAGATTGCAGAGGCGATGCGTTTCTGCCACCAGGTGAAGGAAAAGGGATATAAGATTTTTATTCAACCCGTTGGCACAACAAGTTACACGAAAGACCAACTTCTGTATTTAATCCAACAGGTCAACGAATTAAATCCATACGCATTCTATTTTGTTGACACACTGGGACTAATGCACCAGGAGGATGTTCTTCGGTTTTACAATTTCATAGACCAGCATCTTTCACCCACTATTCATTTGGGTTTCCACTCGCACAACAACCTGCAACTCTCTTTCTCCAACTGCCAGGCACTTATCCATCATGTGTCCGGTCGTACGCTTCTGCTAGACGCCTCCGTTTATGGTATGGGGAGAGCTGCTGGAAACCTCAATACAGAACTGATTACCTACTATTTGAACGAGCATGATTCGAAACAATATGAGATAGAACCCATTTTGGAAATTGTGGATGAGTTCATCCTGCGAATCAGGGAGAATTTCTCGTGGGGATACAGCGTTCCCTACTATCTGGCAGCCATCAACGGTTGTCACCCGAACTATGCGACCTATCTGAGTGGGAAGCAGACACTGACTGTCCGGAATATCTCCACTATCCTACGGATGATTGAACCCGACAAAAGATCCCTTTTCGACAAAGAATTGGCAGAGAACAAATATTTGGAGTTCCAATCCAGAAAGATTGATGACAGGGCAGCCGTCAAACAACTGGAAAAAGTTATCACTGACCGCAATGTCATGTTGCTGGCGCCAGGAGCAACGACAAAGTCCTATAAAAATGAAATCCGCCGCACCATCACTGTAAACAATTGTGTCACCATCTCTGTCGGATTTGTTCCGGACGAAATCCGTTGCGATTTCACGTTTTTAAGTAATCTGAAACGCTATAACACGATTTTCAATGAGAAACCACTGCACTCACAACTTATTCACACGTCCAACATCCAAATCGAGCACCAGGACAAGATTGTGCTCGACTATTCCAGTCTGTTGAACGAATCTGACACCATTATGGACAATTCTGCCATGATGGTTCTTAACCTTCTGACCCGTCTCTCACCCAACAAAGTGTTTTTGGCCGGTCTTGATGGTTATCGGTACGGGGAATCCAACTATGCCCAGTCGGATATGCTTCAGGAACAGGATAAAGAGCGTTTCGAGAAACTCAATCAGACCATCAAGGTTAGAATTTCTGAACTGAAGGAAGAATTGAACATTGAATTTGTGACACCTTCCCTATATAACGACTAACTCTTATGAGACCCTATCAAACCATCATTTTCGATCTTGACGGCACTTTGGCAGACACCTCAGAAGGAATCTACAACTGCATCCGATATGCGCAAAAGAATATGAATCTTCCGCCTATTACGGATGTACAGATGCGTTCGCACATAGGACCGCCGATGCATGAGTCTTACGAAAGGAACTTTCATCTGACAGGAACTGAGTTGGAACTTGCCGTCGGTTATCATAAGGAGTACGCCCTGACTAAAGGATTGTATGAGACTTCCCTATACGATGGGGTTCCCAGATTGTTGTCGCAACTCAAGAGTCTAGGTTCCAAATTAGCCGTGGCCACGCTGAAATATGAGGAAACAGCACAAAAGATGCTCTCTTTCTTGAATATCGCCTCGTTTTTTGATGTAATATGCGGTACTTTGTCGGAAGTGAAACTGACCAAAGCGCAATTATTGTTAAAATGTGTTGATTTGTGCCAGGGTGAAAAAGGCACCGCTCTGCTTGTTGGCGACAGTTCATACGATGCCCTCGGTGCACAGGAGGCTGGTATCGACTTCCTCGGTGTGACCTACGGTTTCGGATTTCTAACAAAGGAGGATGTGAATCAATACACTAACATTGGTTGCGCAGGGTCACCAATAGAAATCATCTCTTTCATCAGTTAAAGAACAATCCATAAAACACAGTAGTCGATGAAACACATTTTCGGCGTTTCGAGCCATCTCACCTTCTATATCACACACCGCATCATTGAGTTGAATCGTTACGACAGAGACGAGTGCCTGCTTTTTCTGACCCGGAACTATTCGCTTCCGGACAATTTCAACGAGCAGTACCCGCATCAGGTGCACACAGGCTACAATCTGGCCAACAGCAAGAGCGGACGTGTATTCGCGGGGGCCAATGTCTTCAAGACCTTTCGCAACATCCGGGAGTTTGACGCGCTGATCGACCCCTTTCTGCAAGGGCGGGAGTTCCTCTATTACACCCAGGTATGCTCCAACGACCTGACCAGTCTGATGGCCACCAAGAAGAATTGTCGCGGATTTTACGTCATAGAGGATGGTTTAGCCTCCTACCGGAACTTCAATCCGCAAACGTTTACGGGTGTCCGATATGTGGCGTACAAAACGATCCTGAATCCCCTTTTCCACCGCATCTACGCCTGCAAGAACCATTTCATCGCCTCTGAATCTCCCAAATTCTTGGGCTGTATCGCCACATTGCCATTCTGTTTCCCACTGCATCAGGACAAGCTGCAGGTGATTGGTCTTCCTTACGAAACCATCGAATTGGGTTTCACGCCTGACGCTTTATTGTCCATAGATCCGCTGTATATGCACTTCTCAAAAGAAGACATAAAGCATATTTACACAGAATTGGGGCGGTTTATTGAAGGGAAACAGTATAAGACCATTGCTTTCAAGTACCACCCGAATTTCTTTGCCGCTGCCAATGCTGAGGTCAAGTTGTTCTTCGAGAAAACAATACGCGACATTTTTGGGGAAAGTCTTGTTGAACTGGACAAGTCGGTGGTGCTCGAAAACGTTCTGAAGACCTATTGTTGCGATTTCTATACAGACAACTCCTCGGTTGCCCTTTATGGAAGCCAGATGGGGGCCAAGTGCTACACATACAAGCCTGTTATGCGGAAATATGCCCCGGAAGAAAAGTTTGAGGAATGGTATCCGTCAATTCCTGTTTTGGAAAAGGCATTTTTACCAGTGGGATAGTTTCCATCGTCAAGTCCGTGAAATTGTGTATTTTTGCCGATATTTTATGATGTGATAATCTTATGATCAAACTCTCCGTTATACTTCCCGTTTATGGTGTGGCCGAATACATTGAGGCCTGCACAAAATCGCTCTTGGCACAGACACTCCAAGAGGTCGAGTTCCTTTTTGTGGATGACCACGGCCCTGATGACAGCATCGCCATCTTAAAGCGCACCATCGAGGGGCACCCGCGGGCCTCGCAGTTCCGCGTGCTCACCCCCGAACACAACCTTGGCGCCGGCATGGCCCGCAACTTCGCCATCCCGGAAGCCCAAGGCGAGTACATCTCCTTCATCGACCCCGACGACACGGTCGAGCCCGACATGCTGGAGGTGCTCTATAATAAGGCTAAAACATTGGACAGCGACATCTGCTGCTGCTATATGCAGAAGTGCTTCCCCGACGGCTCTACCGGCGATCTGCTCGTCAACCCCCATGTGGAGGAAGGCGAGCTGACCCACGAAAAACGCGCCCATGTGCTGACACATTACGTCTCCCTTTTCGCATCCATGATCTACCGGCGGGAGATGGTTCTCTCCCATGACATCCGCTTTCCCGAGGACCGCGCCGCCGACGATAGCTTCTTCGTCTCTTGTGTCTGGATGAAGGCCCGCAGCGTAGCCTACGTCGACCGTCCGCTGTATCACTATCTGATCCGTCCGGGTTCGGTGACCACCACGATGCAAAGCGACAAGTACAAAAAACGTCTGGCAGTGTTCGGCAAACTAATGCAATACGCCAAGGACCACGGGGCATACGACGAGTTCAAGCCCGAGTTGGACTACATGTATCTCAAGAAGGGGTATCTCTCCTCTGTGGCCAACTACATCCGCAACAGCAAACGTCCCCAAACAGCAACCTACCGGGAGATTTACGACGAACTGCTGAAACAAGTTCCTAACTACAAGGAAAACACCTACTATCGCAGCAACAAGGTGATGCAAGCTCTGTTCATGCTATTACGCTGCTGCCCGTCACTGGCCACGGTTGCACTGCGCAGGTATATCAAGAAAAACAACATAATTAGCTAACCAAAATGGATTTAATAATTGGAGCCGGAATTTCCGGATTGAGTTACGCCGCCGCCACCAAAAACGATTATCTCATCATAGAAAAAGAGAATGAGATAGGCGGTTACTGCAAGACGATTTATTCGGGAGACTATGTCTGGGACTACTCCGGACACTTCTTCCATTTTCAACGGGAAGCCATCAAGGATTATGTAATGAGCCGGCTGAGCGATGAAGAGATGCTCAAAGTTCACAAGTTCACCCAAATTTACTACAAAGGGCTGCATGTGGACTTCCCCTTCCAGATGAACATTCACCAACTGGACAAAGAGGAGTTCATCGATTGTCTATACGATTTGTTCACCATAGAGGACAATGTGGAAATAAACTCCTTCAAGAGCATGTTATATGCCAAATTCGGCAAGTCCATTGCCGAAAAGTTCTTGATTCCCTATAACGAAAAGTTATACTCCACCGATTTGGACAAACTGGACACCGATGCCATGGGGAGATTTTTTCCATACGCCAACAAAGAACAGATTGTCAAGAATTTCCGAAACTCAAACAACCAGTCTTACAACGCCTTTTTCCTCTATCCGAAACGTGGCGTCATCAAGGTGGTGGAGTCCGTGGCTTCGCATGTGGACAAATCCAAAATCAGCTTCAACGAGTGGCTTGTTTCAGTGGATATGTCCACCAAGACGGCAGTCACCAACAAGCGCACTCTGCATTTTGACCATTTGATTTCCTCTGCGCCATTCCCGAAACTGCTGGATATGTGCAGTGTGGAATATGACAAATCCATCTACTCATGGAACAAGGTGCTGGTGTTCAACCTCGGATTTGACAAAAAAGGTCCGGAGACCAAAAACAATTGGATTTATTTTCCAGACAGGGATTTGGTGTTTTATCGCGTTGGATTCTATGACAATATCATCGGTCAGGACAAAATGTCACTGTACGTGGAGATCGGGTTCAATCACAAAGAGAGTCATGTGGATGTGGGGCAACAGCTTGATCGCACGTTAGCGGATTTACAGAAAGCCGGCATTGTGACAGACCAGCAGTTAGTGGCCTCCCACCATGTGATGATGGATCCCGCATACGTACACATCACCACTGCATCAGAAACCGACAAAGTTCAGAAAAAAGAGTTACTCGCAAAATCGAACATCTACTCTATCGGCAGATACGGTTCTTGGACCTATTGCTCCTTGGAGGACAATATCTATGAAGCCTTTTGTTTGGCGGAATCATTATAAGCTTCTCCTCTCCGATAATACCACGCCAAACTTCCCGCCATCAGCAGCAACATCAAAATTGAGATCAGCAGGGTGATTTTATCCCACTTATGCATCAGCGGGGCTTCATTCTTAAATTCAATCTTGTGCTCGCCAGCGGGAATCACCATGGCGCGCAGGATATAGTCAGCGCGGAAATACTCCGCAGGCTTCCCATCTATGTAAGCTCTCCAGTCGGGAGCATAATAAACTTCGGAAAAGACTGCCAACTGATCCTTGGAGGTCTTTGTCTTATAGACCACGTAATCAGGATTATACGGCTTCTGGTGCACCATCTCAATCACCGAGTTGCTATCGCGCTCGAGGTTCTTGCACTGCACCATAGCGGCAAAACGCTGGTCGATGACGGCCGTGTCAGCCGGATTCATCTCATTGAGAGCCAAGATCTCCGCATTGGGATCTTCCACCAATTGACACACATCCACAAACCATGCATTGCCTAATGCGTCGGGATTGCGCTGCACCATCGGTTGCCCGTCCTGACCCCGCATCACCACATAGCGGGCATTCAGCATGTTCAGCACATTGGGGTTGATGTGGCGGGAGAGATAGAAGTCGATGATATCTTGATAACGGCGCAGTTTAGCCGCACTATATCCACCAATCTGATGATGGAACGCTGACGGATAAGAGTCGTTGAACGTATTAACAGAGAGATCGAAGACACGATAATCCTCGTCTTTGAGTTGTTCTGCATACTGATCCAGCATCTGGTCAACTTGAGATGGTTTCAGTTTGGTCTTCTTCTCATTGACAAAATTAGAATCGTTGAGATAGCGACGATCCACGCCCCACAAGTCGAACAGCACCAGACATGCCAGTACTCCGATAATGATGCCTGATTTCTTGATTTTCTCGTTGATATACAGCCACAAGAAGGCTGCTGAGAGGAGAATCAGCACCAGAGAGCGCCAGGAGTCGGACATAAAAAGCGCCTTACGGTCTTGAATGAGGACATCTTGGATAGTGTCCCATTGAGGACCATATTGGGCAGCCATCTGCACATCGCTGGCGCCGGAAAACGAGAAGCCGCCCGACAATGCCATCATAAGCAGAATGAAACCGGCCGTGATACCCGTGGAGATGTAAAGCCCGAGATTCAACTTCTTTTTTTCAACCGGATTCTCCTTGTCAAAAACGGACTTCAATGCCAGTACAGCCATAATGACCATGGTCACGTTGGCCATCACCAAACTCATAGAAGGTGTGCGGAACTTGTTGTAAAGCGGCAGATGTTCAAATAGGAAGCTGTTGAAGCCAGTCAGATTTTTGCCCCAGGACATCAGAATGGCAAGAATGGTTGCCAAGAGAATCCACCAGCGTTCAGGGCCCTTCACCACGAAAAGGCCGAGGACAAACAGGAAGATAACGATGGCGCCAAAATAGACTGGACCTGAGGTAAAGGGTTGGTCACCCCAATAGAGCGGCGCCTGTTTCTGACGGAAGTTCTTGTAGAATTCGGAATCTGTGCCGACCGTTTCGCCAGAGCCTCCACCGTATGCGCCGGGAACAAGCAGGGTGTAGGTTTCTCCTTTTCCGTAGCTCCAGCTATAGGCATAATCGATGTCCAAGCCATCGGAAGCGGCGATGGACTTAGCTTCGCCGTCCTTGTATAGATCTTCCGGGGTGACGGTGATTTCGGAGCCACCACGCATAGTTGCCTTGGCATATTCGCGGTTAACCACGAGATGCCGTGCGTTGCTACCCAAGGCAAAAACGCATCCCACCAGCAGCACGCCGACCCCTAACATAAAGGATTTTAAATGCTTGTCTTTGATAGCATAAATCAGATATGCCAGGCCCAAGATAATGCCCACCAACATAGTATAGTATGTTATCTGAATGTGGTTGAAGGATATCTGCAAAGCCAGGGCCATGGTAAAGAGAATGCCTCCCCACACATATTTTTTACGAAACGCCAACAACATACCCCCTAAAATGGGCGCCATCATAGCCATGGCCCATCCTTTCGTGACATGTCCAGCCTCTATGATGATGATATTGTAACTCCCTAATCCAAAGGCCAATGCCCCCAGCAGACTCAGCCAAGGATTGCATCCTAACGCTAAAAGGCTGACATAAAAACCTATCAAATACAGGAATATCATGGCAATGTTACGTTCCCAGCCCAAAGGGCGCATAATAAGGAGAGACCTTATTGGATTCAAAACTGTTTTTTGAGGGGAAGTATAAATCTGATATGAGGGCATACCGCTGAACATTGAACTAGTCCAAGAGGTATATTCTCCTGTTTTATCATGAAAATCCACCTGTTCCTTCGACATAGCTTGCGACTTTAAGATATCTCCTTGCTGGATGACTTTGCCATCAAAAACGGGAGACATATAGACCGCGGCAACCAAGAAGAAAAAGAAAATAATGCCACAATGAATTAAGGATTTTTTGAGGATGGGTTTCATATTATCAACTATTATTAAATTCAAAAAATAGGCTGCAAAAGTACGAAAAATTACCTATCTTTGCAGTTCAAAATTCTAAACGATGAAAATTATCATACTCGGAACAGCATACCCTTATCGTGGTGGTCTCTCCGCCTTCAACGAACGGCTCGCCTACGAATTTCAAAGCCAAGGCCACGAGGTGGAAATCTATACCTTCACACACCAATATCCCGATTTCCTGTTTCCAGGCAAGACGCAATACAGCACCGAACCCGCTCCCGAAGGACTCCACATTGTGCGCAAGGTACACTCCTACAATCCGTTCAACTGGTTCAAGGTAGGGTGTGAGATCAAGCGCAAAAAGCCCGACCTGATGATCACCAAGTTCTGGCTACCGTTCATGTCGCCCTGTTTTGGCACCATCGCGCGGATCGTGCGCAAGAACAAGCACACCAAGCTGATCTCCATCCTTGACAACGTCATCCCACACGAGCACCGCATCGGCGACAAGGCGTTTGTCCGTTACTTCATCCGCCCTACAGACGGCTTTGTGGCCATGTCGAAGTCGGTGCTGGCGGATTTGCGACTCTTCACCCAAGACAAGCCCGCCGTTTTTTGTCCGCACCCGCTCTACGACCACTATGGCAAACGCTTGACACGCGAGGAGGCCCTCTCTTTGCTGAATCTCAGTCAGGATCTCCGCTATGTCTTGTTCTTCGGATTCATCCGCACCTACAAAGGTCTGGACCTGTTGCTGGACGCTTTCGCCGACCATCGGCTAGAAGAGGCCGGGGTGAAACTGCTGGTAGCGGGAGAGTTTTATGGTGACCCGACTCCCTATCTCAACAAAATCAAGGAGTTGGGCATTGAAGACCGTGTCGTGCTCTGCACCGACTTCATCCCCGACAGCGAGGTGAACCGATACTTCAGCGCAGCGGACATTGTGGCGCAACCCTACAAGACCGCCACGCAGAGCGGCGTCACCCAAATCGCCTTCCACTTTGAGAAACCGATGTTGGTGACCAATGTGGGCGGACTGGCAGAAATTGTCCCGGATGGCAAAATCGGCTATGTCGTTGAACCTGACAGCCAGCAGATTGCCGACGCCCTGTGCCAATTCTTCGCCGAGAACAAGCAAGAGGAATTTGAGAACAACATTGTGGAGGAGAAGAAAAAATATGCCTGGCCAAGATTCTTAGAGGCGATAGAAAAGGTTAGACAATGATACATATCCGCAATTTATGTATATTTGCCTTCCCGATAGATTAAGATAAATCAAGGTTAAAATAAAGGTTAAAAAGCTATACATCACCCGATTATGATCATTCGCAGCAAAGCACCTCTCCGATTAGGCCTCGCCGGCGGCGGCACCGATGTATCTCCATTCTCTGACATCTATGGAGGCGCCATCCTCAACGCCACGGTGAACATGTACGCCTACACCACACTCGAGCCGTTAGACAACGGCCAGATCGTCTTTGAAAACCCTGCCAAGGAGGAACTCGGAGAAACCCATACGGCTACCGATGCACTGTCCCCGGAAGGATACTTCATCCTGCATAAAGGGGTCTATAACCGCATTGTCAAACAGTTCACGCACAAGCCCTTGTCGTTTAAGATCAGCACCTTCGTGGATGCACCTCCCGGCTCCGGCTTAGGCACCTCCTCCACCCTTGTGGTATCCATTCTCGGTGCTTTTGTCGAGTGGTTGAAACTGCCCTTGGGCGAATATGACATCGCCAAGCTGGCATACGAGATCGAGCGGGTGGACTTGCAGATGGCAGGTGGCAAACAAGACCAATACGCCGCCACCTTCGGCGGATTCAACTATATGGAGTTCATCGGCGACAACGTGATTGTCAACCCGTTGCGCATCCGTCAGCGCTACCTTGACGAGCTGGCACACAACCTCGTGCTCTACCACACGGCCACGAGCCACGTCTCGGCCAAGATCATCGAGGAACAGCAGAAGAACGTCACGGCGAAAAAGCAGAAGTCCATTGATGCCATGCTCGCGCTCAAGGAGCAGGCCTTCCACATGAAGGAGGTGCTCTTGAAGGGCGATTTGGATGCTATCGGAAAGATTCTGGACGAGGGTTGGCATCACAAGAAACAGATGGCCGACAGTGTCTCCAACGCCTTCATTGACGAGGTCTATGAGGCAGCCATTGCGGCAGGCGCCACGGGCGGCAAGATCTCCGGTGCGGGCGGCGGCGGCTTCATGTTCTTCTACTGCCCCTCCAATGCCCGCTATCGCGTCATCGACCGACTGGCGGAGTTCGGCGGCCAGTCGAAACGCTACGAATTTGTGACCGAAGGTCTGAAGACATGGACGATGTAAGATTCCCCTTCTATGTAGAAGGGGTGCCCGCAGGGCGGGGTAGTAGAAAAAGACACGAATAATGACAACAATAATACAAAAGGAAGCAATTATCTTGGCGGGTGGGTTCGGCACCCGGCTCCAGGGTGTGGTGAAGGACGTCCCCAAGCCCATGGCCCCTGTCAACGGAAGACCTTTTCTAACCTATATCCTTGATTATCTGATAGATTACAACTATGCCAAAGTCATTCTTTCGGTGGGTTATCTGCATGAAAAAATCGAGGAATATTTCGGCAATCACTACAAAAGTCTGGAGATAGATTATGCGGTGGAGACGGAGCCATTAGGCACGGGCGGCGGCATTGCGTACGCCATGTCCAAATGTTCCACCGATCATATACTGGTCATCAATGGCGACACTATGTTCAAAGTGGAGCTCTCTGCGTTTGAGCGTTTCCATGAGGAGAGACAGGGCTTGCTCTCCATCGTCTTGCGCGAGGTGGAGGATGTGAGTCGCTACGGCAGTGTCACCATCGATGATGACAACACGATTGTTCACTTTGCCGAGAAGGGTGCCACTGAAGGTCGAGGATTCATCAATGGCGGTGTATATCTCATCGACCAAGGATTGTTAGACACCTATCCGCAACCCGTCAAGTTCTCTTTTGAGCGAGATCTAATGGAGAAGCTCTATGCGACCGAGCCTTTCTATGCCATGCCCTCAGACGGATACTTCATTGACATCGGCATTCCCGAGGACTATGCCCGGGCACAGGTGGAACTCATCTAGTACCCGAACACCTTTTCCGCCTCTTTCATCTTTTCGCGCACCGGCACATCGAACGGGCAGCGGTTCTCGCACGCCCCGCACTCGACGCATTCGCCTGCGTGATGTTCCAGTTTCTTGTATTCGGCGGCCAGCTCGTCCGTGACTTCGCCAGCCAAGACGGCTTTATCCAACAGTTTGTTCACCTTGGCAATGTCGATGCCCACGGGGCACGGGTCGCAGTGCGAGCAGTAGGTGCAGCCGCCCTTGCCGGCATCAGCCTGGGCCGTGGGCTTGCTGAGTGCAGCATTGTAGTCTTTCTCGGCGTCAGTAGCCTTAAGATAATGCAGATATTCATCCACTTTGCTGGCATTATCGATGGTGCACAGGGCCGTAGCCACGCACGGTTTGGCCAGCACGTATGCGAAGCATTGCTCGCGGGTAAGCGCTGTCTTCAACGGCGACTTTTCGGCATCCAGCAGACGGTCACCGCCGCCGAATGTCTTCATCACCGTGATGGCAATATGGTGCTGAGCACAATAATCGTACAGTTCCACACGGACAGGGTCGATGCCCGGCAACATATTCTCGAAAGTGGTAGGATCCCACGGATTCTTGCCTGACACCACGCGGTCGAAGGCCGGGTTCAAGCTGAACATGATGACCTCCACGATACCGCTCTTGGCAATGGCGAGGGCCACCTCCGCATTGTGGCTGCTCACGCCGATATGCTTGATCTTGCCCTCTTTTTTCAAATCCTGGACATATTGCAGATAGTCACTGCCTTGCACGGCCTCCCAGTCCTCCATCTTGTCGAAGATGTGCATCATGCCGATGTCGATATAATCGGTGTTCAGGCGGGTGAGCAGGTCTTCAAAACCCTTTTTGCATTTGTCCACCTCACGGGTGCGCTCATGGCTCTCGCCGTTCCAGTAGCAGCCGATGTGGCCTTGGATAATCATCTCCTCGCGGCGGTCGCCGAGGCCGTATCCGATGTTGCTACGCACCTTGGGGTTGGCATCGTAGATGTCCATGTAGTTCATACCGTGGTCGAGGGCGTAGGTCACGAGCTCTCGGGAGGTGGCCGAGTCGATTTCATCAAAACCGCCGCAGCCGAGTCCAATCACACCCACGCGCAGGCCCGTACTGCCCAACGTGCGATACTCCATATCAGGATTTTCCACAAAAGTCTTCTTCTTATGACAAGAGACCATCACACATGCAGCCATCAAGATAAAGATGATGGACATACTAACAAGTTGTAATCTTTTCATATCTGATTCATTTAAAATTATTATTCGATATCTTTCATTATCAATGTTTTACCACGACAGGTTTGGCAAAGAGACGAACCTCTTGGTCGGTGCCCACCAGCAGATAGGTTCCATTGGGCAGGTGGCGCACCGACAACCTCCACTCCTCTCTCCTACCCTTCCAGCTACGGCAGAGTCTGCCCTGCATATCATAGAGCAACAGCTGGTCAACAGGAGCGCCGGAGACATACAGCACATCGGAAACGGGATTAGGGTAATAGTTCAGGTTGACAGCAGGATAGTCTTCGACACCATAGCCCTGCGTGTAGATAAAGATCGAATCCACGGCTGTACAAGGGGAGTTATCCATCGAGGCAGTGACTTTATACCATGTCGGCATGATGGGGCACACCTCAATCTGGGCAGTAACCTGACCTGTACTCCAAAAGTAATGGTCTGCCCCATAAGCCGTTAAGATGGCCGTCTCGGGATAATACAGCGCATCATTGGTCATGGACAGACACAGCTCAGGATGCGGATGTACGGTCAGATGCATCGTGACCACGCTGTCGCAACCCAGGCTGCTGACAAAGGTAACGGGATAGTCGCCAGAAGTGTAATATGTGATGCCATTCCAGACGTAGTAGTTGCAAGTCTCAGCAGTAAAGTCTGCAGAGACACTTGGATTAACCGAGAGCTGCAGCACCGTGAGTGTGTCGTTCGCATAATAGAAATAGCTTCCCGAGTCGGTGGCCACCTGTCCATGGAAGAGATAGGAGTCTCCCTCGCAGATCAGCGCTGAGACCGTGTCCACATGGGCCACCACCTGCACTAAAACATCGGTGGTCACCTCGGCAGCGGCATTATCCGCATAGACTGCCGCGATGTGATAGGTGTAGGAGCCCGACTGCGTCACAATATCGTCATAGTAGTTATGGGAGGTAGTGCCTACCAGAAGAGTGTCACGGCTGATTTGATAATGGTCAAGGGTGGGTGGCAGCGACTGGAACTGTGCTCTTAACGAGAAGTTCTTGCCCACCCCGTAGAAGCTCCACGAGATGCTGCCAGAGGCATAGTGTCGGCCCGCTATCTCCCCCTTCTCGGGTTCATAGGTGGCGGTATTGCCCACCGGAAGGGTATAGGAGCCACCGGGGGCCTCGACATAGATGCCGTACCATATCTCTTCTCCCAAGACGATAGGCACGGGCGTCTGCAAAGCCACCGTATTCCAGGCATTGCTATTCAACTGGCTGAGATTCAACACTTGCTCCAGCACTTGCGTGCCCGGGGACAAGGTATAGCCATCATAGCTACCTCCTTGATAAACCACCAGTTTGCAGGCTGTCACTGCCGACTTTAGATAGAAGGTGATATGGGTCAGCTGGGCGGGATAAAAAGCCACCAGATCGGTGTCGCAGAGACGATACATGATGGTGCGGGCATAGTCAGTGCTATAGCCATAGTTCGTGCTGTGGGTAGTCTCGCCATGGGTGAAAGACTGTTGGGACACGGCCGGCGGATTCCATGTCAGATGGACGGCAGGGGCGGTGTACACCGCATTGGGATTTTGCGGGGCATTGTGCGCCACCGGTATTGCCTCACCCCTCAAAGTGACTGTGGCAATAAGGCTGTCATAGTTCAAGGTGATGGTGCCGTAGTGGGTCTGCTGTGCCGTGGTGGCAGCCTGATAGCGCACATAGAGGAACTGGTTGCCCGAGTTCAGCACGGCAGTATCCGCGAATGGATCTGTCCCGTTGCTGATGGTAAAGTCACCCGACACCGTGGCGATCACCTGCTGACTGCCGTTGACGCTGATGACGCGCATCCGTGCCGTGTCGGCAGAACCGCTGACGCTATACAGGGAGAGTTGCTGGGTGCTGGGCTTCATCATCGCCCGATCCACATAGATATTGACAACCGCACCTTGTGAAGTGGTAAAGTCGTGAGTGCCAGGGGTAAGGTCTGACAGCAGGAAATAGCCGTTGTTGGAGCCGCTCCATCCCCAGTTAAAGTGGAAGTAGTTCTGGTCATCGTAGCCATCGCAGACAAAAGAGTGGCCGCCGCCTTCCCCCTGCCCCCGATAGATCACCGGCCGCAGGTTGTTAAGCTGACCCTTGATCAGGTTCGACCAGTTGGTGGCCGAGTAATTGCTTTTGGACTTATAGGAAGGGTTAGACGTATATCCGAAATAGGTGGTCAGAGCATTAGGGGTATGGCTGGTGTAGGCGCTGCTGCCATCGTTCCCATAGTCCATGTCCACCGAGACCCCGCAGTGATAGATCAGCTGGGCCACCGCCTGTCTCTGGGCGGCGGGAGTAGATGAAGTCACTCTGTAGGGCATCAGGGAATAGTTGTATGTGGTGGCGCCAAAATTGGCCGACTCCGTACCATAGTCGCTAACATAGCTGTAGCTTCCGCTTCCTTGGGTCGGATACTCCCAATACCGCAGCACCTGCGCCAAGGCCGTGGCCACGCAACCTGCATAGGCATGCCCGCCGGGGCCATCCACATCCGCTGGGCAAAGGTCGTTATAATAACTATTTTGATCCCAGAGCGTTGAGAGTAATGGGGGCACCACAACCTCGTTGCGGAGCGTCTGTGGGTGTTGCTCTAACATATCTCGCCACAACGGGTGCTCCACACCTGCTATGTTCGGGGTGTTTCGAAGATAGTCCTCTATCTCAGCCGCATAATCGTCAAAAAAATCGGTTAAGGCTGGCATCACCTGGTCCACATCGAAAGGTCCTTCCGTGGAATAGGCGATGACAGGCGTGATCCGGTTGTCGGCGGACACGATCACATAGCCGTCACTCACATTGTAGATATAGAAAACCGGTAGCGCCTTGTCGAAGCCAGACAAGGGCGCATAATAGGTATAAACCTTTTCAGGATAGGATCCCGTCACCTCCGACTGGGTCTTCCACTGGTAAAAAATCGTGGCTACCTGCCTGGCTGTCGTACTATCCACCGGACTTGCCCATGAAATCATAAAAGAGGACAGCAGCCATCCTAACAAGAAGTATATTTTGAACTTTCGCATACCTTACATTTTTAAGGTTGCAAAAATAAAGAAAAAATCGAAAGAAGACAACGGCATTTCACCGTGGTCAGCGATGTGCACCGCATCATCTTTGCTCTTTTCATCCACGGCTAGGCCACATCATCCTCAAGCATTTCCTATATTCTTAATTTGCAAAAGGTTATAAAAAAAGTGTATTGTTGAAAAATAATCCATCCGGTATGCCACATTTTTTCCATAGAAAAGTGTAACTTTGTAGCTGTTAAAAAACGCCCTTAGAAAACCATTTAACCATTTTAGTATGAGCAACTTCACACATCTTCATGTACACACCCAATACTCTATTTTGGATGGCATGTCCTCCATACCCGGCTTAGTTGAGAAATGTCGCGCAACTGGCATGCAGGCCATCGCCGTCACCGACCATGGTGTCATGTACGGCATCAAAGAGTTTTACGATTATGTGAAAAAGACCAACGGGAAAGTCAAAGACACCATCCAGGACTTAGAAGAGAAGTTGGGCACTTTGGAAGATGAGGAGGCAAAAGCGGAGTGTCAGCAAAAGATAGAGGCGGAGCGCAAGAAGATCATCAAGCCCATCTTCGGATGTGAGGCATACGTTGCCAAGAAGACACCCACCAACCCGACTGGCGACCATACTGTCAGAGAGCACAAGGAGAATGGTTACGGAGAGCACCTCATCCTATTGGCCAAGAACGAGACCGGCTATCACAACCTCTGCAAGATGATCTCCTTAGCCTGGATTGAGGGTTTTTATTACAAGGCGCGTATCGACCATGAGATGCTGGAGAAGTATCACGAGGGCATCATCGTCTCCTCTGCCTGTCTGGCGGGTGAGATTCCTCAGCAGCTGTTGTCAGGGCATTACGAGAAGGCCAAAGAGTCTGCCCTGTGGTTCAAGAGCATCTTCGGCGAGGATTATTATCTGGAATTACAACGGCACAAGACAAATGTGCCGGGTGGAGACCAGACGACATACGAGCACCAAAAGATTGTCAACGAGCAGTTGATACGGTTGTCTGCCGAGACGGGCATCAAGCTCATTGCCACCAACGACGTTCACTTTGTGGATGCTTCGGATGCGGAGGCGCACGACCGTCTGATCTGTGTCAACACCAACTCTCGCATTGACGACCCCGACCGTTTGCACTACACCAAGCAGGAGTGGCTGAAGACGCCGGAGGAGATGGCCGCCATCTTCGAAGACATCCCGGAGGCGTTAAGCAACACGCAGGAGATTGTCGACAAGGTAGAGACCTTCGCGCTGCAGCATTCGGCCATCATGCCCAAGTTCGACATCCCGGAAGAGTTCGGCACCGTGGAGACCTACAAAGAGCGTTTCAGCGAAGAGGACCTTCGGGCAGAGTTCAAGACTGGGGAGGACGGTGAAGACCCCATTGAGAAGTTGGGAGGATTGGAGAAGGTTTACCGCATCAAGCTGGAAGCTGACTATCTGCGCAAGCTCACCTACGACGGGGCTGTGCAGCGTTACGGGGACCCCGTGCCGCAGGAGGTGCAAGAGCGTATCGACTTCGAGTTGGAGGTTATGCGCAACATGGGTTTCCCTGGCTACTTCCTCATCGTGCAGGACTTCATCGCTGCCGCCCGCAACATGGGTATCTCCGTAGGTCCGGGCCGTGGCTCCGCCGCCGGCTCCGTCGCCGCCTATTGTCTGCGCATCACCGACATCGACCCCCTGAAATATGACCTGCTGTTCGAGCGTTTCCTCAACCCCGACCGTATCTCCCTGCCCGATATCGATGTGGACTTCGACGATGAAGGGCGCTATCGTATCCTCGACTGGATCACCCAGAAATACGGCAAGGAGAGAGTGGCCCACATCATCACCTACGGCACCATGGCCACCAAGTCCAGCTTGAAAGACGTGGCCCGCGTGCACAACCTGTCGGTTGCAGAATCCGACAAGCTCACCAAGATGATCCCCGACCGTCTGCCTGACGATCCCAAGACGCACAAAGCCACCAAGGTCAACATCCAAAACTGTCTCCGTTATGTGCCGGAATTCAAGGATGCCTACGACAAAGACCCCAAGATCAAGGAGATCATCGACTACGCCTCCCAGCTGGAGGGCACTGTGCGCCAGGTAGGCATCCATGCCTGCGGTGTCATCATCGGCGCTGACGACCTGATGAACTTCGCCCCGCTCTCCACCGTGGAGGACAAGAAGACCAAAGAGAACATCATCGTTACTGAATATGAAGGATCTGTCGTGGAGGATGTCGGCCTGATCAAGATGGACTTTTTGGGCCTCTCCACCCTGTCTGTCATCCGTGAGGCTGTTTCCAACATCAAGAAGTCCAAGGGCATTGACATCGACATCGACAAGATCCCTTTGGATGATGAGCTGACCTATCAGCTTTACTGTCAAGGCGACACCATCGGCACGTTTCAGTTTGAATCCCCGGGCATGCAGAAATACCTCCGCGAGCTGCAGCCCTCCACCTTTGAAGACCTCATCGCTATGAACGCTCTCTACCGTCCGGGACCTATGGACTACATCCCGCAGTTCATCGACCGCAAGCACGGTAGGGAGAAGATCGAGTACGACATCCCCATTATGGAGAAGTACTTGAAAGACACCTACGGCATCACTGTCTATCAGGAGCAGGTGATGCTCTTGTCGAGACTCTTGGCCAACTTCACCCGTGGCGAGTCCGACACCTTGCGTAAGGCCATGGGCAAGAAGCTCAAAGACAAGCTGGATGCCTTGAAGCCCAAGTTCATCGATGGCGGCAGTGCCAACGGGCATGACCCCAAAGTGCTGGAGAAGATCTGGGCCGACTGGGAGAAGTTCGCCTCCTACGCTTTCAACAAATCGCACGCCACCTGCTACTCTTGGGTCGCCTATCAGACCGCCTACCTGAAAGCCCACTACCGCGCCGAGCTGATGGCTGCCAACCTTACCAACAATGTCAACGACATCAAGAAGATCACCCAGTTTGTGGAAGACTGTCTCAAGAGTGGCATTGTGGTCAAGGGTCCTGACATCAACGAGTCCGACCAGACCTTCACGGTCAACAAAGACGGCGATATCCGTTTCGGTTTGTCGGCACTGAAGGGCGTGGGCGCCAGCGCCGCCGACAGCATCGTGGAGGAGCGCAACGCCAACGGGCCCTACAAGAGCTTCATCGACTTCATGACACGCGTCAACCTGCGCAACTGCAACAAGCGGTGCATCGAAGTGTTGGCACAGAGCGGTGCCTTCGAGAGCATCGGCAAAGAACATCGAGCACAATATTTTGTCACAGACAAAGATGGTCGTACCGTCATCGACAAATGCATTTCCTACGCCAACAAGAGTGACAACGCCGCCAAGAATCAAACCTCCCTGTTCGATGCCTTTGAAGAAGCGGAGGATACCGCCATCACCATTGACTTCCCCACCTGTGATCCTTGGAATGGTCTGGAACGGGCCAAACGGGAATATGAGGTAGCGGGTTTCTACATCTCCGGCCATCCTCTTGAGGAGTTCAAATACATCATCGAGAACTTCACCAACACCGATTTATCCAGGATGAGCGATGACAACCACCTCGTCAAAATGGCTTCCACGGGCAAGGGTGTCCAATTTGTCGCCATGGTCAGCAAAGCGGTGGTTGCCATGGACAAGTCTCAGCGCAACTTCGGCATCTACACCATGGAAGACCAGCAGGGCTCCTGGACCTGGCGTCTCTTCCGGGAAGACTTTGACAAATTCAAATGGGCGCTGGAAGAGGGGAAACGCGTCTTCGTCAATGCCAGTGTCTCCGTACGGCAATACACAGACAAAGACGGCAATCAACGGAAATTCATCGATGTCAAGCCGGTGATGATTTGCAGTCTGGAAGATGCCTACGAGAAACTGTGCAAGGTGGTCCGTATCGCCGTGCGGATTCAGGACATCTCCAAAGACGTCGCTCATGAAATCCTGGAGCAATTAAAGAAACATAAAGGGAAGACAGAGTTCAACCTACGCATTGTTGAGGCCAACAATGTGTTTTTCAGCGACTTCTTCAACTTCACCGTCACCATCGATCCACAATCGTTCCTTAAAGACTTTCGTCTTTCCATCCCTTACAAAGTAGAATTAGCATAAAAGAGTATGAGAATAAAGAGCATCATCATCCTGCTGGCATGCTGTCTGATGTATGTCGTCGGCACTGCCCAAAGCAGTCATCAAATCTATTATTATACCATCGATGACAACATCGCCAAGCCTGCGGTACGCAAGACGGAGAAGGCGGTGAAGGAGGCAACGGAGCAAAAAGCCGACTATCTGTTGTTGGAGCTCAACACCTTCGGCGGCGAGCTGGATGCGGCGGACAAGATCCGCACCTTACTGCTGAACGCCCCCATGCCGACCATGGTCTTCATCAACAACAATGCGGCCTCGGCTGGCGCTTTGATCTCCATCGCTTGCGACAGCATCTACATGGCCTCCGGTTCCTCCATCGGCGCCGCCTCGGTTGTCAACCAGGAGGGGGAGATCATGCCCGACAAGTACCAGTCGTACATGCGCTCCCTCATGCGGACCACCGCCGAGAAGAATGGTCGCAACCCCGACATCGCCCAGGCCATGGTCGATCCCGACATTGAGGTCAAGGGGATCTCCGAGAAGGGCAAGGTGCTGACCTTCACGACGGAGGAGGCCATCCAGCACGGTTTCTGCGAAGGGGCTGCCGACAGCAAGGAGGCGGTGCTGGCCCAAGCGGGACTGGAGAGCCACACGCTCATCGAACAGAAGCTGAGCTGGATCGACAAGATCATCCTTTTCCTCGTCAACCCTGTGGTCAGCAGCATCCTCATCATGTGCATCGTTGGCGGCATCTACTTTGAGTTACAGGCGCCTGGCATCGGGCTGCCCCTCGCCATCGCCATCACTGCCGCCCTACTCTTCTTCGCACCGCACTATCTGGAGGGGCTGGCCCAGCACTGGGAGATCCTGCTGTTCATAGTCGGTGTCGCTCTGCTCATCCTGGAGTTTTTCGTCATCCCGGGCTTCGGCGTGGCAGGTGTCTCCGGCATCGTCCTCATCGTGGGCGCGCTGGTCCTGACCATGATCTTCAATGTCGGCTTCCACTTCAAATTCAACCCCACCTTCGATGGTGCCTACGAGGTAGCCAAGAATCTGGTCATCGTCCTTTTCAGCATGGTGTCGGGCTTCTTCATTGCCCTGTGGCTTTGCAAGAAGGTCATCACCGCCAAGACCCGCTTCGGCACCATCGCCCTCAACACAGAGTTGACAGCCGACCAAGGGTTCATCGCCCAGGACATGCACCTGCAAGAACTGGTCGGGAAGGAAGGAACCGCCGCCACCTTCATGCGCCCCGCCGGCAAGATTGAGATTGACGGCAATCTCTACGACGCCACCTCCGAATACGGTCTCATCGACAAAGGAAGTCCTGTCGTGGTCGTCAAGTTTGAGAATGCCCAGCTCGTAGTCCACAAATCAAATCCCGATTGAGCCGCGCCTATCGCCATATCGCCATCCTGCTGACTGCGCTGCTCTGTCTCCAGACGCTGACAGCCCAACGTCACCAACCCCTCATCCCAGAGACTTTCACGATGGAGGAGTACCCCGCCATCGCCGAGCGGGTGCTGACCTATATGGAGAACCACGGCTATCCCTTCGCTTCCATATCCTTGCGCACCGACAGCCTCACCAAAAAGCCCGTCATCCATCTCGACACCGGCGTCTTCATCACCTTCGACTCCATCGTGGTCAAGGGCGATGCCAAGCTATCCACTAGTTATCTGTATCCCTATTTAGGCATCAAAAGAGGTAGTCCCTACAATGAATCCATTGTGCGGCAAATAGACAAGCGACTCGCCTCCCTTCCGTTTGTGAGCATAGCCCGTCCCAGCGGTGTGGCCTTCTTCCAAAACAAAGCCGTCGTCTATCTATACCTTAACAAACAGTCCGTCAACCAATTCGATGGATATATAGGCATTACGCCCCAAGACGAGAACACGGGCAAGGTTGCCGTCAACGGCGAGTTGGAGTTATCCCTCACCAACCTGTTCAAGATCGGCGAGCACATCGATCTGCATTGGCAAAGCAGCGAACGCTATTCACAATATCTGGACATCTCGGCACAGTTCAACTATCTTTTCAAGACGCACTTTGGCATTGAAGGCAACTTCAGCCTTGACAAGCACGACACCTCCTATCTGCTGCTTCACTACCACATCGGCATCCCCTACTCCTTCCATCATCGCAACACCCTGACGCCCTACTTCGACTTCCGCAGCTCCACCGTGATGAATCCGGCATTGCTCGACTTCACCTCCGACTCTGTCTGCATAGACTACCGCAAGCGGATGTATGGTCTTCGGCTATATGTTCGCGAGACGGATGCGCCTTTTGTTGCCCGGAAAGGCTTTGAAATCGAAGCGGATCTGTCGGCAGGCAGACGGGTAATCCGAAAGAACTCACAAGTGGATGACGATCTCTACGATGGCCTCCAGATGCAGAAGACGGACTATCGGCTGTACGGACTGGTCCGCGGATATATTCCTGTCTGGAAGTATTTCTCCATTGTCACCACCGGGCAGTTTGGCAGCCTGCTGACGGGAAACCACTATTACAACGAGCTCTTCTCCATTGGCGGGGAGCGGGGCATACGGGGCTTCAACCCCAACGACCTCGCCGCCTCCACCTTCCTGCTCTACTCGCTGGAGTTCCGATATCATTTCATGAAGAACTCCTTTGTAAACCTCTTTTTTGACGGGGGCATTTACGAGCAGTCCTTACATGGTTTTTATTCGAAAGACTATCCCTTCGGTTTCGGTGTCGGCATCAACCTGTCGGTTCGGGCAGGCCTCTTCTATCTGAACTATGCGTTAGGGCGACAACAAGGGAATCCCATCTCCTTCAAGACAGGCAAGATACATTTCGGCATCAAGGTAGGTTTCTAATAAAATCCGAAAGTGATTTTTCGGCCTGGAGAAGCCGCGAGCAGACGACTATTTAGACACCAACTGACGATAGCGGACCTCCGCCATACGGTAATCAATACGCATATCCGTCTGCTGGTCAAGGGCCTGCTGATACAGCGCCTGGGCTTCCAAGAGGTCTGACACGGAGGAGAGTCCTGCCTGATAGTTCTGGCGGACAGTCTGCAGGTTGGCTTCCGCCTCGGCCACCGTCACCTCGGCGAGTCCTATTTGCGCATAGCGCTCTTGCAGGTTGTTCCACACCTGCATCGTCTCCAGGGACATCTTCTCGGTATAATCCTCATAATCGTTGCGGGCGACCTGCTGTTTGAGCGAAGCCTCTTTCAGCTTATAGGAATTCTCCCACCAGGCCGTCAGCGGCACTTGCAAAGAGGCGAAGACCAGTCCATTGGTGGAATAATCATCAAAAATGAGGTTGCCGTATGCAATACCGGCCCCCACCATCAGATGCGGGAGCGCCTCGCCCAAGACCATCTTGCGTTGCAGTTGGGTGGCCTCCATCTGCAATTGCAGCAAGCGGGTCTCTTTCCTATTGGCAACGGCCTCCTCCATATCTGCATAGAGAGATTCCGGGACAGGCATCACCGCCGGAATCGTATCAACCAGCTGCAGCTGTTCATCATAGGGAACTCCTATCATTTGGCATAATGCCCTTTGGGCCAGCTGAATACCATTCTGTATGCGAAGCATATTGGACTGCATCTCCGTACGTTTCATGGAGACCTTCAGCACCTCGTTGCGGGTAAGAAGTCCCGCCTTGAATGCCCCCTCCACATCGCGATAGAGCGTATCCAGAAAGTCGAGGGCCGCCATGACCGTCTCGCGTTTTGCCTTCAGCGAGACGACCAGCCAATAGCTCTGCTCTGTCTTGAGGAGAACCTCCTGCTGTTGGAGTTCATATTGCAGCTGGGCAGCCTCCACCCCCACTCCGGCGAGTTGGTTGCCATGGACGATCTGGCCGCCCATATAGACCGGCTGCATCAGGGTGGCGCCGACCGTAACCCCTTTCTCTGCAAATGACAGCGACTCGGGGATGCCCAATGCGTGGCCATACTCCATGTAAAAATTGTGCAGCCATTGTCGGGCGGTAGCGTTATCAATATCGTCAATGCCATACTCCACCAATGGGTGCAGGGCATGATAGCCGAGAGCTGTCCCGCTCACATTGGGGAAGTATTTGGTAAAGGCCTGCTTCTTGACCATCCTGGCCATCTCCACACTCAGCGCAGCATTCTTGACAGCGGCATTATGCTGCAACGCCAGCGTCAGGCAGCTGTCCAACGAGAGCGACTGTCCTTGGAGACCCAGAGAAAGGGACATACATAGTCCCATGATCATGATAGCGATTTTCAGATTCCTCATTTTTTATCCCTCCGTTTAAAGATCTGCCAGTAGGCCACGGGCAGTACAGTGACAACTAATGGTAATGAAAAGATGGTGCCGAAACAGATCACAACACCCATCGGCATCCAAAGGGCGGTATGGGCCACGATCATGGGCATCACACCCAATGCAGTGGTGGCGGAAGTCAGGAAGATGGGACGCATACGGCGCTTGCCCGCCTCGAAGCCTGCCTCTTTGGCGCTCTTATGCTGCTCGGTGCGCAACATCTCCGCATATTCAAACATGATGATCGCGTTACGGACGATGATACCGATCAGACTCACCACACCCAACACGGCCGTGATGCTGAAGTCGAGCTGGAAGATAAACAGGCCCAGCGAGGCGCCGAAGATACAGATCAGGCTGGCTGAGAGCGTCAGCATCACGACATCTATCTTGGCGAAATGGTACAGCAGGAAGACGAAGAGCACCAGGACAGCGGCAATGAAGCTCAGCGCTATCTGCGGGATGACCTGGCCATTGATGCTGGTCAGTCCGCCGTAGGAGATCTCCACCCCTTGGGGCTTGTTCTTCGACAGGTTCTTGTCGATATATTTGTCCAAGACCTTGATCACTTCGGGCTGGCTATAGCCCTCGCGCAGGTCCGCGCCCACCGTGACAGTCCGCACACCGTTCCGATGGTTGATGACCGCATCGCTCCAGGCCGGTATCACCGTGGCCACTTGGCGCAGGGGCACCCACACGGACGGTATTGAGGTGGGGACCAAAAAATCCTCCATATCCTGATAGCTCATCCCCGCTTGGTCGCGGGTGGTGTAGAGCATCACCGGCACCTTATAGTCGCCTTCCCACACCGAGGTGAGCATCTGGCCATCGAGAGCGGAGGAGAGATACACGGAGAGCATGCTCTGGGTGACTCCCAATCGCATAGCCTCGTCACTATTCAGCTCCACCCGGATGTTCTGAGACGTCTCATCCATGTCAGAATGCACCCAGAGCATCGAGGGTTGGGTGTTCATGAAGCACTTCAAGGAGTCGGCCATCTGTTTCAGCACGTCAAAGTCATCCCCTGTCAAGCGCACCTCCACCGGGTTCTTCACAGCCTGATAGTCAATCTGCTTAAAGCGGACATAGCAGTTCGGGAAATGATGGGCGTAGCGCTCCGAGTAGTCTTTGAGGACATGGCGGGTATCCTTTTCGGATCTGGTGTTGACGATGAACTGGGCATAGTTCTTGTGGGCCATCTGAGGGGCGTATGTGGCGTGAAAGCGTGGCGAAGAGCATCCGATGAACGAGGTCACGGAGGTCACGCGGGGATCGCGCCGCAAGATGTGCTCCATACTGTCGGCCACCATGGTCGTCTGCGCCAACGAGCTGCCCTCCGCCAGGTGAATCTCCACGGCAAAGCACTCGCGATCGGCCTTCGGCAGCATCTGGATGTGCAGACGAGAGAACATCAAGACACCCATCCCGATGGCGAAGAAGGCGAACAGGACGACAAAGGTAGGATTTCTAAAGCACCAGGCGAGAAGATTCTCATAAAGATTCTGCAGCCATTCAAAGAAACGGTTCTGCGCCGCGGCAAAACGGCCGATCTGCATACCCGGTCGATGGCGATGGATATAGCGAGTCGCAATATAAGGAATGATCCAGACGGCGTAAAAGATGGAGCATATCAGGGCAAAGGCCACCGTAAAGGGAAACAGCTGCACGAAATCGCCCAAGGGCCCCGTGATGATGCGCGTCATGGGGAAGAACATGCCCGAGATGGCCAGAGTGGCCAGCGACATGGGCACGAAAAGCTGCTTGGTACTCTTCACCGCCGAATAGAGATTGGAATGCCCGCTCTGAATCATATCGGTATAGCCGTCGATGACGATGACTGAGTCGTCCACGATCATACCGAGGACCACGATCAGCGCCGCCAGTGTCACCGTGTTCATCTCGATGCCGCAGATATACATCAGCCCCATGGTGATGGCGGTACACACCGGCACGCTGGAACTGGAGACCAGGGCCGTGCGCAAGGGGAAGAGCAGCAACATGACTGCGATGACCACGATGATGGAGAAGAGCAGATCGCGCAGGAACGACATCACCGACTTGTCCACCACCTTGGGTTGGTTGGTGATGCGGTGCATATCCACATCGGGCGGTATCTCTTGGCGGGTCTGGTCGATGATCTTCTCCACCTTCTTTCCAAAGGCGACTATATTGTTGCCGGGATTCATCTCCATGGAGATCAGCACGGCGGGGGCTCCATCGTATTTGATGCAGCTCTTGGGTTCGGCGTAACGGCGCTCGATGGTGGCGATGTCGCGCAGGCGGAC
The DNA here is from genome assembly GCA_017615595.1 of Bacteroidales bacterium. GTDB lineage: Bacteria > Bacteroidota > Bacteroidia > Bacteroidales > WCHB1-69 > F23-D06. Next base: position 27,311 of record JAFZZT010000001.1, read on the forward strand.
CACGCTGCCGGAAGGGTCGGCATAGATGATCTGCTCGCCAAGTTCGTATTCTGACTGGTAGGGGATGTCCAGGAAGACCAGCGCCTCACCGGCCTCGTTGTCCACGCTGCCACTGACGGTACGCAGGCCTTGGGTGGCCAGCTCCACCAAGAGGGAGCGCTGGCTGATGCCGTAGGAAGCAAGCCTCTCCTGGTCCACCAGCACGGCAATCTCCTCCTTCTGCTGGCCCGTAATCTTGATACGGCCCATCTCGGGGATGGCGCGCAAGTTGTCGCACAGACGGTTGGCATAGTCCTCCAGCTCCCGCGGGGTGCGCTCCGGCGACTCCACGGCCAGCAACATAGAGGCCGTATTGCCAAAGTCGTCCACCACGACCACCTCCAGCACACCCGCCGGCAACGAGGTCTTCTTGAACAGCTGCAGCCCATGTCGGATCTTGGACCACACCTCGTCTTTATGCTTCACGGCGGTGTTAAGTTCAACGTAAATATAGACGGCACCGTTCTCTGTCGTGGAGTAGGTCAGCTTTTTGTTGACCTCCTCGTAGGTAAAGAGGAAACGCTCCAGGGGCTTGGTCACCTGTTCCTCGACCTCCTGCGCGGAGGCACCCGGGTAGATGGCCGCCACCACACCCTGTCGGATCGTGAACTGAGGAAACTCATCCTTGTTCATCTGCGTCAAGCCAAAGATGCCAAACAGGACCAGGCAGCTCACAATAAAGAAGATGATATTGTGACTGCGGATGGCGGCAAGGATATGGTTGGACTTACGCTTCGACATGAAATCAGGTTGTTAGTGTTGGTCAGAATGGATGAGTACAGGAGCGTTGGGGTACAGTTTCTGCATGCCGGCGGTCACCAGCGTGTCGCCAGGCTGGAGGCCGCTGCTGATGAGGACGCCATTCGCCACGAAGCCTGACGACTGGACGATGACGCGCTGCGCCTTGCCATGGCGGACGAGCCACACGCATTGTCCCTGTGGATGCGTCTGCACACTCTTGGCGGGTATGACAAGTCCTTTGGACGAGGTATTCTGCTTATGGAAGCGCACCTTGCAGACCATGCCGGGCAGGAGTTCCGCCGGCGGGCGCACAAAGAGAGCCTTCACATTATAGCTATGTACCACGCGGGAGGCCGACACACCGCTCTCGGTGATCTTGACCTTCAGCGCTCTGTCTTGAAGGGCAGGCACTATGACCGTGGCCGTATCACCGACATGGATAGCGGCTATATCATCTTCTGGAACGGAAAAGGACACCGACAGAGAATGGACATCGAGAAGGGTTACGGCTGGCACGCCGGGCAGCAGTGTCGCCCCGGCCTGCGCCTCGCAACGATCCACCACTCCTGACACAGGGGCATGGAGATCGCAATCGTCCAGCTGCTTCTTCGCCATCTGCTCCATGGCACGCGCCTTGTCCAGGTTGGTCTGCATCTCCACCCACTTGACTTCGGCCACGCTGCCCTGCTCGTACACCTGCTTGAGGCGTGCGTATGCGTCCTCGGCCTGATCGAGGGTGGCCTTGGCCGACTGGTAAGCATTACGCGCACTAGTCTTGTCCACTGATGCGAGCAGCTGACCGGCACGGACCTTGTCGCCAGCCTTCACATAGACCTTCTCCACCCGGCCGCCCAAGGGGAAGCCCAACGAGATGGAGAGGTTTTCCGTGACATCGCCCACATAGGTTCGGGATAGAGAACCGCTGATCGTGTCCACCGTCATTACGGTCACCTCCACCGGCTCCACGGCCCGATCCTCCACCAAGTGTTTGCAGGAGGTGAGCGGCAGCAGCAGCAATGCCATCATCAACCAAGATTCAATATTATATTTCATTGTTTCAATCCTTTGTTTGTAAAACAACATGTCTTGGCAAGCTAATTCTTCTCGGCCAAAATGGTTATTTTCTCGGCATGGAGGCGAATCTGCGTGCCATCTTCCGGCCTGCCGGTCCATTGTTCCTCCACGAGGATCATATCATCGCAGATAATGCCGCGGCCAGCGCTTTGCACCGTGTAAACTTCGCCCACCTGCGTGATGCCCGCCAGAGAGTCGGAAATGCTGAAACGGGTGGTGAACTCGTAAGGAGCGAAGAAGATGGAGTCACCTTGGATTTTGCCGGTGCAGGTATGAGCACCGCCACCCATCTCGTTAAAGGTGATGAGGACATCGCCCTTCTTGCCATGCCTGTCCAGCATGATGTTCATCTGTCCCTGTTTGGTGGCCAGGGTGGAAACCGTGTGGTTCTCTTCATCCGTAAAGGTTACCAGGCCCGACTGTTTATAGCTATAATCGCCTGTCACCTTGCGGGATGGGGTATCACATGAGACACTTAGAAGAAGCAGTGTTGGAAGCAGAAAAGTGAGAATCTTTTTCATATTGTAATGCAGTATCGTTAATTCAAGGATTTAATGGGATCAAATTCAGGAAGCTTTTGCTCGGAGAATCTCATGAAGATGCTGTTGATGATAAGATCTATCAACATTTCGTAGGAGGATTTATACTGTTCATACTTATCTTCTATAAAGAAAGTATAGCTTAATCCGTTAAGCGTCACCTGTAGCATATCGGCAAAGGCTGAAGCCTGCTTCTCCACTTTATCAGACAATTCGTCCGAGAATCCGGAGGACCACACTCGCTTGAAGAATTGGCGTTCCCAAAGTTTGAATTGGTTTTTCACTTGGTTCAGTTCCCGGAAGCGCACCCCGCGGTCTTTGAACATACGATCGCGCAAGGCCACACGGAGATTCTCAGCTGCGGCTATCAGCTGCACACGCAGCAGGAGATATTGGCGCAGACGAGGCAGGAAGAGTTGGGAGTCATCTTCCGTCAACGTTTCCAGGTCGGTGCGGATACTGTCTATTTCGGAAGAGACCAGCTTCATGAACAGCTCCTCCTTATTGCGGAAGTAGTTATAGATAGAGCGTTTGGATTTATGGGCCTCGCGGGCGATCTCCTCCATGGAGGTCTTCTCAAAGCCGTACTTCTGGAACAGGGAGGCGGCCACCTCCTGTATCGCTGCATCTGTCTTCAACTTGTTCATTTTTGCACATTTATCGTTTACAGGTGCAAAAGTACATTTTTTTTTAAAATAAGCTGTTAAAAATTGTATTCGCGGACACTTTTTGCAGATGGAACATCATTCCAGTATTAGGGAGATCAACCGGCAGGAGTCGGGAGTCGTGCGGTGGGGGGGGGGTGTTCTTATAATATAATATATTGTAGGGCGTCATAAAAGGGATCGGGCAGGCCTGTTGAAAATGCCTGTTGATAAAAAAATATGCGCAAAGTGTTGTGATATAGAAAATAATGTATATTTGCAGGCTTTTTAGTACATACCGCAAAAGAACAATAAACAACTGATTTACAGTTTATTGAATCAAGGAATGGCATTACTGAAAATGCAGAATGAATTAATAATTTATACAAACTAACAAAAAAATGTCAGGATTAATAGGAAAGAAAATTGGGATGACTAGCATCTACGATGCCTCCGGCAAGATGGTGCCGTGCACAGTGATAGAGGCTGGTCCTTGCGTTGTCACGCAAGTCAAGACCATCGAAAAGGATGGTTACAGTGCAATCCAATTGGGTTACGACGAAAAGAAAGAGAAAAACACGACGAAATCCCTGAAGGGTCATTTCGCCAAGGCCGGTACCACGCCGAAGAAGATCGTCCGCGAGTTCACTCGTTTTGAGGAAGGTCACAAGAAGAGTTTCGGTGAGGTGTTGGACGTTACCATCTTCTCTGAGGGAGAGTTTGTCGATGTAAGCGGCATCTCCAAAGGTAAAGGATTCCAGGGTGTCGTGAAGCGCCACGGTTTCGGCGGTGTAGGCGACAGCACGCACGGTCAGCACAACCGTCTGAGAGCCCCCGGTTCTATGGGTGCATCCTCCTACCCTTCTCGCGTATTCAAGGGAATGCGTATGGCAGGCCAAATGGGCAATGCCAAGGTAAAAGTCATCAACCTTCAGATTTTGAAGATTGTGAAGGAAAAGAATTTAGTTTTAGTGAAAGGTTCTGTACCCGGAGCTAATGGATCTTATATAATTATTGAGAGATGGAGTTAACAGTTTATAATATAGACGGCAGTGCAACTGCCAAGACGGTCACCTTGAATGACAAGATCTTCAATGTGGAACCCAACGATCATGCCATCTGGCTTGATGTGAAACAATATTTGGCAAATCAGAGACAAGGTACGCATGACACTCTGGAGCGTTCTACCGTTTCCGGAAGCACCCGCAAGCTGAAGAGACAAAAAGGTACTGGCGGCGCCCGTGCCGGCAGCATCAAGTCTCCGACCATCCGCGGCGGTGCCACCGTGTTCGGACCTCATCCGAGAGACTACTCCTTCAAGTTGAACAAGAAACTCAAGAGAGTGGCCCGTTTCTCTGCCTTCACCTACAAACAGCAGGAAGGCAAGATCACCGTGGTGGAAGACTTCACCTTTGAAGCCCCGAAGACCAAATCCTACACGGCCATGCTCAAGAACCTCAAACTCGAAGGCCAGAAGACGCTGCTCTTGACGGCCGACAACGACAAGAACATCTTCTTGTCTTGCCGCAACCTGCAACGCACCAAAGTCATGCGCGCCATTGAGGCCAACACCTACCACGTGCTCAACGCCGGTCACCTCATCATCTCCGAGAGCGGTCTGACCGAGTTGAATAAAATGTTAGGCGAATAATTTATTATCAACCCGTAAAGATTTCAAACAATGAGTATCATAATAAAACCCATCATCAGCGAAAAGATGACGCAGACGGCTGAAAAGTACAACCGTTATGGTTTCATGGTGACCCGCACAGCCACCAAGCCGGAAATCAAAAAGGAAATCGAAGCCGTTTATGGAGTGAAAGTAGTCCGCGTAAATACGCTCATCCAACGCGGAAAAGCCACGAGCAGAAACACTAAGGCTGGCGTCATCACAGGTCAGAAGAACAACTTCAAGAAGGCCTACGTGTTCGTGGACAAAGAACAAAAAATTGATTTTTACAGTAACATTTAAGAGCAATGGCATTAAAAAAGTACAAACCAGTAACGCCGGGTCAGCGCTTCAAAGTAATCAGCGCATTTGATGACATTACCACCAACAAGCCGGAAAAGAGTTTGTTGTGTCCCAGACATGAGACAGGCGGAAGAAACAACAGTGGTAAGATGACGGTACGGTACCGCGGAGGCGGTCACAAGAAGATGTACCGTATGATTGATTTCAAACGTGAAAAAGACGGAGTTCCCGCAACGGTCAAGACGATCGAATACGATCCGAACCGCTCCGCCCGTATCGCTTTGGTATTCTATGCCGACGGTGAGAAACGCTACATCGTGGCTCCTCACGGCATCAAGGTTGGCCAAGTGATCCAAAGCGGCTCCGGCGTGGCTCCCGATTTGGGCAACTGTCTGCCTATCGGCGAGATCCCGTTCGGCTCCATCATCCACAATATCGAGATGAGACCTGGTCAGGGTGCCAAGATCGCCCGCAGCGCCGGCTCCTACGCCCAGCTGATGTCTCGTGACGGCCGCTACGCCGTTATCAAACTGCCTTCTGGCGAAACCCGTATGATCCTCTGCGCTTGCAAGGCCACCATCGGCATCGTCTCCAACGTTGACCACAGCCTCGAAGTTTCCGGTAAGGCCGGTAGAAGCCGTTGGTTAGGCAGACGTCCTCGCAACCGTGGTGTCGTCATGAACCCTGTCGATCACCCGATGGGTGGTGGTGAAGGTCGTGCTTCCGGTGGACATCCTCGTTCTCGTAACGGCATGCCTGCTAAGGGTTACAAGACCAGACGCCCGAAGAAGAACTCTAACCAGTATATCATTGAAAGAAGAAAGAAATAATCTTAAAAGCATAATACTATGAGTCGTTCATTAAAAAAAGGTCCCTATATACACTACAAACTGGAGCAACGCGTACTCGATGCTCAGGCATCTGGTAAGAAATCGACGATCAAGACTTGGTCCCGCGCTTCTATGATCTCCCCGGATTTCGTAGGTCTTACCATCGCTGTCCACAACGGCAACAAGTTCATCCCCGTCTATGTGACTGAGAACATGGTCGGCCACAAACTTGGTGAGTTCGCCCCCACCCGTATATTCAGAGGACACGCAGGACAAAAAGACAAAGGTTCCAAATAACAAAGACGGAACCACGACGCTGCTTTCTTCCAAAGATTATACATCTACACAACATAATCACGAATCCCTTCCCGCCGGAAGGGATTTTTTTTAATTACCTCCCACCTTTTTGCCTCTCTCAAAAAAAAATCTATCTTTGCATTTTCAATCACATCCCAAAAAAATATCAACATGACAGACGAAAAGGATGACCGCGACCTTAGCGGAGACAAGACAGAGCAGGACCCCTCCAAAGGATACGTCAATATTGTAATCAACAAGTATGAGCATCTGGTTGCTGCCCTGAGCAAACCCAAGACATTAGTCAAGACCATTATCGTCATTTCCACGATAGTGATGACCATCTTTGTCGGAATTGCCCTCATTGCGCTGATGCTGCGGCAATACTACCCCTACAATTCGGTGCGGTCTAACAAATACGGCGCCACTATCATTAAAGATGAAGATACGGAAATAATATATTGGCTCTTTAACTCCGCAGACCTCTGGGCCAACAGCGGCATTGAGGTGAAAGAGGGGGACATTATCTCCGTGCGCACATCGGGAGCTTTTAACACCGCCATCCACCACCTGACGGATGACGCAAAAAATAATAAACCACAGTACAGATGGATAAGCCCTACTGGAGGCAAGCAGTCTGACGAGACACGAGACCTCCTCCGAAATAAATACCGTATAGCGCCCAACGAAGAGCCTAACGTGATCTTAATGCAAGTCGTAAAGGAAGAAATTAGCAAGCACCTAAGTCCTTTGGATCCGAACAATGTAAAAGAATACGCACCCTACTTTGACGGACGTTCAAGATCAGGGCAATCGCCTGAAATCTATGTCATCGGAATGGAGAAGGAGAACATCAAGATTCACCAGGACGGCATTCTGCACTTCGCAGTCAATGACATTGCCCTGACAGATGCTATTATAGACTCGATGAGAGGGCATGAAAATGAACTCAAATTGGACTCCACAAAAATCTCAAATAACAATAAGGAACCTGAATTGGATTATTACGAAAAGAATAACCTTGTAAATGCCTGGTTCACCGACAATGTGGGATCTTTTTTAATAGTTATTGAACGTAAACGCCAGTAGCCATGCCGTCCATCATACAAGCCATCAAGGATGCCATCCTCACCGAAATCTCTTCCGATGTCCGCATTCAGGATCGATCATTCTGGTCTCAGCTGTTAGAGGAAAAGAAAAAAGACCATGACCCTTCTGCCTGGTCCATGCGATGGAAAGTGCGAACTGATAAGCCCTTTATCGTGACCAGATTCCTTTTCCGATGCCTGTACAACATTCTCCTCTGCTTCATCTGGCTCTGCAACACCATCTACGAGTTCATTTTCCGATGGTTCTCAGGACGGTGGCGGGGGTACTCCAAGGAAGAGAGTAAAGATATCAAAGGTCGTGATATTTTCAAGAGAGGCATTCGACCCTCTGCAGGCATCAATATCATCTTGGCAGGTGTGGCACTGGTGGCCGGCATTGTAGCCATCGTGTACATCATAGTCTTCAACATCAACAATGTGGTGTTGGCGCCCAGCAACCTGCGTACCAACACCAATGGCATCATCTCCATTGACCAGCCGGGATTGGAAACCCAACACTACTTCCTCCTTAATGCGGCCAACTTTTGGACCCCTACCGGCATTGCCCTCTCAAAAGGGGATAAGGTCTACATCACCGCTTCCGGCAGCATGTATGGCGACATCTATAACATGGATACATGCTCTCGGATGAATAAGAAACTAGAATATTCCCGAAGCATCATCGGCCCTAACTACTTGCAAAATAAAACTGGCACACTTAACACGAAATACTGCATATATGGTCGGAACCCCTTTGACAAAGATGCCCGATTTGGTTCCTTGCTGTATCAAGTTTCTCCGCCTATTCCAGGTCCGAAACCCTATAACACAGACGGAGACACCACCATTCAACAAATAGTATTTGACACGAATACACAAAAGAAAAACGATGCTGTATACCAATTTGAAGTGAAGGAGCATGGCGATCTTTACTTCTGCTTCAACGATATACTATTGGATACTACGATTCTTAAAAAACTCGAATCTGATTATTTCAGAGATACTTCCAACCGAGATTTAAAAAAACTATACAAACCTCTTCTTGAGTGCGGATGGTATCGGGATAGCTTGAAAAAAATTGACAACATAGCTTTTAAGAAAGACACATCCTCTGTAGTCATTAAGATATGCTCTTACAAGAAAAAAGATTCTATTCAGAACGTTTTAGATTCCATCCGTAAAGGCTGCATTATCAATCCCTTAAATACAAATAGTTGGGAGTCCACATCACAGAATAGCCTTAATATTCAAAAGGATATAAACAGATGGCTCTGGCTTCCCAACACTCCAGTTTTTTTGAATATTGACATAGATTCCAGCGGCTTATCACTTTTAGACATCCTGAAGAAAGCAAATTGGGTTGATATAACGGAACACGATCCAACCATCTGGTTTCAAGACAATATCGGAGAAGTGCTGATTAATGTGCGCGTGGAGCATAACCTTGGGCATACTGCCATACCTTTCCCTAAAAAAATGATGACTTTGTGTTACCGCGGCGTGGAGCATTTCCGCAAATGGCCTAAAAAAAGACACCTTACCATGGCAGGATACATGCTCCTTGCCATAACCTTAGCTTGCCTCGAACCTGTCATGATCCGGGGCATCCGCAAGATTCGGAGAAGAAAAGACAAGGCCAAATCCTCTTCTGAGCAGGCGACGGAAGCGCTATAGCATCCGTTCCAACTCCCCAACAAGCAGAGTCTCCATGGCACCGATTTTCCGGTCTGCCTCTATCAGCTTTCGGATGTCGGCCAGCACAACCTGTTTGTCGGAATCATCCCGCACATACAATTCCTTCTTCTCCTGCAAGAGTTGAAGGATTTCCGAGTCATTCATCGTATTGAAGAGTTTGCGGACTTTCACCACATCGGCGGGGGTGCTCTTCTCCAATATGACACTCATCTCGTCCGGTTTGATCTTCCCGTCAAGATTGGCCACATAGAGCATTAACAACACAATGAATTCTTCTTTGGTGATATTGGTATCCATATCCATGAAAATTTATATTCAATTAGGGAGCAAAGATAAACAAATTTCACAAATAGTGCAATCATTTTGCAACCAGATATTTTCTATCTTTGCCGCCGCAAAACAATCGGACAGATGCTTTTCAACTCACTGGAATTCGCCATATTTCTCCCCATCGTGTTCCTGCTCTACTGGTTCGTGTTCCAGCGCAACCTGAAAGCGCAGAACCTCTTCATCGTGGCAGCATCCTACTTCTTCTATGGCTGCTGGGATTGGCGTTTCCTGTTCCTCATCGCCCTCACCTCCCTCTGCAGCTGGGGCAGCGGCCTCCTGATAGAACGGCACCGGGGCCACCCCGTGGCCAAGGCCGTCCATATCCTCAACATCGTGCTGAACCTCGGCATCCTGGCCCTCTTTAAGTACTACGACTTCTTCGCCACCTCGTTTGCGCGCGCCTTCCTGCACGGGAACACCGATGGTCTGCTGCTGCACCTCGTCCTCCCCGTGGGCATCAGCTTCTATACTTTCCAAGCGTTGAGCTACAGCATCGATGTCTATCGGCAGAAGATGGCACCCGTGCGCGACATCATCCAGTTCTTCGCTTTCGTGAGCTTCTTCCCCCAGCTGGTCGCGGGCCCCATCGAACGGGCCACCAACCTGCTGCCGCAGTTCGGGCAGGCGCGGCATTTCGACTACGACACCGCCGTGGACGGTCTGCGACAGATCCTGTGGGGACTCTTCAAGAAGATAGCCATCGCCGATGGCTGCGGCCTCTTCGTGGATCGCGTCTTCGGCGCATACCAGGAACAAAGCGGCTTCACGCTGGCCATCGCCGCGGTGCTGTTCGCCTTCCAGATCTATGGCGACTTCTCCGGCTACTCCGACATCGCCATCGGCACGTCCAAACTCTTCGGCATCCGCCTGATGCGCAACTTCAACAACCCCTACTTCAGCCGCGACATCGCCGAGTTCTGGCGGCGTTGGCACATCTCGCTGACCACCTGGTTCCGAGACTATGTCTATATCCCGCTGGGCGGCAGCCGCGTATCCAAGGCGAAGATTGTGCGTAACACGTTCATCATCTTTCTGTTGAGCGGATTCTGGCACGGGGCCAACTGGACGTTCCTCGCCTGGGGCGCCTATCATGCCCTGCTCTTCCTGCCGCTCATCCTGCTGGGACGCAACCGCAAATACACCAACACCATCGCCGAAGGCCGGGCACTGCCCTCCCTCACCGAACTGCTCCAGATGACCCTCACCTTTGTCCTCGCCGTCATCGGCTGGGTCTTCTTCCGCGCCGACACCATCTCACAGGCCTGGCACTATCTGACACTCATCCCCCATGGCGGACAACCCGACCTCACCGGACTCGCGCCACTCTGCGCCTACATCCTCATCATGCTGACAACCGAATGGCTCAACCGCTCACGCGAACACGGACTCGACCTGCGCAATATCAAGTCCCATCCCCTGAAATTCACGATATACTACCTCATCATCATCATCCTGTTCCTCTCCTACAACGGCACGGAATCCTTCATCTATTTCCAATTCTGATCATGAAAAAGTTCCTCCTCCGACTATCGATATTTACACTCATCCTCTTCGTGCTGGCACTTGGGGCGGACCTCCTCATCACCCGTCAGTTCAAAAAACTCGAGTCGTCCCCGTTCGCCAACTGGAACGACATCTACCGGGGAGACATCCAAAGCGACCTGCTCATCATGGGCAGCTCGCGCGCATACGTGCAGATGAACCCCCGGATATTGGATAGCATCCTACACATCAACAGCTATAACTTAGGGATGAACGGACGGGCGGTGGAGTCGCAAATGGTCAAGTACCATGTGTATCGGCACGAGGGAAACCGCAAGCCCAAGGTCATCCTGTACGAGATCTACCAAGGCACGTTGTACACCAGCAATGGCTACGACCGCATCCAGTTTGTGCCCTATCTTCGGGATTTGTTTCTTTGGAAAGAGATTCGTCCTGTGGATCATTTCACCTGGGCAGACGCCCTCATTCCAATGTGGCGTTATCGGAAATACAAATCAGACATCTTGGCCATCTTAAAAGGCACCTCTTTCTATCAACGGGCCGAGCATCAGGTTTACAAAGGCTTTGTTGACTACGACAAACCCTGGGATGGCAAGAAGTTAGCGAGCCTGGACACCATCCGTTACGGGCGAAATCCTTTAGCCATCAACGAGTTGAAGAAATTCCTGTCAGCGTGCAAGGAAGAGAACATTTCCGTGGTATTCGTCATTGCGCCTTTCTATATCGGCGCAACGGAGAAGATTGAAGACCTGCCCGGCATGTACAAACTGTTTCACGAAATTACCGACCCGTACGGCGTACCCATCCTAGACTACACCTACCATCCATTATCATACGACACGACCTACTTCTACAATGCCTCACACCTCAACAGGAAGGGGGCAACCTTATTCTCCATACAGCTAGCGCACGATTTGGATTCCCTGAACATCATACCTAGATAAACAAACAACAAAGACGTATGAGAAAAACCCTTCTACTGATCATCATGCTGGCAGGATGCCTGGCTTTCGGGCAAAAGCATACTTTGTTGTTATATGGGCCTGATGACAACGGAGAGATCTACACAAGTCTGGAAGAGGCACTGGAAACTCATGGTCCGGTGTATCGGCTAAAGCTGACGAAATTGCCTCAACGGGACTCTCTACCCGAAGCACTTTTCCTGTTGACAGACCTACGGGAACTCACGGTAAAGGGATGTCGGCTCAACATCGTCAACAGAGATATCGCCAAATTATCACATCTCCGCATCCTCAATCTGGATCGCAACAAACTGGTACGGCTACCCGACGCCATCGGCGATTTACAGGAACTAGAGATGTTGATCATCAGTCGCAATATGATTGAAATCCTCCCAGACTCCATCTCTAAACTCACAAAACTTCACACCATCGATGCATGGGACAATCCCATGTATCTTTTACCGGAAAGCATAACCAAGCTGCGAAAAACCTTAAAAACTATCGATTTACGGCAAATTCCATTGACAAAAAAGGAATATGAAGCCATGGAAAATCTCCTTCCAGAAACAGAAATTCTCTTCACCGACATCTGCGAATGCGAAAACAGACGGGATCATAACTGATTCGGATTGCCCCAAAAAAATCAATGTAAATTAGTCGGATTAGAAATTTTTTATTCATCCGAATTAATTTTTATATATATTTGCCGCCTGATATTTTAATACTTACTAGAGATGAAGACCAAGTACATCGACCTTATTCAGCAGACCTACGAATTCCCTCAAGAGGGCTTTAGCGTAGAGGATAACGAATTGTTATTCAACAATGTACCACTTATGGATGTCATCAAACAATATGGCACGCCATTGAAGATCACCTACCTGCCCAAGATCTCGGAGAACATCCATAAAGCGAAGAGATACTTCAACGTTGCGCTTGCCAAAGCGGATTACCAAGGTTCGTACCATTACTGCTATTGTACGAAAAGTTCTCATTTCGAGTTTGTATTATCCGAAGTGCTCAAAAACGATGTCCATTTGGAGACTTCTTCTGCTTTTGATCTGAATTTAATTGAAACTTTACATGAATTAGGTCAATTCGAGAAGACCAACTACATCATCTGCAATGGTTGCAAAAAGCAGGCATACATCGACAACATTGCGATGATGTTGGAGAAAGGTTATGAAAACACGATACCGGTATTGGACAGCAAGCGGGAATTTGACTTGATTGAGAAATGTGTGACCAAACCCTGCCAGGTCGGCATCCGCATCGCGTCAGAAGAGGAGCCGCGTTTTGAGTTCTACACCTCACGTTTAGGCATCCGATACAACGACATCATCCCATTTTATCAAGAGCGCATCAAGAAAAACCCGAATTTCAAGTTGAAGATGTTGCACTTCTTCATCAACACGGGCATTCATGATACAGCCTACTATTGGAACGAATTGACGAAGTGTGTCAACCTGTATTGCGACCTCAAGAAGATCGCGCCGGAGTTGGACTCTCTGAACATCGGCGGCGGCTTCCCCATCAAGAACTCGTTGTCTTTTGACTACGACTACGAGTACATGGCAGAGGAGATTGTCTCGCAGATCAAGCAGATATGCACGCGCGAGGGCGTGATGGAGCCGGAGATCTTCACCGAGTTCGGATCTTACACAGTCGGTGAGGCCAGCGCCGTGCTCTATTCCATCTTGCAGCAGAAACGCCAGAACGACAGAGAGTTGTGGAACATGATCGACAGCTCCTTCATGACCACCCTGCCCGACTCCTGGGCCTTGAACCAGCAGTTCATCATCTTGGCCATCAACCACTGGGATCGCGCCTACGAGAGAGTCTTCCTCGGCGGCCTGACGTGCGACAGCATGGACTACTACAACTCGGAGGCCAACCTCAACGCCGTCTTCCTCCCGCAGATAGACTCCAACGCTTACCGTGGCGAAGAGAGTGACGACATCCAATACATCGGACTCTTCAACACGGGTGCCTACCAAGAGGCTCTGGGCGGTTACGGCGGCATACAACATTGCCTCACTCCCGCGCCGAAACACATCATCATAGACCGTGACGAAGAGGGCGAAGTGACCACCAAACTGTTTGCTAAAGAACAGAGTTACAAGTCGATGCTTAAAATTTTGGGCTACTAGCCCACTATTCGATATTTTTTATATTTTTGCGGTCGGGTAAGTCTTGTACGATCTGCTCCCTTTTAACTCCCCCAGGACAGGAATGTAGCAAGGGTACATTGGTTGTAGCGATGCGATATAAGTAGCTTGCCCTTTTTTTATGTAACGATATGATCTTAAAGATATACCCAGAGAATCCCAACCAACGCCATGTCAGCAGAGTCATCGACTGTCTGCAGGATGGCGGCATTGTCATCTACCCCACCGACACCATCTACGGTATGGGGTGTGACATCTTCAAGCAGAAGAGCATCGAGCGCATCACGGAGATATTGGGAGACCGCAAGAAAAAAGACTCCATGACCTTCATCTGCGCCGACCTCAGCGACATCTCCAACTACACGAAACCCATCCCCAACAATATCTTTAAGGTCATGAAGAAGGTGCTCCCCGGACCGTTCACCTTCATCCTCGAAGCCAACAACAACGTACCCAAGTTGTTGCAGAGCAAGAAGAAAACCATCGGCATCCGCATTCCCGACAATCCCATCATCCTGGAGATTGTGCGGCAGTTAGGGCATCCCATCCTTTCCACCTCCGTAAAAGACGAAGACGAGATTATTGAATACACGACCGATCCCGAACTCATCTACGAACGGTTCGACGACATGGTGGACATTGTGATTGACGGCGGTTACGGCGACAACACCCCCTCCACCGTGGTGGATTGCACCAGCGGCGAAATCGAAGTCATACGTGAGGGGAAAGGAGACATCAACCTTCTATAGCCTTCTGCTCAGGCCAATATAACAGCAACATCGGCAGCATCAACGAAAACATCATTCGCCCTGTTTGGGCTTCCAGCGTGTCCTCAATCACCATGGACATGAGCAGCAGCATCACCAGACCCACATAGACATAGTTGACCTGTTTGCGCATCCGCACGAAGGGGTACACCATCATGAACACAAAATACAGGATGATGGGAATGCCGCACTTCAGACCTAATGTGAGCATCTGATTATGGCATCCGCGTTGTTTTTTATAGGCAATGGAAGACTGATCAGCTTCGAGTTGCGCATCCACCTCGTCTTTATCGTCCCCCAGTCCAACGCCCAGCAGCGGGTGTTGTCTGTAAATCTTCCAGGATGTCTTCCAGAGTTCCAATCGTTCCAAGAGAGAGGAGTTCTCGATATAATCGCAACATTGGTACAGGGCGATGGAGAAATAGGTCGGATACAGGGTGCTCCTGAAATCCATGTTTCTGGGATAAAGATAGTTGGGAATACCTCTTTCGATATTGCGGATATCCTTATGTTCCAGCGACATAAGCGCTTCATAGTCTTTATGCAGCCCCTTGGAGTTCAGGTAACGGACGAGCACGTTCTCCCTGCTTTCCGTCAAATCGGAGTCTGAGCGGAGAGCCCAGGCTTCTTGCAGTTCCTCTCGACAGACATAATAGCCGATCCGGTGACCGTTCTCTATAGGCGTGTTAAGGTCAAAGGTGTATGGATTCCCCATGGCCGTCTCGCGGGTTGTCACCAGATGGTCTTTGTCGGCGAAGAACTGCACCGTGATGATGACGAGATAGGTACACAAGAGGACAAACAGGGCCAGGACAATACCGCTTTGCCACTTCAGGCTCTTCGGGGCCACGATCAGCCGCCAAAGGGCATAGCAGAATGTCAGCACCAGGATACACACAATGCCTGTCATCGTATGGGAGAAAATCGCATAGACGAAGAAGAGCAGGGCCAGCAAACCGTACAGCGAGCGTTGTATGCCGGCCATGTCGCTGAGCACCATGAAAGCCACTGACAGCACGAAGGAAAGCACCACGCAGAGGCTAAAGCGGATATGGTCCACAAAGAGGGATATGTCGCGCATTTCCACCACGTTATGGGCCACCCAGTAGAACCAGGAGGAGATACAGCAGAAAAGGGTGCTGAGGATAAAACCATGGAGGATAAAGCGGGTGGCTTTAGGGGTCAGCGGGCGGGAGGTCGTCAACAGAACCGGCATGAAGACCAGCGGCAGCTGCGCCAACAGCTCGTGACCAGCACTTGTCCAGTTGTCGTTACGGAACAATCCTATGAACAGGAAGAGGTAGAGTGCCGCGAAGACAAAACCGACCTTCTGATTGCAGATGCGCTGCCATTTCTCCTTCCAGTCCCACTCTACCACCCAGTTGAGGAAGAGCAGGAATGTAGATAATCCCATCAGAAAATGGGACAGGGGCAGCGAGACCACCAGCAGGGTCAGGCACAATACATATATACTATAGTGGATGTCGAGTCTTTTCAAGGAATCAGTTTTTGGGAGAGAGGATTTTCTGATAACGCTGTTGGTCGAGCAAGATACCCTTGGCAGTACTCACCTCCGGATCAAAGCCCAGCATATTCTGATAACGTCCTTTCTGATAATAATAACGAACCACAATCTCGGTGCTCAGGTATTCTTTGATCTCTTCTTTGTAGGTCTCCAGGTCGCGGGATTTATCCTCCTCCAGTTTAGCCTTGAGCGCTTCATACTCCTTCTTGATTTTAGAGAAGCCCTTCACCTCCTCCGCATCTTTTTTGAAAAGTTCGAGCGCCTTCTCCATATCCGTTTCATACGTAAACTCCTTGTCCTTCAAAAAATTCAGAAAATCCGCATAGATAGCATCGTCCACCTTGAACTGATCGGCGGGAGGGATGGTTGGATGAGTGGCGTGATATTGGTTGGCGTAATCAAAGATCAAATTGTTGACCACGAGCGCATACAGGACATCGCTCAAGATCGTATCCTCGGTGAGTACATCTGGTTCCACGCCGCCCTTGTCATAGACGGTGCGTCCGTGTTTGGTCTTGAAGGCCACGGCCAGAGAGTCCGGGATCTTGTAGGCGCCTTGGGTGGTATCCTTTTCAAAATATTCGATATTCTGGACGCAGCGGCCAGAGGGGATGTAGTATTTGGCCACCGTGATCTTCATCGAGGTATTGAAGTCGAGGGGCAGCACATTCTGCACCAGGCCCTTGCCGAAGGTCTTCTTGCCGACAATCACGCCACGGTCGAGGTCTTGGAACGCGCCGGCCACGATCTCGGAGGCGGAGGCGCTGTGCTCATTGACGAGCACCACCACGGGTATCTCCTTGTCGGTGACGGGCATAGAGGTCTTGTGGACGCGCTGCATCTCCGGAATCTTGCCTTTGGTCTCCACAATCTGGACATTCTGATCCACGAAGATGTTCATGATGTTGACGGCCTCGTGGAGCAGACCGCCGCCGTTGTTGCGCAGATCGAGGATGAGATAGCGCATCCCCTCCTTCTTGAGCTGGAGGAAGGCGCTGCGCACCTCCTCACCGGCCTTGTCCGTAAACTGATCCAGCTTGATATAGCCCACCTCATCGCCGATCATGCCGGAATAAGGAATGTTGGGCATCTTGATCTCCTCACGCACAATCGTGAATGTCAGGGTTTTGTTCTCTGTGGGACGGAACACTTCAATGGTCATCGTGGAGCCGGGTTGTCCCTTCATGGCCGCGCTCACATCTTCGGAGTTCTTGCCCTCCAGCGATTGTCCGTTCACCTTCTTCACAATATCCCCCGCCCGGAGTCCGGCTTTCTGTGACGGGGTATTCTCGTATGGTTCAGAGATGACCACATCCTTGCCCTTCTGTTGAATGAGTGCGCCGACTCCACCATATTGGCCAGTCGTCATCATACGCACATCTTCAATCTCCGACTCCTTGTAGTAAACGGTATAGGGGTCCAAGCTGGCCAACATCGCATCGATGGCCGTCTCGGTCAGTTTGCCGGGAGATATCTCATCGGCGTATTTGTCATTTAATTCTTTGAGGATGGAGACAAAAATATCGACATTTTTCGCTATGTCAAAGTCATTTTGTGCAAAAGCCGGCATCGTGAAGATAGCCGCAAATAACCATACAAGCAGTTTACGCTTCATTTTCTATCTTTCTTTTAAGGGCGGCAAAGATAATAAAAATGCGGGAATGGTGCCACACCTCGTCACAACATCAAGTATATTATTGATTTCAAGCTTGGTAAAAAACTGTTTGCATTTTAAAAGAAAAAAAAAGTATAAAAAAGACAAATTTTTCGTATGTTTGCAGCCTATCTTTTTTGAATCTTAGAATATGGGAAAACGCTTTTGGAACGAATATCAGAAGACTATCGCAAAGGATCATTTCTTTTACGAGCGCAGCTGCATACGACAGACTTTCTTTCCAGGCTCCGAGGCCGCCTTTCTCAACATCATACGGAATGACCTGGGTTTAGACATATATGACTCTTCGCACCAGCACACTTGCACGGGTATCGGGTATCATGCGGACGTGGTTCCCTTTGAGACCACGATGACCATTGTCGCCCGGCTTTTCTCCTTGATGACGGAGAAGGGTTACGAGAACTATGTGCCATCCTGCGTCACCTCCTTCGGCATATTCACCGAAATCATGGAGAAATGGGAAGAGAACCCCGCCTTACTGGAGCAGGCGCGCGAGTTGCTGCACAAAGCCACGGGCCGCACCTTCGAGTTGCCCAAGAACATCGCCCACCCCTCCGACATCATATTTTCGTATCGTAACGAGTTGAAGGAGAAGATGAAATATCAGCTGGTGAACCGCTTCACGGGCAAGCCGCTCAAGGTGGTGGAGCACATTGGCTGCCACTACGCCAAAATATTCCCGAAACACGGTGTGGGCAACGCTGAGTTCCCCTACGTGCTGGCGGGCATGATTGAGTCTTGGGGCGGTGAAGTGGTGGACTATCCGGAGAGACGCCACTGCTGCGGCTTCGGCTTCCGCCAGTATCTGGTACAGGAGAACAGAGGCTACTCTGTCGCCAACTCCCGCAAGAAGTTCGAGTCCATGGAGCCCTACGAGCCCGACTTCATCGTGGCCAACTGCCCGGGTTGTGCCATGTTCCTCGACAAATGGCAGTACACCATCGCCGAGATGGAGCACAAGACCTACGACAAAGAGGGCTACGGCATCCCGGTGCTCACCTACGAAGAGATGGCAGGGCTGCTGTTGGGCTACGACCCTTGGGAACTGGGACTTCAGCTTCATCAGGTGCAGTGTGAGAGCCTGCTAAACAAGATTGGCGTGGAATATGACCCCAGAACCAAATACAACGGCTACGGCGGCAAGATCCTGCCCAAGCCCAACAAACCATCCGTACTCAAAGTTTAATCTCATCCACTATAACTATCCGAAAAACAACTACAACATGTCAAAAATCGCCATTATAGGAGCCGGTCCCGCCGGCATTGAGGTTGCCTCCATCTTAGCCAAGCACCATGAGATAGACCTCTTCGAGCAGGAAGCCGCTCCATTATGCAACATACGCAACAAAGCCCTTTTGTTTCCGGACTTCACCTCCGCGGACGAGTTGGCGGACCAGCTGATGCTCAAGCTGGAGCATCCCCACATCGCCACCCATTACGGTGTCAAGATCCAGGACCTCCGGCGTGACGGAAGTGGCTGGCAACTCACCGACTCCGCGGGCAATGCCTATCCCGCCGACTATGTGGTGCTGGCTACCGGCTACGAAGTCTTCGACGCGCACAAGAAAGAAGAGCTGGGTTACGGCATCTACCCCGGCATCATCACCTCTTTGGATTTGGAGAAGATGATCAAGACGGGGAAGGTGACCAACACCATCGGGGATCCGCCCAAGACCGTCTCTTTCCTGCAGTGTGTCGGCTCCCGTGACGAGAAGTCGGGCAACCACTACTGTTCCAAGGTGTGCTGTGTGACAGCTGTCAAGCAAGCCATCGAGGTGCGCAAGTTGTTGCCGAACACCGCCATTTACGTCTTCTACATGGACCTCCGCATGTGGGGTCAGGGGTTTGAGGAGATGTACCGCACGGCGCAGGAGCAGTACGGCATCAACTTCGTCAGAGGCCGTATCTCGGAGGCCGCCTCCACCTACGACCAGCGGGTGCAGCTGAAGGCCGAGGACACCCTGATGGGATTGCCCCTCAATATGAGCACCGACCTGTTGGTGCTGATGGTCGGCATGTGCGCTTCGGTAGGCACGAAAGCCTTGGCCCAAGCCGCCGGCATCGCAGGCGACTACGGCTTTGCGCAGAGCGTGTCCGAGCATTTGCGCGACAACCTGACGGAGCAGGAAGGACTCTTCGTGGCCGGCGCCTGCAAGCGCCCCATGTCGGTCAACGACACCATCCAGGACGCCCGCGCCGCCGCCATCACCATTCTTGAAAAAATATCATAAACATAACCTTTCTACGATATGAGTTATATTGAATTCGACAAAAACGACCTCGTCAACCTGCACTTCTCCACATCGCGGGAGATCTTGCGGTGCAGCCGGACAGGTTCTTTCGCCACCACCACCCTCGTGGGCCTCAACACCCGGAAGTATCACGGCCTCTTCATCGTGCCGCAAGACCGGATGAACGGCGACCGGCATCTGCTGGTCTCCAGCCTCAACGAGACAGTCGTCATCAACAACATGGATTTCCATATCGGCAACATCCAATACAAAGGTGGCATCATCGAGCCCAAGGGGAACAAATACCTCCAGCACTTCACGGCCGACAACATTCCGTCATACCTGTACCGTGTGGGGAAATTCAACTTCTCCAAGGAGTTGCTGTTCCTCAACAACGCCGACAGACTGATCATCAAATACACCATTCTGGACGACTTTGAGAGCGCCTCGTTCATCTTCAACCCGCTGCTCGCCTTCCGTTCCATCCATAGCCTCACCCACTGCAACGATGCGGTCAACACTGGCTATGAGACGGTTGATCAAGGCATTGGATACTGCCTGTACAACAACTACACGCCTGTCTATATCCAATGTTCCGAGCCGATTTATTACGAGCATGGTCCGCAATGGTACCGAGATGTGGAATACCAGGAGGAGCTGAATCGCGGCTATGAAGGTCATGAGGACCTGTACATGCCCGGTCGTTTGACAGCCCGGGTGTCGGCCAAGGAGTTCTACATCACCATTGGCACGGAGCCCACCGACCCCACGAAGCTCTCCGAGCTCTATGAACAGGAGAGCATCTATCACACCAACCGTTCTTCTTTCTTCAACTGTCTGAAGAATGCGGCGGAGCAGTTCATCGTCAAGCGCAACGGACACACGGAGATCATCGCCGGTTATCCTTGGTTTGGCCGCTGGGGTCGCGACACCTTCATCGCCTTGCCGGGCCTGACGCTCGCGCTCAACAAGCCGGATCTCTGCAAGGAGATCATGGACAATATGATTGCCGAGATGAACGAAGGTCTCTTCCCCAACATCGGCAACGGGGACGCTGCCGCCTACAACTCCGTGGACGCGCCACTCTGGTTCTTCAGGACCCTGCAGCTCTATGCTGAGAAGACCCGTAGCAAGCGCAAAATCTGGGAGGAGTATGGGGACACGATGAAGAAGATCCTCAACGCATACCGCTATGGCACCCTCAACCACATCCATCGTTTGGACAACGGGTTGATCTATGCCGGCGGCGAGGGCTTGGCCTTGACGTGGATGGACGCCATCGTGAACGGCACGCCCGTGACGCCGCGTACCGGATGCCAGGTGGAGATCAACGCCCTCTGGTACAACGCCGTCAAGTTCAGCCTTGAGGTGGCGCAAAGCGCCAAGGACAAAGAATTCGTCAAGGAATGGGAAGCGCTCATCCAAGACTTCCCGGCCGTCTTCAAGGAGCATTTCTGGTCCAAGGAGATCGGCTATCTGGCCGACTACATCAACGGCGACTACCAGAACTTCCAGGTGCGGCCCAACATGATGATCGCAGCCTCCCTGCCCTATTGTCCTGTCAGCGAGAAGATCCGCCAGCTTGTCTTGAAGCGCACTTGCGAGGAGCTGCTGACCGAGAAGGGCATCCGCAGCCTCTCCCCCAACGATTCGGAATACAAGGGACACTATTTCGGCAACCAGGCAGAGCGCGATGCCGCCTACCATCAGGGAACCTGCTGGATCTGGCTGCTCTTCCCGTTCACCGATGGCATGTTCGCCGTCTATCAAGACTCCTGCATCCCCTTCATGGAGAAGGTGTTGTACCGTTTCGACAGCTGCATGACCCACTATGGCATCTCCACCATCGCGGAGATCACGGACGGCGACCCGCCCTACAAACCCAACGGCTGCATCTCCCAAGCATGGAGCGTGGCTGCGCTGCTGTACATCAAATGGCGTATTGAGCAGCATACTAGAAAATAGATTTAATGTAATGAATAAATACTGAAACGATATGAGAGTATTAATGTTTGGATGGGAATTTCCACCGCACATCTCCGGAGGTCTGGGGACCGCCTGCTACGGTCTCACCAAGGGACTTTCGCTGAATGGCGTGGATGTTACTTTTGTCATGCCCAAAGCTTCTGGCGACGAGGATCCGACCTACGTGCGGGTTGTCAACGCCAGCGATGTGGAGGTGGACACCCGCATGGCCAGTTTTTATACCGGAAACCGCCAAGTCTCCTATCTGCAAGTCAACACCAACCTGATACCCTACGTCGGGTTGGACGACTACTACAACGTGGTGAACCAGATTGACAGCGGTCTTATCAACGAATACACGACAGGAGAGAAACGCAAATATGTCTTCACCCCTGGTTATGGGCCGAATCTGATGCAGGAGGTAGCCCGCTATGCGGAAGTGGCGACAGAGATCGCCAAGAACGAAGAGTTTGACATCATCCATGCCCACGACTGGCTGACCTATCGTGCCGGCATGGCTGCCAAGAGAGTCAGCGGCAAACCACTGGTGGTACACATTCACGCCACCGAGTATGACCGTTCCGGGGAGAACAACCGCAACGATATCGTCTATAACCTGGAGCGCGAGGGCATGATGGCCGCCGATGCGGTGTGCGCCGTCAGCAACCTGACCCGCCAGATAGTCATCGAGAAGTACGGCATCCCCGCCGAGAAGGTCTATACGTTGCACAATGCAGTGGTCCCGAACCCCCAGAAGCACGCCTTCGCCAAGAATGTGGATGAGAAGATCGTCACCTTCTTGGGCCGCGTCACCTTCCAAAAAGGACCCATCTACTTCGTGGAGACCGCCAAGATGGTGCTGGACCGCGACCCCAACGTGCGCTTCGTGCTGGCCGGTGACGGAGATATGATGAAAGTCGTCATCGACCGCGTGGCGGAACTGGGCATCTCCGACCGATTCCACTTCACCGGTTTCCTCCGCGGCACCGACATCGACAAGATGTTCGGCATGAGCGATGTCTATGTGATGCCCTCCATCTCCGAGCCCTTCGGCATCTCCCCGTTGGAGGCCATGCAGTCGAAAGTGCCTGTCATCATCTCCAAGCAGTCTGGCGTTTCCGAAGTGTTACACTACGCCATCAAGATCGACTTCTGGGACATCAACGCCATGGCCGATGCCATCTACGGCATCCTACACTCCCCTGCCCTTTACAAAGTATTGTCTGTAAAAGGTTACGAAGAAGCCAACAACCTCAAATGGGAGGATGTGGCCAAAAGACTCAAATTGATTTATGAAAAATATGCATGATATGAAAAAGATATGTTTCCATTTTCAGATTAGCCAGCCTTTCCGGTTGCGCACCTATCGGTTCTTCGATATCAACGAACGACACGACTATTTTGACGATTATCAAAATCACTACCTCACCCAGCGTCTTGCGGAACGTTGCTATCTACCCGCCAACAAGATGATGTTGGAGTTGATCGAGAAATACAACAAGCAGTTCAAACTCAGCTTCAGCATCTCCGGCAGCTCCATCAACCTCTTCAAGCAGTACTGTCCTGAGGTCATCGACAGCTTCAAGAAGCTGATTGCCACGGGTTGTGTGGAGATTACCGGCAACACCTTCACCCACAGTATCGCCTCTCTGAACAACAAGACCACCTTCCTGGAGCAGGTTCGTCTGCAGGAGAAGCTGTTGAAAGAGACCTTCGGCGTGAAGCCCAAGAGCTTCTGCAACACCGAGATCATCTATTCTGACGAGATCGGGGAATGGCTCAGCGAAGCCGGATACCAGGTGGTCCTCTCGGAGGGCGCACGCCACATCCTTGGCTGGAAGAACACCTCCTACGTCTATTGCAACCCCTATCAGACCGACCTCCGCCTGCTGTTAAGAAGCTACAAGCTTTGCGACGACATCACCCTGCGTTTCCAAGACCGTTCCTGGGACCAGTACCCGCTGACTGCCGACAAGTACATGCAGTTCCTGCATGACACCATGGGCGAGAGCGACGGTCCCCTCTTCAATTTCTTCTGGGACTACGAGACCATGGGCGAGCACTACCCCGCCGAAACCGGCATCTTTGACTTCTTCAGCAACCTGATTGACAGACTGTCCACGCATGGTGACTTCCAGTTCATCACACCTTCCGACATCATCACGATGGACACGCCTGTCTCCACCCTCCACGCCCCTTGGCCCATCTCCTGCTCCGGTGAGGAAAAAGACACTAATGAGTGGATCGGCAACTCGCTGCAACAAGAAGCCTTCGAGCAACTCTTCAAGCTGGAAGACCTCTACAAGAAATCCAAGAACAAAGAGGCTAAGCTGGCTTGGCTCCGTCTGCAAGGCGCCGATCATTTCAACTTCATGAGTGACAAATGGCTGGAGCATCGTTTTGTCAAACGCAACTTCGAGGTTTATCCATCGCCTTACCAAGCATTCATCAACTACATGAATGTGCTAAACGACATCAAAATACAGCTCTCCAAATAGCAGGCGAGCGCACTCATTCACCGTGACACGCCGCCTGATTCTATCGCTTATCATCCTACTCTACATAACCGTTTCTCCCCATGCTCAGGAATTGCGAGGGACGGTTATAGAAGTGTCCTCCGGGGATACCACCCTGGTTGCCATGGCTACCATCCAATGGCTGCACACCGACATCGGCACCTTCACGGATGCCAACGGTCAGTTCGTCATCCAGCGCGCCAAGACCGACACGTTGGTGGTCAACTTCCCCTTGTTGCCGCCCGACACGGTTGTCGTCCCCAAATCCTTACAAGACATCGTCATCCATCTGGACCGCAGTCGGCAGCTGCCCGAGATCCGCATCGAGTCCGGAGACGGCTCCTATGTGTCAGCAAAACCCATCCTGACCACCGTCATCACCCAGGAGGGCCTGCGGCGCGCGGCCTGCTGCAACCTGGCCGAGAGCTTTGAGGGCACCATTGCGGTCGATATGGAGTTCTCGGATGCCGTCACGGGCGTCAAGCAGATCTCCATGTTAGGATTGGCGGGCACCTACAGCCAGATCATGATCGAGAATGTGCCCTACATCCGGCTGCTCACCCAGCAGTTCGGACTTGGCTTTGTGCCCGGCAGCTGGATGGAGTCCATCCACGTCTCCAAAGGCGTCACCTCCGTCACCAACGGCTACGAGGCCATCAGCGGCCAGATAGACGTAGAGTACAAGAAGCCGGAGACCAACCGCGAGCAGCTCTTCCTGAACCTCTACGGCAACAGCATGGGGCGCGGGGAAATCAGTCTCAACACCCGTTTCAAGGTGGACAAGAAAGAGCGCGCCAGCACCATGCTGTTCTTGTCAGCCAACGACCAGTTCGCCAAATTGGACATGAACAGGGACGGCTTCATGGACGCGCCCCGCGACCGGCAGATCAGCGTGATGAACCGCTGGGATATCATCATCCCCAACAAATACACCCACCGGACATTGCTCAACTTCTCTTGGGGCAATCGTTTCGGCGGACAGATGGCATACAAGCCTTCGCGTGGCGATGACTGGTACACCTGGACACCCGAGGTATATGGCTTCAAGATCGACAACAAGAAGTGGGACTTCATCACCAAGAACGGTTTCATCCTGCCCCGAAACGAGGAGAGCATCGGCACCATCATCCACTATACCGGGCATCTACTGCGCTCGGTCACCGGATCCCACCTCTATGTGGGCAAACAGCATTCTTTGTATGCCAACTTTCTCTACACCGTCAAGCTTGGCGAGAAAGGACGGCACAAGGTCACTACGGGGGCCAGCTTCCAGTTCGACAATCTGAACGAGGAGTTTTGCGACACCCCGGCAAACTTATCATTCCCCATGCATACTCGGGAGATGACACCAGGTGTCTTTGCAGAATACGCCTTCATTCTGAATGACAAATTGGTGGTGATGCCAGGATTCCGTTTAGACTACAACATCCCGCAGCAAAGACTATACTGGGTTCCCCGCCTGCATATCA
Source organism: Bacteroidales bacterium (assembly GCA_017615595.1). Classification (GTDB taxonomy): domain Bacteria; phylum Bacteroidota; class Bacteroidia; order Bacteroidales; family WCHB1-69; genus F23-D06. The sequence continues at coordinate 53,341 of JAFZZT010000001.1, forward strand.
AATGGCAGATGGCCAAGAACAGTTCCATGCGACTTTCCGCAGGCAAAGGGTATCGCACGGCCCATGTCCTGGCCGAGAATTTCACCCTGCTGAACTCCAACCGAGAGTTCCGTTGGGAAGGCAGTTATAACCCTTCCGAAAACGGAATCCCCGAGGAAGCCTACAATATGGGGATCAGCTTCGTACAGCAATGGCGGATGAAAGGCGGCACCGCCTCCTTCTCCATCGATTACTTCTACACCACATTTGTCAATCAGATGATATTGGACTTAGACCAAAGTACCCATTACATATATGTATATAACCTCAATGGTGACTACAACGGCACGGGCAACCGGTCGCGCTCGCACGCCGTGCAAGCAGAGTTGATTCTCAAGCCTCTGCCCCGCTTTGAGTTGCTGTTTGCCTACCGCTACAACGATGTGCGCTACAGTGTGCACGGCATCATGCGGGAGAAAGACCTGATGAGTCCTCACAAAAGCATTGTAAGTATCAGCTATAATACGAAATATGACAAGTGGAAGTTCAATGTCACGCTGCATGTGAACGGTCCCGCGCGCCTGCCCGACACGCACATGAATCCCGAACCCTACCAGCGTCCCGACTACTCCAAGACGTACGCTCTGCTCAACGCCCAGATCACCAAGAAATTCAGAAGATGGGAGATCTATGTCGGTGCAGAGAACATCCTGAACTACAAGCAGAAAGATGCCATCGTAGCCGCCGACAACCCATTCGGAGAGTACTTTGACGCCACCATGATCTACGCCCCCATCACCGGCATCATGGGTTATGCGGGTGTCCGTATCATCTTACAGTAATTGAATATTCCGATATTTTTTATAACTTTGCCCACTGAAATATAACAATGGCAAGGCGAAGACATAATTGCTGATTTTGCAACCTAGTCAACGCCATCAAATCATCCATCAATGAAAAAAACGATTGCACTTCTCTGTACGCTTTTGTGCTGTGTCTTCAGCATTCTGGCGCAAGCACCCGAAAAATTCACCTATCAAGCCGTGGTGCGAAACACCAACAACCAGCTGTTACCCAACACGCAGGTAGGTGTGCAGGTGGTCATACTGCAAGGCAGCGCGCAAGGTAGTATAGTCTATGGCGAGAGACACACAGAGAGTACCAATGCCAATGGTCTGGTAACGCTGATTATCGGGGAAGGAAATATCATCGCAGGTCATTTCAGCAACATCAATTGGGAAAACGGAGTATTCTTTATCAGTGTGGGTATAGACCCTGCTGGCGGCACCGACTACTCTATATGGTCCACACAACAGCTGCTGAGCGTGCCCTATGCCCTGTACGCCAACGAGGCGGGCAATGGCTTCAGCGGCGACTACCACGACCTCACCAACACACCCACCATCCCCACCATTCCGACTAATGTGAGCGCTTTCACCAATGACGCAGGATATATCACCATGGATTCTATCCCGGAAATTCCCAATGTCCCTAACGATGTCAGTGCCTTTAACAATGACGCGGGATACATCACCATGGACTCCATACCTCCCATCCCCTCTGTCCCGACCAATGTGAGCGCTTTCACCAATGACGCGGGGTATATCACCATGGATTCTATCCCGGAGATTCCGAACATCCCTAACGTTGTCAGTGCCTTTAACAATGACGCGGGATACATCACCATGGACTCCATACCTCCCATCCCCTCTGTCCCGACCAATGTGAGCGCTTTCACCAATGACGCGGGGTACATCACTTCATACACCGAGACCCAGACTCTTGCCGACGTGACCTTGCAGGGCAACTCCGCCGGCAACCGACAGCTGAAGGATGTGGCCGACCCGACCGAGAGCTACGATGCTGTGAACCTGCGTTTACTCACCCAGATGATGGATTCTGCCAGTGCCACGATACAGCAGATGCAACAACAATTGTCCCAATCACAGCAGGAATGGCAGGAAACTCAACAACAGTGGTTGTTACAACAGCAACAATTGCAGCTGCAATGGCAGAGTGCCCAAGAGCAATGGCAAATACAACAACTGCAATTACAGCAACAGATCGACAGCTTGACGCTGATTCTGAATGCCATGGCCGCTGACACTGCTTTCACCCAATGGAACACCTCTGTGGTGAACGAGACGGCCTGCAACGCTTACGAGTGGCACGGGGAAACTTACACCCAAAGCGGAGTTTACTTGTACGGCTTCACCAACACTGACGGAACCAACAATGTGGAGGCACTGAATCTGACCATTGTCAATTCTGACACTATCCACATACTAATAGAGGCTTGCGACAGCTACCTATGGAATGGTACAACATACACGGAATCAGGTGATTATTCTGCCATGCTAACCAATCAGCACGGCTGCGACAGCATCGTGGTTTTGCATCTGACACTCCATTATGGTGCGCACAATGTGGACGTTGACACCGCTTGCGAAAGCTATACTTGGCATGGCATCACCTACCATGAGAGTGGCGTCTATAC
>JAFZZT010000041.1 GCA_017615595.1 Bacteroidales bacterium
CTCCTGAACTTTCTTACGCTTGAAACTCTCGCTGAACCTTCTTCTTTTTCTTTCCTCAGTTGTTAATTTTTCCATTGTTGATCCGTTTTTGATTTGACGATGTTGGTACTAAAAACGGTCAACTTATTTCAGGCATTGACAACGGCCAATGGCTCTCCCATTTTTTTTAAACCCCCTCATGCTATTGTATAGATATATTTATTATTTTTGCGGTCGCTTAAAAAAACAACGACACTAATGGCAACATCAACGATTCTGTATGCAGCATTGACCATCGGATTGACGGGTCTGATAGCTGCGGTGATTTTGTATTTCGTATCCAAGTTTTTCAAGGTGGAGGAAGATCCGCGCATCGATGAGGTGCAGGCCTGCCTGCCTGGTGCCAACTGCGGCGGCTGCGGCTTCGCCGGCTGCCGTGCCATGGCGGAGGCGATGGTGAATTCCCTCGACCTGAGCATCGCCTATTGTCCGGGCGGTGATTATGACAAGATTGGTGAAATTCTGGGCATCAAGGCAGAGGCCCGCGACCCGCAGGTCTGCGTGGTGCGCTGCAACGGCACCTGCGAGAATGCGCCGTCCAAGGTCTTCTATGACTCAGCTCTGACATGCGCTTTCGCCAACAGCCTCTTCGCTGGCGAGAGCTCCTGTCCGTTTGGCTGCCTGGGCTGTGGCGACTGTGTGAAGGCTTGTGCTTTCGATGCTATCCATATCAACCCCGAGACCCATCTCCCCGAGGTGAAGGAAGATCTCTGTGTGGGCTGTAAGGCTTGCGCCAAGGCATGTCCGCGCGGTGTGCTAGAGATTCGCGACAAGGGTCGCAACAACCGTCGTGTCTTCGTGGCCTGCAACAACAAGGAGAAGGGCGCCGTGGCCCGCAAGAACTGCAACGCCGCCTGTATCGGCTGCGGCAAGTGCGCCAAGGTATGCCCCTTCGAGGCTATCACGGTGACCGACAACCTCGCCTATATCGACTACACCAAATGCAAGGCTTGCCGCAAGTGCGTGGCCGAGTGCCCCACCGGCGCTATCCACGCCGTCAACTTCCCCGTGAAGAAGGAGCCTGTGGCTGTGAATGAACCTGAAGCCACTGCCCAAGCATAATGAACCTTTTAACATCTTAACATCGGCGATTATGAGTACAGAAAATATACCCCAAAAGATTTCTGAAGATATTAAAGAAAGTGCCCGTGCCATCCGCAGACTGAGACGCAAAACGTTCCCTATGGGCGGTGTGCACCCCGCAGCACACAAGATTGCCCACTCCGCACCCGTGGAGACCTTCCCGCTGCCCGATGAAGCCGTGGTCTTCATGACGCAACACCTCGGCGCACCCGCCAACCCCGTGGTGCAAAAGGGAGACAAAGTGAAGGTGGGACAGCTCATCGGCGAGGCCTCCTCTTTCGTGAGCGCCAACATCCATTCTCCCATCTCCGGCACCGTGACCAAGGTGGACATGATTGCCGATATCACCGGCTATAAGAAACCCGCCGTGGTCATCCAACGCGAAGGAGACGAGTGGGAAGAGTCCATCGACACCTCTTTGGATATTATCCGCGATCTCAAACTCCAGACCAAGGATGAGATCATCGCCCGGATGAAGGACAGAGGTCTGGTGGGCCTCGGTGGCGCCTGCTTCCCGATGCATATCAAGTATATGCTCAAACCCGAACAGAAATGCGAGTTTCTCATCGTCAACGCGGTGGAGTGCGAACCCTATATCTCCACGGACAACCGTGTCATCCTCGAGCGTACCGAGCAGTGTCTCATCGGCATCGAGCTGGCGTTGATCGCCTCTGGCGCACCCAAGGCCATCATCGGCATCGAGGAGAACAAGCCCCGCGCCATCAAGAAGTTGATGGATGCAGTGAAGAACTACACCAATATCGAGGTGCAACCCCTCAAGCTGAAGTATCCGCAAGGCGCGGAGAAACAGCTGATCAAGGCCATCACCGGCCGCAGCGTGCCCAATGGCGCTCTGCCTATCTCCGTGGGCTGTATCGTGAATAACATCACCTCTATGTACGCCCTCTATCTGGCAGTGCAGAAGAACAAACCCATTGTGCAAGCCTATACCACCGTGTCAGGTCTCTCCATCCCCGAAGACAAGTGCAAGAACTATCGTCTCCGCATCGGCACTCCGATCATCGATGTCTTGAACAGTGTCGGCATCCCGGAGGACACAGGCAAGATTATCGCGGGCGGTCCGATGATGGGCAAGGCCATCGCTAACCTCAACTCATACGTGGTGAAGGGTATGTCAAGTCTGCTCTTCATCACCGACAAGGAGAGCAAGCGCGGTCCGGTGTCACCGTGCCTCCGCTGTGGCAAGTGCGTCCGCGGCTGCCCTATGGGACTGGAGCCTTATCTGCTCTGCATCCTCTCGGAACAACAGAAATATGAGCAATGTGAGCCGCTGGGTATCATGAACTGTATCGAGTGCGGTTCGTGCTCCTTCACCTGTCCGTCCAACCGCCCCTTGCTGGACTTCATCCGCGTGGGCAAGAACAAGACAGGCGCTATCATCCGCGCTCGCAACGCCAAATAGCCATCAGCTACCATCAAACTGCTAATAGCTAATGGCTAACTGCTAATAGCTATCGTATCTCTTTCAGCGCTTCTTCCGCCCGCATAATCAACGGTTGTGCGGAGAGGTCGGTGTTGAGCGCTTTCTTCATCCAGACATTGGGCGTCAAACGGCCCAGCTTGTAGATGCGCGGCACCTCCTGTCCGAGCGTCTTGCCCTTGAGGTACTCTTCCAACTGATAGTCGATGATATGGCCGATGGGGTAGGCGGGCAGGTATAGCGGGTCGATGACGGCGTGCGAATAGACAGCCAGGATGGGCTCGTCTTTAACCTTGAAGACGGGTGCATAGTAGGTGTTCCACACCTCCTTGGCGATGCGGATGACAGCCTCTTGCAACTGGTCGGCGCTGGCGGATGGGTTGGCGTAGAGCCATTGCCATACCTTCATGTCCACCAACGACACGCCCATGATCTCATAACAGTTCCAGAAGAGGTCGAGGACCTTGAGCGCGTCAGCCTGGGCGTTGTCCTCTTTAAGACCTAGCAAGAAAAGGTCTTTGTCCTGGAAGACGAACGCCAGAGCCTCGGTGAATCCTGTGTTGGGCACGCCGGCGAGGAAGTAGTTGGGCACGTCATACAACGAGATGGTCTGCTCTACATTGTGACCGAACTCGTGTACGCCGATGTTGTAGCCTTTGTAGTCCATGCCGTCAGCGCCGATGCGCGTGCGGAGCATGGCATTGTCCCCATGCATCTTGGACTCGATGGCATGGCCGGCACCCACGGAGGGGTCCACGGTGACATGCTGGCAGATGAATTCAGCCTGCTGTTTGTCAAAGCCTAATTTCTGCAAGATGAAGGGCAGATCTTCCTCAAAAGCCTCTTTGGTTGGGTATTTCTTCTGCACCATCTCATCCAGCATGGCGGCATCCACGGAACTGCGTGGCTTGAAGCCATCGTACCAGATGTCGAAGGCCTGCAGCTTGCGCCCTAACCGCTTGGAGATGCACTGCGCCACCTGCTTGACGACCGGACTGCTCAGCAAGGACTCAAAGAGCGCCTCGGTCTCCTTGACAGAGATCTCATATTCACCCTCGAACTTGCGGTCGATGAAGTTGGTGAAGCCTTGATAGTAGGGGTCTAAGGCCTGCTCGGCATGGAAGAAGTCGAGCAGTATCTGGTAGCGGGTGTTCTTCTCTAACTTGACAGGCTTGATCTCGATGCCGTTCATCATCACCTGGTTGGTGGAGGGATACCATTGATAGTCAATGTCGTTCTTGACGACAAATTGGGGCACTTGGCATTGGATGATGCGCTTCATCACATCGTAGATAACCTCTTGTTTGGCGGTGCCGTTGACAGGGTCTCCGTAGGCAGCCTTCAGCTCGTCTCGCAAGCCCCAGTGGGTGATCAGCGGGGTGGAGGTGGTCCAGTGGAACTGGTTGGTGAAGCTGCCCACCTGCACGAGGTCGATGTTGTAGTTGTCGATGAAGGCGTTGGCCGAGGCAGTCACGGTGGCCAGTCGCTGCGCCTTGTCGGCGGGTACCCTCGAGGTGAAGACATCGCCCAAGCGCACGAACCCCCACTCCAACTCCGACCACTGCATGCCGCTGCGCTGCTTCTCCGCCAAGGTGAAGTGCGGGAAGTTCAAGATGACGATGAAAGCCAGCTTGTTGGCAAACATGTCGTCTTGAAAATGCGCCATCCCATCGTAGGCACTGAAGATCTCGTCCACCATAGTGCTCTGATAGCCAGTCACCTGCTCGGGCCGTTGCAGGTCGATGGTGACGCGGTTGTTGTGACCGAAAATCACCTCGAAGTTATCGCACAACCGATTGAACAAGATGACCTTGGCCTCCATGTCTTTGCAATAATGGTTGATGCAGAACTGCTCGAACTCTTGTTGGCTGCCATCCTCCTGTGTCCAGAAGGAAGCCGCCTGCCGCACCCCGCGCTCGATGAGGGCGGAGGAGAGCGATGACTGTGTCTTCAACGTATATATAATATTGTCTTGCGAACTTTTGGAGATGAAGTCTCCGGCAAAGAGGTCTTGAAAGGTGAGCATGGTGATGAGGACCAAAAGGGTGAACGTTGTGCTTCTCATAGGGGTTTATTGTTTGATGAATTTCTGTTGATGAATGGCGTCCTGCGTGCGCACGGCGATGGTGTACATGCCTGATTGCAGCTGATGTACCGGTATGCTCATCTCCAAGTCTTGGCAAGTCTGGAAGAAGACCGTTCTTCCCTGCATGTCATAGATGAAGACCTCTTGGATGGGCTCTTCACAGGAGAGGGAGAGGCTGGTGGATGCCGGGTTTGGCCATAGCTGCAGTGTCGTTCGCTCGAGGTCGCTCACGCCGACTTGGCCGCCGTAGTATTCCAGGGTGTAGCCGCCGGCGGTGTTCTGCTCGTCTGTCTCGAAGAGCAGGTTGACACGGCGGTTGTCGATGATGATGGTGGTGTCGGCAATGGTGCCCGTGAGCGAGGTGACCAGGTTGGCATCGCTGTAGGATGTCTTGAAGATGTGCAGGAAGTCGTGACCCGCTTCCAAGTCGAGATCGGTGATGTGGAGAGAGACGGCGTTATAGCTGTTGTTGAGCATGATGCGCTGCTTGCAGGTGGTCAGGTTGTGGTAGGGCTCGGCCTCACTGCCGTCGCTGATCACCCCCGAAGCGGCGGTGTAGGTGTGCGTGGCGGGACAGTAGGCCGGGATGTTGCAGGAGTAGTTGACATGGATGCCCTTGTGCTCCAGGTTGCTTTGATGAGTGACAAGGCGGCAGGTGATCTCCGTGCAGTCCCACGTCACGGACGATTGGGCACTGTCGTTGGTGAATATCAAGGCGGGTATGCTGCTGTTGTCACAGGAGATGAGCAGGGTGTCGCCGTCTGCCAGGTCGTAGCGGGTGTTCACGGTGATGGAGGTGAAGCCCGGGTCGGCAGGCTGGATGGTCCAGGTGTAGTCCATGTTGTTGCGATAGGCCTCGTAAGGTCTGGTCCCGTCGGTGAAGGAGCCGGCGGTGGTGGTCAGCACCTTGTTGCCCGTCAGCGGGGTCGGGGCAGGGTAGGGGTAGAGCGCGGTGTCAGGGTAGCAGTTGACAATCAGCTCTTGGGCGAGGTTGAAGTTGCTGCTGCCAGGATGCAGGTTGTCGGTGTAGAAGTAGCCGTCAGCGGAGCCGTCCCATCCGAAGTTAAAGTGGAAGTAGTAGCAGCTGTCCTGGATCTTGTAGCCATCGCAGATGAAGGCATGGCCGCTGATCCACTCGTGGTCGGCCCAGCCGGCGTAGTACATCGGGATGTCGCGCTCCAGATGCGCCACGATGACGCTGTCCCAGTTGACATCCGTGGAGTCGCGGAAGAGGTACTCGGTGGCGGGGTCGTATTTGAAGTAGGTGCGCAGCACATAGGCGGCGCTGTGGTTGTTCATGCCGGAGCCGTTGACGCCATAGTGCATGTCCACGCCCACGCCGAGGTGGTAGATGAGCTTGGAGATCTCGGTGTTGATGCTGACGGGATCGTCGCACATGGCCTCGTAGTTGTAGGTGGCGTTGGCGTAGTCGGCCGACTGGATGCCATAATGCTCGTCAGTGTATGAGTAGCTGCCCACACCGCTCTCTGGAAAGCGGAAGTAGTAGAGCAGCTGCGCCATGGCGGTGGCCACGCAGCCGGTGACGACCCGGTTGTTGTCGCCGGCATAGTCGCGCGGACAGTAGTAGTTGTAGAAGGCCTCCTGCCCCCAGTGCGACATCATCATCGGTTTCACGACCGCGTCTTCGCGCATGCCGCGGGAGAGCCATTGCGTCCACGCCGGGTGCACCTGACCGTTACGGGAGACGTGCTTCTTCAGTTCTCCGATCTGTGCCGCATAGCTGTCTATCCACATCTGCGCCGGGGCACTGATGTCCTCCCGGTTGTACAGTTGATGGTCGCTGCACGCCAGGACGGGCACCACCCGCTGGTCACCGGCGATGACCACGAAGGAACGCTCGGAGTTGAAGATGTACAGCAAGGTGTCGGCGCCGGCGGTGACCATGTCCGCGCAACGGACGGTCTGCTCCTGCTGCGACTGGAAATGGCGGTCGGCCATCTGCCGCGCCTGGGACAGGGTGACCTGCTGCGCCCGCAAAGGTATGATGACGGCGGAAAGCAGAACGGCCAGGAGGATGATATGCTTCTTGAAAGTAGATATTTGCATCGTTAGTTGAATTTGGATGATCAATTATTGTGAAGCCGCAAAAATAATCAAAAAAATAATGTAGCTTTGCCGCCGCTTTACATTGGAATAATTTTTTGCTATCATGCGCCTGAAATTCTATAGAGCCACGCTTGTCGGAATGCTCTTTTTCGCTGCCGCCATGCTGTTCAGCAGCTGTCATCACAAGCAATCGTCAGCCACTGCTCCTATCTACCGCATCCAGCTGCATACGGAAGAGGAGATCCAATGGTGGGAGAACAAGTGCGCGTGCGAGGTCCTTTGCGTGCTCGACGGCGACAGCATCCTGCGCCAAGGGACGGTCAACTTCAGGGGCGGGACATCCTCCAAATTCTTCAAGCATAGTTACACGTTGAAACTAGACCATGCCGACACTTTCTGCGGGATGCCTAAAAACAAGAGCTGGATTCTCAACGCCAGCTACATCGACAAGACGTTCATGCGGCATAAGATATGTTACGATCTCTTCCGCCGCATGGGTTCGTACAACGCTGCCCCTCAGTGCCGTTATGCCCTCGTCTATGAAAACGAGCATCCCAGAGGGCTCTATGTGGTGATGCAACGGCTCAACAAAAGAGCTTTGGCGATCGACAAACAGGATGCCGATGCCTGCATCTTCAAGGAGCCCAAGCTGTTCTATCCGAACATGCCACCCCGGGATACCGCCAACCCCAACTACCACAACCAGACATTCCCCGAGTTTGATGAGGATGACAAAGCGTATGTGCTCACACAGTTCAGGGAGTTTATCCTTCATGCTTCCGATGAGGAGTTCGCGGTGCATGTCGGAGAGTGGATCGACTTGCGCAATGTGGTGGATTGGCATCTGCTGCTGCTCTTTACCAATAATGGGGATGGTGTGCTTAAGAATTTCTACCTGTATAAGAAAAATGCACAAACGCCTTTCCGTATTGCCTTGTGGGATTGCGACCATAGCTTCGGACGCGATGGCGATAACGAACTGAACATGTTGCAGGTGACCATTGATGATGATCGCAATATCCTGTTGAATAGGCTTCTGAAAATGCCGGAATATACCCATGCATTGTCGAAACGATGGCGACAGCTTCGAGACGAGGGCGTGATTTCCTATGAACAGTTAGAGAAAATGGTCGCTCATAACAAGCGCTATGTTTTGTCGGGCTTGGAAGAGAATGTGGCGCTGTGGCCCACCGACAGTGAGAACTACTTTGACGACAACACCTTTGACCAGGAGGTGGAGATCCTGTTGAACTTCGTGAAGATCAGCATCGAGAGCATGGACAAACGGTTTCGATAAACAAAACAAAAGAGAGTGTTGAGGAGGAACTGTGGCGGCAGGAATTATGGCGCGAAGATTGGATTTTTATTCACACTTGTCGAAAGGATTATGTCCGAAGGTTGCGAAACGCCCGTGCGTTATTTTGAGCAGATAAGGGACTTTTCGTAAGAGATGCTGGCGTTATACGAGAGACCATCGCGCATAACCACTTTCCAAGGGGAGGCATGATCGTTTTGATGCCTTATCATGGATTCTGGATCTAGTTCCATTAACAGAAGTGTTTTGTTATCATAAAACTCCAAAGTGGGGGCTTTGAAATCATAATAGGCGCAGGGATCTCCGTCAATTCTGATTTTCACCACATTCCAAAGACCTGTCAGGTTGTTCGAAATGGTGTCTTTTTTACAGCCACATAGAACAATTGTCAATGAAAGAAACAATCCTATAACTAGTATCTTTTTCATTTTAAAATTTGAAAATCAAGATGAATATAATCCATAGAACAACGCAAATGGCAGAACCAATGAAGTCTATTCGTTGTCGTAAAAACAGTCTTTCGCATTCGGGAGAGAGTTTGTTCCGATCTTCTTTGGTAAACCAGATGGAGTTTAGCACAAGACGTTTTTTCTTGAACAAGCTGTAGGGACCTTGATAGCGCTTGTATAAGTCTGTGTTTTTGTTTTGTATCCAATCCGTTACTTTGTAGCACACGAATAGACTGTCTAGTTGCATGATAACGACAGCGAAGAGGACGGAGACATTTATTACAGCACTCATGTTTGTTTTATAGGATTTTTTCGGTTTTAGGAAGACTAATGGATTGCTTTTGGACGACAACAGGGACAACAAAGACAACATTTAATCATCAAAAATGATTTTTGGAAACTTTTGTTTCAAAAAATCCCCGTTATAATGAGAAAAAGCCGCATTATACTGGTATTCAACAGTCTCGCCAGTAAACACATTTACCTTGCATACGTTTGGTCTGTACGCCTCTTCAGGGCAATCATAACAGCGTTCCCATCCTACTAAAACCACGATGCTGTCGGAGAGCCAATAGCCATCGTCAATGCTTGCTGTGGGTCCGAGAAAGAGAACAGGGCGTCTTTGATGATGAGGGATGTCTATAAGATAAACTTGGATGTCCGCATCTACTACCGCATGTGTTTCAGCACCTTTCTTGTTTAAGATGAGATTATACGAATATATATCCAACGCATAAGAGCCGTTTGGTGCGTAATATATCTTGTCCCGATAATCAGAAAAATCTTTCCCCGAAATGTCGAATTCTTCCCAATCGGTGGACAGGGACGATGTATAGCTACGAGCGAGCGCAAAACTGTCAGTTTCCAGTCCTCTTTCCCACGAATTGAGCCATGAACCGCAATTCTGTTGCAACTTTTTGGACAAAACATCGTCCATCATCACCCGATTCGTGTCAGTCGTCAACGTCTTCTCACTGTCGGGAAACGATTTGGAGGAGGAACATGTCGAGCAACTGTACTGCGTCAATAGCATGACAACAACAAGAATGATAAACTGATATGTAACGAGGGATTTCATGGCTTGGTAGATTTTTTATGGTTGAACGACATTTTTGTGCCACAATTTCCGTGGTATGGTTGTCCCCATCTCATTACATCAAAGTCACACGAAATGATTGAGTCGGAGTTGTGTGGCATGTAGTACCAGTATGTGCCATCTGTGGACAATTTTTCACCGTTCACATAATACATAGGGTTAAGGTCCGGATTCGAACTGCTATAATTCGGGAGCAGCCGGACAACCCTGTTTCCCTTTTTGTCATAAAACTCACCAGCATATTCAATTCCAAGCAGTTCTACCTGATAATGGGATTGGTAAAACGCCTCTATTTCATATTCTAAAGCGTAAAGCTGCACCACTCGGACCATCAAAGCAAAATTCATCGAATCCATCTCCGTCCCGTTAATACCATAAGGCCAATGAATATCGTACCTTTTCATTAGGGAACGGAGTCCTTTGTATTTCTCCCGATACGGCTCTTGGCTGGAGAGCAATTGGTTGCATTTCTCCATAATTTCGTCTGCATATTTGCATCGGACAATTTTGTCACTGTCTGTCAACTGGTAGCAATGGGTGTATCGGTCCTCCACCAGATTGGCGAGCATTATTTCGAGGTCTGATTGTTGCGGTTCCGGTTGCTTTTTATGACAACTGGTCATAAAAAGCAATGAACTGAATAACAGGATCAAGGTTGTTGGCTTAATTTTCATAAGAATGTCGAAATTTCATGGCGCGAAGATAGTTTTTTTTCAGCTTTGGAAC
>JAFZZT010000042.1 GCA_017615595.1 Bacteroidales bacterium
CGGCGTGGTGGCGGCGGCGATGTGCGGCGGCAACACGGTGGTCATCAAGACCAGCAGCAAGTCAGGTGCCTGCACCGCCGTGATGAAACGCTTCTTCGCGGAGGTCTTTCCGCCCGAGTACGTCACCCTCATCGATGGTGGTCACGACGTGGCGGATATGTGCCTCGCGCAGCGCTTCGACAAGATCTTCTACACCGGCTCACCCTCTGTGGGCAAGCATGTGATGGCAGAGGCGGCCAAGAACCTCACGCCCGTGGCGTTGGAATTGGGCGGCGAGACCGGCAACTGGTGCGTGGTTCGTAAGGATGCCGACCTCCAGGACGCGGCCCGCAAGATCGCCTTCTTCAAACTGCTCAACGCCGGACAGATCTGTATCAACATCAATCAGATAGCAGTGGCTCAAGAGGTGGCGGAACCCTTCTTGGAGGAACTGAAAAAAGCCTTCACGACGCAGATCGGTGATAATCCGATGGCGAACGAAGAATACCCCAAACTCATCACGGAGGCCGCCTACGACAAGTGCGCGAAATTGGCGGACGAGTACCGCGACCGCATCGTCTATGGTGGCGTGGGCGACAGAGAGAACTGCAAATATGCCCCCACCATCATCTATCCCGTAAACCAGGACGAGCACATCGTACAGCACGAGCTTTTCTGTCCTCTGTTGCCCGTGGTGCCCTTCCCCGATGCGGAGATCGATGCGCTGATGGAGATGATTGCCGAGCGGGAACACCCGTTGGCGATGTATCTGTTCACCAAGGATATGCGTTGGGCGAACCGCACCATGCAGACACAGCAGTATGGTGGCGGCTGCATCAACGAGGTGTGCATCCACCTGATGGTCAAGGGTGTCCCCTTCAACGGCACGGGCCACTCCGGCATGGGTGCCTACCACGGAGAGTGGGGTTTCCGTGAGTTCACGCACCCGCAGACGGTTCTCAAGGGCAGCACCCGCTTTAACCTCCCCTTGCGCGAGCACCCGTACACGGGCAAGGCCGGAGAACTGAAGATGAAGTTGCTGAAATGGTTTGAGAGATAGTTTTATTTCAAGTAGAAAAGACGATGAATCGCGAAAAAGAAATTTATAAAGTCACCCTCGTGGGTAGCGCGGGAAATGTCGCGTTGATGGCGTTTAAGTTTGTGGCCGGCATCCTGGGACACAGTGCAGCGATGATTGCCGATGCCGTGCACTCGCTGTCGGATTTTGTCACCGACATTATTGTCATCCTCTTCGTGCGGGTCAGCGCGAAGCCGCAGGACGAGTCGCACGACTACGGCCACGGCAAATTCGAGACGTTGGCCTCTTTCTTCGTGGGACTCGCATTGGTGGCCGCCGCCACAGGCATCATCGTCTCCGGGGCGGTGAAACTCGCCGACTGGCTGCATGGCGAACAGCTGGCAGCACCCGGAAAACTGGCACTGTGGGCTGCGCTTATCTCCATTGTAGTCAAGGAGTTGCTCTACCAATATACGGCGCGTGCCGGCAAGCGTCTGGACTCGCAGGCTGTGGTGGCCAACGCCTGGCACCACCGCAGCGACGCGCTCTCTTCCATCGGGGCGGCCATTGGTATCGGCGGAGCCATCCTGCTGGGCGACCGCTGGACCGTGCTCGACCCTTTGGCATCCATCGTGGTCGGTGCGATGCTAGTGAAAGTGGCGGTGGATCTGCTCAAGGGCAGCGTGAACGAGCTGACGGAATGCTCGCTGCCCGCCGAGACGGAGCGCGAAATCGAGGAGATCATCCGTTCCTGTCCGGATGTCTGCGAACCGCATAACCTGCGCACCCGCAAGATCGGTAATCGCGTCGCCATCGAGACGCACATCCGTTTAGACGGCGACCTGCCCCTCCGTGTCGCCCACGACCGCGCCACTGAAATCGAGAACCTTTTGAAAGAGAAGTTCGGGGCGGAAACGCATGTGACGATTCACATGGAGCCGAAAGAGGGAACAGGCAACTCTGGGAGTTTTAGTGGACAGTAATAATACTTTTCCGCTTATTTCTTTCTGTGAGCGGTGAATGTGTAGTTCCCTTTGTCCCTCATTTCAATACCCGAAACCTCATACCAATCCTTGGGGGTGTTGATACAGACAGTACAGTCTCTATCATAATCTTGGAAAACAATCCTGTCAATGTATTCACCTCTATCGTCGGGATCCCAGGTGATGGTGCACTTTCCCTTGTCATCAACCCAATAGTCTTTATACCCGTATCTGTGAGGGTAGAAATACACCGTTATCCAGCCAGTGTTGTAATAACAATTAGGCCTGTCAGGATTCTTTAATCTTACTGTGCAGGAGAGAGAGTCGGATGAGGAAGTGCTGCTGTTGTCGGAAACACTCCTGCTGTCGTATGAATCATCAGAATTGTCTCGACCGTCAGAATCATCTCGATCGTCAGAAGAACGAGATGAGGAAAAACTGGATGGGGAGTTTAAGGCACCTGTGTTCTTTTGCATGGAGTTGTATTGTGCAATACGTCTGTTTATATTGTCAAATACGGCATCATATTTGTCTGATACGGCTTTTTTGATATGTTTATAAAACTCTTTAAAGGATGATTCGCTGTAGGAGGCGCGATTAAGGGTGATTCTCCAGGCTTTTCCTACAGCGGCGGTGTCTGCTTCTGCATTCGCCAAATTAATACATGTTCCCCAAAGAATACTCTCGTAAATATAATCCCTGTCGGATCTAACGCACAATCCATCTAAGACTTGGTATAGTTCCTGTAGCTCTATTGCTTTGGGCAAATATCCGTCAGGATCGTAATTCCAATAGGTGTATGGTTCGATGAAGTCGTTAACCGTGGTCTGGCCTTTCTTCATCTTCTCCTTTTCGTTCAGGAAATACAGGAACTCCCCATTATGATTGTTCAGTGTCAGTGCCCTGCTGAATTCAATGTCGATATCCCGTTTGAAAGTATTATATTGATGCTTGGCGTATTCTCTTGTGGCTGTACCTAAATTGCCGGAGGCGTTTTTATAGCCCACCACATCTTTGTATTCGTATGCGACTAAATTATCTCTGCTGAGAGCCATTGTCGGGGACAGCTTATAGAGGATTGTATTCTGCACAGGAAAACCTCCGGCGAAATAACCTTCAAAATAGCACCAATCGCCGTCTATATTCACGAGACCCACACCACCTCCAGTTAGAAGTCCATTGGCCAATTGTCCTGACCAATAGGCATTTTCAATATATCTGGATTTAAAATCACGATGCTTGTCGAAAACCTTCATGATGAATGCTCCCGTGTTTTTTAATTGGCTATACTCAACCTGTCGGTTTTTGTTCATGAGGGAGAAGGCATACTGTTGGAAGTTATCCATGGTGATGAAGTCGATTTTATCTATGATTTTAACGACAACGCCAAATATGGTCACTTCTTTTTCCAACGTTGTGATGGCCACATAATTCTTCGACACAAAGTATTTTTTAGCTTCGTCAGCAGATATTTCTTTATTGCTCTTGTTGAACAAATGATATACTCCATTGGCATCCGCACCCTTGGCAAGAGCTTTGCTGATGAGCTTGTCCAAATCCTTGTTGATGGGCATGCTGCTTGAATATGATTGTGTATAACCATATAGAACACAGCAAGATAATAATATGGAAACGAGGATTTTTTTCATTGCTTAAGAATTATGTGGTTTTACTTTGAATGTCCCGTAAACGTGACGCCAAGTCCGGCTTCAAGATTTGCCTGTGCCACAAGTCGTGCTGGAATGCCTCTCCAGAAATTCACACTCGGCAACACAGTGGCTCCAACATGGATGAACACGGTGTTGGTTAAGTAAAGCTTCATCCTTCCATTAAGGTATAGACAAATTTCCATGGAAGGACCATTCCAACCAGACAAGTAGCCAAGGCCGCCGCCGGTGCTGCAACATAATTGAAATCGCTTCCCATTACTGGCCATGTTGCCGCAAAAAATCAAATTGACTCTGTTGACTCTTTCCTTGCGGTTGCCGAACATGTCCTGTAATGTGTAGAATCTATCGTTGTGGATGATTCTGCCATGGAAATAATTAACAGTAACTCCAAAAGATTCGCCATGATAGTATCTGAAAGTGCCACCATAAAAAGATTTGTAGATTCCTCTGCATAACATGGTGTCGCCGTTCTGGATCTTTTTGTATGGGACGAAGGCCACGCCTACGGGATGGTAGCCTATTTCGATGTTGTGTTGTGCATGAGCCGTTGAGATTCCAATCAATGCGGCGACAAGAAGAAGTAGTAGTTTCTTCATTTTTGAGTTTTTTGTGGATTACCGGTGCCTTGGCAATCATGAAAACTGGAGAAGCGTGGCACTGTTCATCACGTCAAGACGGATGACGCTCCTTTTTTTAATATTCCTTTCGTTGGTGAGAGTAGGCTTTTTAAGCCGAGTGCAAAAGTACAAATTTATTCCATTCCATATACAGGAAATATGAAGCGGAAGAAATATTGAAAAGAACATCTGCCCGGCAAACCTGACGGCCAGCGGGCAGATGTGGACCTCAATAGTTGTCCGGAATCCTTAAAATGGTCTGCAATAAGCTATGGCTCAACAACCTCTCCCTCTTCATACCACAACTCTGAATCCGAAGAAGTATCACTTGGGTTGGTGTCGGAAGGTTCGTCAATAGGTTCAAACACTCCTAGTATCACTTCTTCGCCCGGATATGGGAATTCGGCTTGGCCGGGCGCAGGAGGGACTTCTTGGTCTGTTGACTCTTCCGATACCTGCGGGGTGGCAGCCTCCGTGGCCATTTCGGAGGGTGTACTCTCTTCGGGGGCGGTGTCGGGAGTTTGCTGTTCGTGACAGCCGCTCATCATCAAAGCAGAGACGGCGATGCCCGCCACGGTCACGGCCTTTCCGAGACTCCGGCGTTTGGCCAGCTCCTGTTCGAGGT
This sequence comes from Bacteroidales bacterium, assembly GCA_017615595.1. Taxonomy (GTDB): domain Bacteria; phylum Bacteroidota; class Bacteroidia; order Bacteroidales; family WCHB1-69; genus F23-D06. The sequence continues at coordinate 4,893 of JAFZZT010000042.1, forward strand.
AGCGCACCTCGTGTTCGCAATAAGGACACGTGCCTCGGCAGTCGCCCTCGTGCGTGCATACGCGCGTCTCCAGCGGGATGTCGTTCTCTCGCGCCACACGCTGTCGTACCTCTTTCAGGATTTCGCAAGTTCGTTTTCCTCGTTTCATAATCGTTTGATTTTTGAGGTGCAAAGATATAAAAAACTGGAAACTCTGTCTTGTAAGTGAAGCAGTCTATCTGCGAAAATCCTAACTCCTTGATTTTTACTACACTCCGTTTGACATCCTCCTCGCTGTTGAACTCGGGGATCAGCGGCACGCGGATGGTTACCATTGTGGGGTCAGTGTGCTCCGCCAGCCAGCGCAGGTTCTCCCACACCAGACGATTCGATTTCCCCGTGTAGGCTTCGTAAATCCGCTCATCTGCATCTTTGATGTCGATGATGTAGTGGCTGATAAAGGGATGCACCGCTTGCAGGGCGGCCGGCATCACATTCAACGAGGTCTCCAGGGTGATCTTCCAGCGGTCGCCGCAGAGTTCGTGAAAACGGTGGAGGAAGTCGGGACGGAGCAGCGGCTCGCCTCCGCCGAAACAGACTCCTCCGCCGGTGGCTACAAAGTAGAGATTGTCGATGAGCAACTCTTGGTAAAGCGACTCAGGAGTGTAGTGATGCACGGTCGCTTCGGCATCCAAGCATCTGGGGTTCAGGCAGTAGCGACAATGCAACGGACAGCCATGGAAGGCCGCCAGCGTGGTCACCCCTTCGCCATCTATTCCGATGCGGTGACGGTTGATGCCTATGAAAGGCGCTTCAAGAGTGTTCATCAGCTGTCTTTGCCGAAAGACTATGCGATATTAATATTCGTATATCATCGTGGAAACGGTGACTTCCTCATCCGCGGTGCCCGGATCATCCACATCTTCCCAGGTGACCTTTACAGGATAATTATCTTCGTATTCGTAGGTGAATGTCTGCTTGTTGAAAAGATAATTGCTGATACTGGTGTTGATGGTCAGCGGGTTGTTTTTGTTTACGAAGAGATTGGCCACGGCATTGGTGCTTATTTGGGCGAGCAAGCCATAGGTGGGGTTGTTCTTGGTGTCGTAGGTCAGATCCACCGTCTCGGTCACAGTACCGAAGAAGCCGGTATAGCGAACTTCGATGGTCTTCACATTGTTGCCGCCCCATGTCAGATCCATGGTGATTTCTTCTCCCTTGGCCTCTTTGGAACAGCGCTCCAAGGCAGCTATCACCGTCTGGTAAAGCTCTGGGATCAGGAAGCGCATCGGGTTGGCAATGGCAGCCTTTTTCCAATCGAAGTCTTCCAGACCTAAGTCGAATTCCATTTCGATCTGACTGATTTTGTTCCCTTTATGCTCGAATTCGTATGAGCCCACTTCCACGCCATAGGAGGTGACCACTATCTTCTCGATCTTATTGCCGTCATAGAAGCATTCGCTATGAGAAGAGGCATTGTCCATGGCCAACAGACGATTTGAGTTGTCGTAGGTGAATGTGCTGGTGTATATGTCCATTCCGCTATACTCTTCAATGGACATGAGCAGGTCGCCGTTCCAGTTCCACACTTCGGAAAGGACTTGTTCCCCGTTCTCTACCTTGTAGATTTTCTGGATTTTCTTGGAAGGGTTGAAGGTGCCTTCGGGATTTTTGTTGCATGCTGAGAACAAGGCGATTACAGCTATGCTCAGACATAAAATTAAACTCTTTTTCATTGTTAAGGGGTTTTTAAGATGATGCGGCAAAAGTACATTTTTTTTCACAATCCATAGATGCTGATGTCGTGTTGTCTTTTGCCCAAAAAATCGTATCTTTGCCGCCGCGAATTTGCATAGATGTTTTTTCTATATAAGTTGAAAAATTAGAATAATGTTTGAAAGTTTATCAGAAAGATTAGAACGCTCGTTTAAGATACTGAAGGGCCAAGGCAGGATCACCGAGATCAATGTGGCCGAGACGATGAAAGAGGTGCGCAAGGCCCTGTTGGATGCCGATGTGAGCTATAAGATCGCCAAAGAGTTTACCGATGATGTGAAGAAGAAAGCGCTCGGCATGAATGTGCTGAACGCCGTCTCTCCCAGCCAGCTGATGGTGAAGATCACCTATGACGAACTCATCAACCTGATGGGGCGCGAGGCGGTGGACATCAACCTCAACGGCAACCCGGCTGTCATCCTGATGTCGGGTCTTCAGGGTTCCGGTAAGACGACCCACGCTGCCAAGTTGGCCAACCTGCTCAAGAACAAGCGTCATAAAAAGCCGATGCTGGTGGCCTGCGACGTCTATCGTCCCGCCGCTATCGACCAGCTCAAGGTGCTGGGCGAGCAGATCGGCGTCTTTGTGTATGCCGAAGAGGACAACAAGAAGCCTGTCGAGATAGCCAAAAACGGCGTGAAATATGCCAAAGAGTACGGCTACGATGTCGTCTTGATCGATACCGCCGGCCGTTTGGCCATCGATGAGGAGATGATGACGGAGATCGGCAACATCAAGGATGCCGTCAATCCGCACGAGATCCTCTTCGTGGTGGATGCCATGACGGGCCAGGATGCCGTCAACACGGCCAAGGCCTTCAACGACAAGCTGAACTTCGACGGTGTCATCCTGACCAAGATGGATGGCGACACCCGTGGCGGTGCGGCCCTGACGATCCGCTCCGTGGTGGAGAAGCCTATCAAGTTCATCGGTACCGGCGAGAAGATGGAGGCGCTGGATGTCTTCCATCCCGACCGTCTTGCGGAACGTATCCTCGGCATGGGCGACATCCGTTCATTCGTGGAGAAAGCCCAGGCCCAGTTCGATGAGGAAGAGGCCGCCAAGCTGCAGAAGAAACTGGCCAAGAACCAGTTCGACTTCAACGACTTCATGGCCCAGATCCAGCAGATCAAGAAGATGGGTAATATCAAGGATTTGATGTCCATGATCCCCGGCATGGGCAAGATGGTCAAAGACCTTGATGTTGACGATGATGCTTTCAAGAGCATTGAGGTCATCATCCAATCCATGACCCCGCAGGAGCGTGCCAACCCGGACATCATCAACGGCTCGCGCCGCAAGCGTATCGCCAAGGGTAGTGGCAGTGACATCCAGGATGTCAACCGGCTGATCAAGCAGTTTGAAGACACCCGCAAGATGATGAAGATGGTCAATGGCGGCAAGGCCAAGAACCTGCTGCGCGCCATGAACGCCCCGGGCCGGAGACCTTTATAGGAGTTGGCAGTTGTCAGTTGGCAGTTGTCAGTTAGGAGTTAGGAGTTAGAAGTTAGGAGTTGGGAGTTAGAAGTTTTGAGTTGAAAGCTAAAGGCTAATAGCCAAAAGCTGAGTATAAAGTTAAAGTCTTAATAACATATGACCAGAATTATTGACGGAAAAGAAATTGCATCCACCATCAAGACAGAAATCGCCACGGAAGTAAAGGGTTTGTTGGACCGCGGTCAGCGCGCCCCGCATCTGGCCGTGATCATTGCCGGGGAGGACGGCGCCGCCCTGAGCTATGTCAACAGCATCGAGAAACAGTGCAAGGGAGTGGGCTATATCGCCTCTGCCTATAAGTTCCCCGCAGATGTGAAAGAGCGCGACATTCTGGACACCATCGACTTCTTGAATTCTGACGAGGAGGTGGACGGATACATCATCCAGATGCCGCTTCCCAAGCAGGTCTCCATGGACAAGGTGGTGGCGCATGTGGATCCGAAGAAGGATATGGACTGCTTCCATCCCGTCAATATGGGCAATCTGCTGCTGGGCAACGACTGTTACGCCCCAGCCACGCCTTACGGTGTGATGGAGCTGTTGCGCAGAGGTGGTGTGGAGACGTCTGGCAAGAACTGCGTCATCATCGGACGTAGCAACATTGTGGGCAAACCGCTGGCGATGATGCTGTTGCAGAAGGACGCCAACGCCACCGTCACCGTGTGCCACAGCCGTACTGAGAACCTGCCGCAGGTGTGCCGCCGCGCCGACATCCTGATTGTCGCCATCGGCAAGCCGGAGATGATCACGGCCGAGTATGTGAAAGAGAACGCCACCGTCATCGATGTCGGCATCCATCGTATTCCCGATGAGAGTCAGCCCAAGGGCTACAAGGTCTGCGGCGATGTCAAGTTCGAGGATGTGTCGCCGCGTTGCGAGGCCATCACGCCCGTGCCCGGCGGCGTGGGCTCCATGACCATGGCCTGCCTCCTGCTCAACACGATGAAGGCGTACAGGAAAAAAGTGAGCAGTGAGCAGTGAGCAGTTGTCAGTGATCAATTGATGATTGGACAAATCCCATTTTTCCCTACCGTCACTCCTTCACTTCTTAATCCCTTAGTTTCTTAACTTTTCCTGTTTTTTTAATAATTTAATAGTTTAATTTTTAATAGTTTAACAATGGATATGGGTAAGCGTTATCTCATTAGCGGAGGCGGCACGGGTGGACATATCTTCCCGGCTCTGGCCATTGCCAACAAAATCAAAAGTGAACAACCCGATGCAGAGTTCCTTTTCATAGGAGCCAACGACAAGATGGAGATGCAACGGGTGCCCGAAGCGGGCTATGACATCAAAGGACTGACTATCTACGGTATCTCCCGTGATCGTTCTTTGAAGGCTTTGGGACGCAACCTGAAGCTTCCGTTTGTCTTGTTGAAAGCCATGCGGGAGGTGAAAAACTATATCCGGGAGTTCAAGCCCGACATCGCCATTGGGGTGGGGGGCTTTGCCAGCGGTCCTGCCCTGAAGGCCGCCGCAAGTCTGGGCGTGCCCACACTCTTGCAGGAGCAGAACTCCTATCCCGGCGTGACCAACAAGATGCTGGCTCCCAAGGCCAAGAAGATTTGCGTGGCATACGATGGTCTGGAGAAATACTTCCCCGCCGACAAGATTGTCAAGACCGGCAACCCGGTGCGCGCCGAGATATTGCATATTGAGAACAAGAATCCGAAGGCGTATGAGTATTTCAACTTCGTGCCCGACAAGAAGTTGGTGTTGGTGGTGGGCGGCAGTTTAGGCGCCCGCACCCTCAACGAGACCATGGCCGCCCACTTGGACGACTTCCGCAAGGCCGGCGTCCAGCTGCTGTGGCAGACGGGCGAGCAGTTCTACCGGAACATCGATTCCAAACTGCTGGCGGAGCAGGACGAGTACATCCGCATCGTGCCGTTCATCAAGAATATGAATGATGCCTACAGCATCGCCGATGTCATCGTGTCGCGTGCCGGCGCATTGGCCATCTCGGAGCTATCCATAGTCGGCAAGCCCGTCATTCTGGTGCCCTTCCCGTATGCCGCGGAAGATCACCAGACCTTCAACGCCAAGGCTTTGTCCACGAAGAATGCCGCCATCCTGATCCCGGACGGCGAGGCCAAAGAGAAACTCTATCCTGCTTTGATGGAGCTCATCCAAGACGACGCCCGCTGTGCCGACATGTCGAAGAACATCCTCCAATTCGCCAAGCCGGAAGCCATTCAGAGTATTTATGAGGAGATAGAAGGGGTGATTGGCTGTTAGCTGTTAGTCGTTAAAAGAGAAGGTCTAAAGATCAAAAGCCAACAAACCCCGTTTTCATAACTGCCAATCTATAGGCTCTTGGCCCATGGATTGGAGTAGTGCATTAGTTTTGGAGAAATGGTGGCAGCCAAAGAACCCACGTGCTGCGGAGAGAGGAGAGGGATGTGCGGCGGTTAGTACATAGTGCTTGCGCTCGTCAATCAGTTCCCGTTTCCGAATGGCAAAGTTCCCCCATAACAAGAATACGATGCCAGAGCGTTGTTCCGATAGTCTTCGGATGGCGCAGTCCGTGAAAGTCTCCCAACCATGACCTTGGTGGGAGCCGGCTTGGTGCGCCCGTACCGTCAGTGTGGCGTTGAGTAGCAAGACTCCCTGCTTGGCCCACTTCTGCAGATTGCCGCTGCGAGGCATCTGGAAGCCAACATCGTCCGACAACTCCTTGAAGATGTTGACCAACGACCTCGGGAAGGGGATTCCATCCTGCACTGAAAAGCACAGTCCGTGCGCTTGTCCGTCATCGTGATAAGGGTCTTGTCCGATGATGACGACCTTGACCTTGTCGAAAGGACACGAGTCGAAGGCATTGAAGATGTATGGTCCCGGTGGGAAGACCTTGTAATGTCTTTTTTCTTCTACCAAGAAACTTTTTAAGTCGGCGAAATAGGGCGCCTGAAACTGATCCCAAAGGACCTGCTTCCAGGATTCTTCGATTTGAGGTGTGATTTGGGCCATGATAGGATTGTAGATGTTGGCTATTGGTCTTTGGTCTTTAGCTGTTATGCATAAAAAATCACTCTTTTCACTTCATGTTTGTATATTTTTTTGTATTTTTGCAGCGTATTAACTGTATGATAATAAAACATTAGTTTATGAGAGATTTTAGAAAGTTGAGAATGTGGCAAAATGCTATTTCTTTCGCAGTAGATATTTATGAATTGACAAAATTATTTCCTGTATATGAAAAATATGGATTAGCTGATCAGATGAGACGTTCGAGTGTGTCCATAGCGTCCAATATTGCAGAGGGTGCTGGAAGGAGGTCGAATAAGGAATATATGCATTTTTTGTTCATTGGTGTTGGCTCAGCGTTTGAAATTGAAACTCAACTGCTGATAGCAATGAGAGTGAATTATTTATCGGGTAAGGTTTATGATGAATTCTGTGAAAAATTGTTGATAATTGAAAAACAGTTAAATGAACTAATATCCGTAGTGGGTGGTTATAAAAATGCAAAAACCAGCAGCTGAAAACCAGAGACAAACAGCTAAAGACCAATAGCTAAAGACCAATAGCTAACGGCTAATAGCTAATGGCCAATGGCTAATGTTTGAAATGCCGTACTCCCGTGAAGATCATCGCGATGCCCAGTTCGTTGCAGGCTTTGATGGAGTCTTCGTCTCGGACGGAGCCGCCGGGTTGGATGATGGCGGTGACCCCGTACTCCGCGGCCATCTTGACCACGTCGTCGAAGGGGAAAAAGGCGTCAGAGGCGAGGCAGAGTCCTTGGGTGATGCCCTTGGCTTTGGCCTCTTCCAGTGCGATGTGGGCAGCCCCGACACGGTTCATCTGTCCGGCCCCGATGCCGGCGATCTTGTTGTCGGCAGCCACGGTGATGGCGTTGGAACGTACATGCTTGCAGATCTTCATGGCCATCAGCAAGGTCTTCATCTCCTCGTCTGTGGGTGCTTTCTCTGTAACGACCTTTATATCATAATTTTCCGTAGAGTAGCGGTCGATGGATTGTGAGAGCATGCCGCCCTGCACGCTGATGAACATCTTGTCGTCGGCGTTCTCCTTGGAGGGTTCGAAGGTCATCAGGCGGATGTTCTTCTTGGTGGAGAGGTGCTCCAGTGCTTCGGGGGTGAAGCTCGGGGCGAGGATGATCTCTAAGAAGACGGGCTTCATAGCCTCGGCGGTGGCGAGGTCGATTTCTCTGTTGGAGGCTACGATGCCGCCGAAGATGGAGACGGGGTCGGCTTCGTAGGCGCGTTGCCAGGCTTCTAATGCGTTGGCTCCCAGACCCACGCCGCAGGGGTTTTTGTGCTTGACGGCGACCACGGCGGGTTCGTCAAACTCGCGCAGGATCTGCAAGGTGGCGTCAGCATCTTGTATGTTGTTGTAGGAGAGTTCTTTTCCGTGCAGCTGCTCGGCCCAGGCGATGGAGTAGCCCTGCTTGCGGCCGGCATAGAAGGTGGCCTCCTGATGCGGGTTTTCACCATAGCGCAGGTGCTGTTTCCGGCTGAATGACAGCGTGATGCTCTCGGGCTCTGCTTCACCTACCTGTTCGGTCAGGTAGCCGGAGATGCAGGCATCGTAAGCGGCAGTATGACGGAACACCTTGGCAGCCAGCTTGCGGCGCGTATCCAAAGAGGTCTCGCCATTGTCACGGAGCTCTGCCAGCACCTTGCCGTAGTCGTTCGGGTCGCAGACGACCGTGACGAACTGGTGGTTCTTGGCAGCGCTACGCAGCATGGTAGGACCGCCGATGTCGATGTTCTCAATGGCGTCAGCCCAGGTGACATCCGGTTTGGAGATGGTCTCCTTGAAAGGGTAGAGGTTGACGACAATCATGTCGATAGGGTCTATGTTGTTGTCCTTCATGGCCTTCTGATGGTCTTTGTTGTCGCGGATGGCGAGCAGGCCGCCGTGCACTTTGGGGTGCAGGGTCTTCACGCGCCCGTCCATGATCTCCGGGAAGCCGGTCACGTCGCTGATGCCGATGGTCGGGACGCCTGCAGCATCCAAGGCTTTCTTGGTGCCTCCGGTGGAGATGATTTCAAAACCTGATTCCGCAAGACCTACGGCAAAAGGGATGAGGCCGGTCTTGTCGCTTACGCTGATGATGACTCTTTTCATAATGTATTCTTTTATCGTTGTTATTTCTTGAATATCTTTAGATCAATTGTTGGCAATATTGGGCGCACTTCTCCATGAGCCAGCGCGGGGTGGAGGTGGCGCCGCAGATGCCCACCGATGCCGCTTGGGAGAAGTCGATGTCTTTCAACTGCTCCGGTTGGGTGATGAAATGGCTGTTGGGATTGTGCTGTTGACAGATGTGGAAGAGATACATGCCGTTGGAGCTTTTCTCGTCCGAGACAAAAAGGATGATGTCGTGCTGGCTGGCGAACTCGGCAGTCTGGGTGGCTCTGTTGGCCACCTTGCGGCAGATGGTGTCCTTGTATTGAAAGAGATCGCCGTTGCCCGTTGCCTCGTAGCGATCCTTAATGGTCTGGATGAGATGGTAGTATTGTTCCAGGCTCTGGGTGGTCTGCGAGTACAGCATCGCGGGCCGGGAGTAGTCTATACGGTCGAGTTCCTCTTCCGAGGAGATGACGATGCCCTGTCCTTCCGCCTGTCCCAGCAGGCCGATGACTTCAGCATGACCTTTCTTGCCGAAGATGAGGATCTGCTGGTCCTGTTCTTTGTGGAAGTCCAGGATTTGTTGTTGCAGTCGGAGCACCACGGGGCAGGTGGCATCGATGAGGGTGATGTTGTTCTGGCGGGCTACCTCGTAGGTGTGTGGCGGCTCGCCGTGGGCGCGAATCAGGACGGTGGTGTCGTGCAGCTGCTCGAACTGGGTGCGCGTAATGACGCGTAACCCTATGTCGGAGAGGCGTTTGACCTCTTCGTTGTTGTGTACGATGTCGCCCAGACAGAAGAGGGTATCATGATCTTGCAGATACCGTTCTGCCGCCTCGATGGCATGGATGACGCCGAAACAGAAGCCCGAGTGGTCGTCTATGGTGATGCGCATGAGGAGTGGTTACCAGTTGTCAGGGAAAAGGGAGTCCACGAACTCGGCGCGGTTGAAGACCTGCAGTTGGTCGATGCCCTCGCCGATGCCGATGTATTTGATGGGGATCTGGAACTGGTTGGAGATGCCGATGACCACGCCACCCTTGGCGGTTCCGTCCAGTTTGGTGATGGCCAGGGCGTTGACCTCCGTGGCGGCGCTAAACTGCTTGGCCTGTTCGAAGGCGTTCTGGCCGGTGGAGGCATCCAGGACGAGCAACACCTCGTGAGGTCCGTTGGGCACCAGCTTGCGGATGACGTTCTTGATCTTGACCAGCTCGTTCATCAGGTTGGTCTTGTTGTGCAGTCGTCCGGCGGTGTCGATGATGACGACATCGCTTTGGCGGGAGAGGGCGGAGGCCACGGTGTCGTAGGCCACGGCGGCGGGGTCGGCGCCCATCTTCTGAGTCACGATGGGTACGTCAGCGCGCTTGGCCCACTCCTCCAACTGCTCGATGGCGGCGGCGCGGAAGGTGTCCGCAGCACCTAGCATCACCGAGTAGCCTCTCTTCTTGTATTGATGCGCCAGCTTGCCGATAGTGGTGGTCTTGCCTACGCCGTTGACACCCACGACCAGGATGATGTACGGCCCTTCCTGCTCGGGGATGATAAAGTCGTTGACCTTCTCGATGTCGTTCTCCAGCAGCAGCCCCACGATCTCCTCCTTGAGGATGGCGTTGAGCTGCTCGGTGCCGATGTACTTGTCGCGCTGCACGCGCTGTTCGATGCGTTCGATGATCTGGAGGGTGGTGGTGACCCCTACGTCAGAAGTGGCCAGCACCTCTTCCAGACGGTCCAGCACATCGTCATCGACTTTGGACTTGCCGACTACCGTCTTGGCCAGTTTGGCGAAAAAATTCTCTTTGGATTTTTGCAATCCGTCGTCTAACTCTTTCTTTTTCTCTTTGGAAAATATGGAAAAGAAACCCATGATTTGTGTTTTTAAATGCGGCGGCAAAGGTAAAGAAAAATTTTTATATTTGCACCCTTGAAATATTAATGTAGGATTATGGATAATTTTATCGTTTCGGCACGAAAATACAGGCCTGCCAATTTCCATTCGGTGGTGGGGCAGGATGCGATTACAACCACTTTGAAGAATGCGGTGAAGACCGGCCAGGTGGCCCAGGCATTCCTCTTCTGCGGTCCGCGAGGGGTGGGCAAGACCACCTGCGCGCGTATCCTGGCCAAAGCCCTCAACTGCCAGCATCTGACAGAGGACTGTGAACCTTGCAACGAGTGCGAGTCTTGCAAGGCCTTCAATGAATCTGCCGCCTTCAACGTCTTTGAGCTGGATGCCGCCTCCAAGAACTCGGTGGATGACATCCGCAATCTGGTGGAGCAGATACGGGTCCCCCCGCAAGGCGCCGCCTACAAGGTCTATATCATCGATGAGGTCCACATGCTGTCGGCACAGGCTTTCAACGCCTTCCTCAAGACGCTGGAGGAGCCGCCCGCCTACGCCAAGTTCATCCTGGCGACTACCGAGAAGCACAAGATTATGCCGACCATCCTTTCTCGTTGTCAGGTGTATGACTTCAAGCGCATCTCCGAGAAAGACATCGTCAAGCATCTGCAATATGTCGCCTCTCAGGAGCAGGTGAATGCCGATGAGGACGCCCTGCGCCTCGTGGCCTCCAAGGCTGACGGCGCGCTGCGTGACGCGCTCTCCATCTTCGACCAGCTCGTGACCTCGGTGGGGCAGGATCTGACGTACGCGAAAGCGGCCGCCCATCTGAACGTCCTCGATGTGAATAACTTCTTCCGCATCACAGACTTCATCTTCAGTGATCAGGTGTCGGATGCCCTCATTCTCCTGGATGACATCCTGGCGAAAGGCTTTGATGGCCAGAACTTTATCACGGGTTTGGCCACTCACTTCCGCAACCTGCTGATGGCGCAGAATCCGGCCACGCTGCCGTTGCTGGAGGCTTCAGATTCCGTGAAGCAACAGTTCCAGCAGCAATCCCGCAGTGCGGACCGCATGTTGCTCATCCGTGCACTCGAGCTGACCAACCAGTGCGATCTCAACTATAAAGAGGCCCATAACAAACGACTGACGATAGAGCTTTGCTTGATGCAGATCAATGCCAATTACATCTATAAAAAAGCCAGGCAATCGCAGGAGCGTAAATAACCAGGAAAGCGGAGCGCCGACCGCTCAGGCAGCACCTCAGACTGCCACGGCGCAATCCACCATACCGAAGATGTCGCAGGCACCGTTCAACTTCCCGGGGTACCCCGCCGTTCAGCAGATACCCACCATCAAGGAGTTGACATCCCGCCAGAGTGCCGAGGTCGATTCGCAAGATGAGACCCACACCCAAGATCAGCAGGAGCCGTCTGCCGAACCTCAGCAGGAACAACATCCCCAAGAGGAATCTTCCGAACCCAAAGAGGAGACCTTGGAGTCGAATTGGAACGAGGTGGTCGAGGCTATATTCAAGAACCTCCCGATGCTGTACTATATTCTCAAGAAGACCCAGCCGACCTATCAAGACGATATACTCACGGTGGAGGTCTCCAACGGTATCCAGGAGGAGGAGCTCAGACAGCGCAAGCGGGCAGTGCTCGAGTATTGGCGCCATCATTTCAAGATGAACGTGGATGATTTCGAGATCGTGGTGAATGAGAGTAAGGTGATTGAGACGGCCATCCTCACTTCGGATGAGCAGTTCCAGAAGATGAAGGAGCAGAATCCCGAGCTGAAAGAGTTCTTGAACATCTTGAAGTTCAGTATGAAAAATTAAAGTTTAAAAATAACGGATATGAAAAAATTGACTTTTACTATTGTATTGATGATAACCCTCCAGGCGGCCTTCGGCCAGATGTGGCTGCACCATGCCGTGCCGGATGGCCGTGTGGACAGCGTCTGGAATGCCATCGGACTCCCGCAGGGATATAATGGCGAGGGGGTGATTATAGGTGTCACGGACTGGGGCTTCGACTACACGCACCCGGTGTTTTACGATACCAACATGATCAGCTACCGCGTGTTGCGGGCGTGGGACCAGTACAAAACGTCAGGTCCTGCGCCGGAAGGCTTTACCTATGGCACCGAGTATGTGGGCCCGGAGGCGCTGCTGACGGCCCAGTGTGACACGTCTGGCGACTATGATTTTGCCTATCATGGAACGCATTGTGCTTCCATCGCGGCAGGCGCGGGCGCAGGCACGGAATACCGCGGCGTGGCTTTCGGCGCGGAGCTGCTTTTCTGCTCCCTTAACCTCAACTATGTGCAGTGTGTCATCGATGCTTGGCGCTGGATGTACGATGTGGCGCAGCAAGAGGGCAAACGTCTCGTCATCAGCATGAGCTGGGGTGTCTATTTCATGGACAACATGGACGGCACGGGTGTCCTCGCCGAAGAGATAGAGCGTCTGTCCAACCTGGGCGTGGTCTTTGTCTCCTCTGCCGGCAATAACGGTGATGTCAACTTCCATATTGCCAAGAACTTCACGCATACAGACACCATCTATAGCCGCTTTAACTTCCCACCCACCTCCGGGGCCTACTGGGGCGCCTCTATCAGCATGACCAACTACGACAACATCACCAATTCCCCGAACGCGGTCAACATACCTTTCGCCTTCCAGCTGTTGGTGATGAACAGCAGCTACCAGGTGCTGGCCTCCACGCCGTTTGTGTCCACGCTGCAGGACACCTACGTTGACTCGGTGTTCGTCATCGATGGTGATACGGTGGTCTTCAACTATGAGGTGGTCTCCACCAATCCGTACAACCATGCGCCGAATGTGCGTTTGCGTGTCAAGAAGAACACCCATTTCCAGTATGCCATCGGTGTGACGGCCGAGGCGGGCGCTTTCCATGCCTGGAACCTGGCCGAGCTCACGAAGGCCTGGGGCAACTGGGGCGGAACCTTCACCACGATCCCGCAATGGTCCAACTCGCTGGCAGGCGACAACCTCTACGCGGTAAGCACCCCGTCCAATATCGAGCAGGTGATCACAGTGGCGGCCCACCAGTCGCATTATACCAACAACGCAGGCTATAACATCGGGGGCGCCATCGCCGATTTCTCCAGCTCCGGTCCGGGATTCACCATGTCGATGAAACCCACGGTCTCCGCCCCGGGCAAGAATGTGGTGTCGGCCCTCTCGTCCTTCACGAGCACCTATACGGGCACCTATACCAAGACCATCACCTTCAACGGCCGGACCTATCGCTTTATCTCTCTGTCGGGAACATCCATGTCGGGCCCCTTCGTGGCCGGCGTGTGCGCCCTGATACTGCAGGCCAACCCATATCTGTCCCCAGCCCAGGTGATGGACATCATCGGACAGAGTGCCTATCAGGACAACTTCACCCAGACGTCTGGCCAGCTACGCTTCGGACATGGCAAAGTGGATGCCCATGCAGCCGTGATCCTGGCTCTCAACACGGTGGGTGTCGAGCACCATACGGCGCCAGCCACTTCGCAATACACTCTCTATCCGAACCCCGCCACGGGCGAGGTCTATGTGACCGCCAACACGGAAAGCCTCGAAATATCCTGTGTGGTTTATGATCTGTCAGGTCGCATCGTGCGCCGGACGATGCTTCAGCAAGGCGTCACCCGTCTGGATCTCACCGACCTGAAGCCGGGCTGCTACATCCTCCGGATGGATGACAATCGTCAAGTAGTAACCAAAAAATTGATTGTACAATAGTGATCATATTTTCAAACCATTGATACTATGACTCAGGAGTCTAATTCCGTCTATGTCCCTAATGAGGAGCTGGAGAACAAAACCATCGTCCGCAAGTACTATGAGCTTCTGGAGGTGGTCTATCACAGGACGACCCCTGCGGACCGCAAGCTGATCCGCAAGGCTTTCGTGCTGGCCACCAACGCGCATAACGGGGTGCGCCGCAAGAGCGGCGAGCCCTATATCTATCATCCCATCGCGGTGGCTATGATCTGCTGCAAGGAGATGAACCTGGGCACCACCTCCGTGGTATGCGCCCTGCTGCATGATGTGGTGGAAGATACGGAATACACCCTGGAAGACATCCGGGAGATCTTCGGAGACACGGTGGCAGAGATCATCGACGGATTGACCAAGATCAGCGATCTCGTCATCGACAACAAGAATATCTCGCTGCAGGCCGAGAACTATAAGAAGATATTCCTCTCCATGTTGAAGGACGTGCGGGTGATTCTGATCAAGCTGGCCGACCGTCTGCATAATATGCGGACGTTGGAGTCCATGCCGTCAGAGAAACAGCTGAAGATTGCCTCCGAGACGTCGTTCTTCTATGTGCCGTTTGCCCATAGACTAGGTCTTTACAGCATCAAGAGTGAGCTGGAGGACTATGCGATGCGCTATACCAGCCCCTCCGAGTACAACTTTATCGCTGACAGACTGAAGGAGACCGAGGAACAGCGCAAGACGATCATCTCCGATTTTGTGAAGCCTATTGTGGAAGAGTTGGAGCACCAAGGCATACACGTGGAGGTGTCCAGCAGGACCAAGTCCATCTATTCCATCCATCAGAAGATGGTGAGGAAGAATATCCCGTTTGATGACATCTATGATATCTTCGCGGTTCGTTTTGTCTTTGACAGTCCCGAGTCTTCCGAATTCGAGATATGCTGGCGTATCTACAAGGTGGTATGTCTGATGTATCAAACCAACCCCTCGCGAGACCGCAACTTCCTCGTGCATCCCAAGGCAAACGGATACCAGTCGTTGCATGTGACCGCCATGAGCAAGGCGGGACGTTGGGTGGAGGTGCAGATTCGCTCCAGACGTATGGATGAGATTGCGGAGAAAGGTCTGGCCGCCCATTATCACTACAAAGAGGAGAACGAAGAGTCCAATGTGACCGATATCGACGTCGGCGACAAACTGGAAGAATGGCTCGCCAAAACGCGCGAGATCCTTAACAGCAAAGATGCCGATGCGTTGGAGTTCCTCAAGGAGGTTCGTCTGAACCTCGAGTTGAAAGAGATCTATGTGTTTACTCCGAAGGGGGACATGAAGACCCTGCCCGCAGGTTCCACGGTGCTGGATTTTGCCTACATGCTGCATACTAACCTGGGAGACCATTGTATCGGTGCTAAGGTGAACTACAACATCGTGCCGGTTGACAAGGAGTTGCGCAATGGCGATCAGGTGGAGATCATCACCTCCAAGAAACAGATGCCCAAGGTGGAGTGGCTGGAGTCGGTGCGCACCGCCAAGGCCCGGCGCAGTATTCGCGACTTCTTCCGCAACGAGCAGAAGAAGATGAATGTCACGGGCGAGGAGATCCTCAAGGGATATTTCGCCCAGTTCAAGGTGGAATACAACGAGGAGAACCTGAACAAGATCATGACCGCCACCCTGAAGAAATCTCCCGAAGAGTTCTGGAATGATATTGTGACCAATAAGATCACCAAGGAGAAGGTGCACAAGATCCTCTCCATGAAGAATCCCAAGGAGATGGCGGAGTTCCAGAAGAAGGTGTCTGAAGAGATCGCCAACAAGACGCTGGACCAGCTGATTGACGAGCAGCTCAACGAGACACCGAATGTCTTCATGTTGGACGATGACTACGAGCAGATCAAGTATGTGCTCGCCGACTGCTGCAACCCGTTGCCTGGCGACCAAGTGGTGGGCTTCCAGGTGGCTGACAACCGCATTGTGATCCATCAGACCAGCTGCCGCCATGCCATCGAGCAGATGTCCAAGTTTGGCAACCGTATCATCAAGACCAAATGGCGCAAAGGCCAGAATATCGCTTTCCTTTCGGGAATCCGCATCACTGGCTTCGACCGCAAGGGGATGATCAAGGAGATTATTGACGTGGTCTCTTCCCAGATGGATCTGAATATCCGCATGCTCAACATAGAAAGTAAGAATAATGTATTTACAGGTACGATGATGCTCTACATTCAGAGTGTCCGTGCCCTCACCGATCTGATTGACAAACTGAAAACCATAGATCAGGTTGAGAAGGTGGAAAGAATCTGATTGTCAAATACTTGAATTGTTCTCAATATGTCTGTATTTAATAAGATAGCTCGATATTTCAACAGGTTTTTGAGTGCTGAAGTGATTTTTGTGGTCGATACCATTCTCTCATTGGTCGCATCCATGATCGCTTTACTGCTTTTGGGATACCTGCGCGGCACTACCTATACTACCGGCAAGTTCGCGTTGTTGTGGATCCTGTCGGCGCTGGTCTGCACCTTGGCTGCCAAACTGATCTTCAAGAGCCATCAGCTCGTCATCCGCCACACCACCTTCAACGACATGATCCGGTTTGTGGTGGAGGCGTTTGCCAAAGTCCTGTTGATGGGGCTTGTCATCTATCTCTTCAAAGAACTCTTCTCCGGAGTCTATTTTGCGCTGATCGCAGATTTCTTCTTTACCATCTTCCTGTCGTTGGCGCTCCGGTTGGGCATGATCTCCGGCTATCAATTCTATCTGAACAAACGCAAAGAGGAGAAGAGCATGCTTCGGGTGCTGGTTTACCGAACCTCGGAAAAATCCTTGGCGGCGGTGGTTCGCCTTAAGAATTCCAAACACTATAGAATCTTAGGCTTCATCAACAACCAGAAGCAGCGCAACCAGATGATTCTTTCGGACCTGCCGATTTATGATTATGAGAACATCGACCAGGTGGTGCACGACTTCTCGGTGGATGGCATCCTGTTCACCACCGACACGGATGCGCAATATGAGCGGGACCGCTTGCTGCGTTATTGCTACGAACATAACCTCCGTCCTTTGATCATTCCGTCCATTGACGAGGTCTCGCCGGACGGAAGCCATAAGAGCGGGGTGCGTAAGCTGCGCATCGAGGACCTGTTGGGTCGTGAGGAGATCAAGATCGAGACCGACAAGATCACGGCCACTTTCCAAGGCAAGGTGGTGATGGTCACGGGCGCGGCGGGCTCCATCGGCTCGGAGCTGTGTCGCCAGCTGGTGAACTTCAACGTCAAGCGGCTGATCCTCTTCGACAATGCCGAGACGCCCATGCATCAGTTCCGGCTGGAGCTGGAGGAGCGTTTCCCCGACCTCGACTTTGTGCCTGTCATCGGCGATGTGCGTCAGCCCGCGCGTCTGGATTTCGCCTTCCGGAAATATGGTCCGCAGATCGTCTTCCACGCCGCCGCCTACAAGCATGTCCCCCTGATGGAGGAGAATCCCTGTGAGGCAGTGCAGGTCAACGTGTTCGGCACGCACAATGTGGCCGACAAGTGCATAGAGTACGGTATTGAGAAGATGGTGATGATTTCCACGGACAAGGCGGTGAACCCCACCAACATTATGGGTTGCACCAAGCGTCTGGCGGAAATCTATATCCAGTCGTTGGGGTTGGCGATTGAGTCGGGTAGGAGAGAGGGGAGCACCACTTTCGTGACCACCCGTTTCGGCAATGTGCTGGGCTCCAACGGTTCCGTCATCCCGCGCTTTGCGGAGCAGATTGCCAAGGGCGGTCCTGTGACGGTGACGCATCCCGAGATCACCCGCTTCTTCATGACCATTCCCGAGGCCTGCCGTCTGGTGATGGAGGCCGTCACCCTCGCCACCGGCACTCAGATATTTGCCTTCGATATGGGCAAACAAGTTAAGATCGACAACCTCGCCCGCCACATGATAGAGCTGGCCGGCTACAAGCCCGATGTAGATATCAAGATTGAGTACACGGGCCTGCGCCCGGGCGAGAAGCTCTACGAGGAGGTCCTCTCCAACAGCGAGAACACCATCGAGACCGAGCACAAGAGCATCTTCATCGCCAAGGCGCGCAAATATACCTATGAGGAGATTTTGCCTGATATCCTTGAATTGGAAGACCTCTCCGTCAGGGTGAACATTCCCGACATGGTCATCAAGATGAAACAGGTCGTACCCGAGTTCATCAGCAAGAACTCGGTATTTGAGCAGTATGATGTTGGCCGTTAGCTGTTAGCTGGTCTCTGGTCGGCGGCTGTTGATATTTTGTTTATAAAAATATAGGGTGTAAAGAATATATCCTAAGTTGTTTTTGTTACTTTTGCTCATTAGTAAGTCATTGTGTTGAATTACGCTACATGTCGAATTTAATTATTAATCTAATATTACTTCTATGAAAAAAATTTACATTTTGTTGCTTATGCTAATGGCCTTTGGCGTAAGTGGATTCTCTCAGGAGATCATTGTTGGAACGGGGACATCTACGTCTTACACATGTCCTTTTAACAATTTGTACAATAACTCGTGGAACGAGAGTATTTACCTCGCTTCTGAGATTCAAAGTGCTGGTTTTATTACCGACGTTGCGTATTATTACGGAGGTACGGCCACAAGCAGTTACATATATACTACTTTAAAGGTATATATGGGACATACTACCCGCTCTACAATCTCTGGAACCACCGATTGGACCCCTGCCAACGATCTTACGTTGGTCTATGATGGTACAAACATTCCAAATCCTACTACCCAGGGCTGGTTTAACATTACGCTGGACAGTCCGTTCCCCTATAACGGAACTGACAACTTGGTGATTATTGTGACCAAGTCTGTGAACAGCTACAACTCTTCTTTTTCTTATAGGTACACATCCACCAGCTCGAACTATCGTTGTATGTATCGCCAAAGTGACTCCAATCCGGCAACATATACCTCACATCCAGGCACCAATACAGGTACCAGAACCTATAATAGAGCTAATGTGAGACTGACTATGGGCAGTGTTCAATGCCCTAATCCAAAGCATCTTACTGTTGGTAATGTGACCACCAACTCCGCCGATTTTTCATGGACTACCGGTGATCATGAAACCGATTGGGAAGTCTATATTTCTGACAACATTGTTCCGGACAGCACCACATCCGGTACCGCTGTCACCGACACATTCTATACTTTCTCCAACTTGAATGCGAACACTCACTATAACGCTTATGTGCGTGCCAATTGTATTGATAGCGGCGCTTACAGCGCTTGGGTGGGTAAAGGATTTACTACTTCTTGTGAGGCTCTCTCCACACTGCCTTACCAGGACGGTTTCGATACTTACGGCACGGGTGAGTCTGCTTATCCTTCTTGCTGGCACAAGATTAACACGTACACCAGCGGTGAACGTCCATACGTCAATTCCACCCACTTCAGTGGTGTGGGTAGTTTGTACTTCTACACAGGCACATCTGGCACATACAACATCGCCGTGATGCCCGAAATTGACCAATCGATTTCTATCAACTCTTTGCAAGCAACTTTCATGTATAGAGGCTATTATGCTACCGATCGCCTGATCGTGGGTGTTATGGATGATTATGCAGATGCCACTACCTTCGTGCCTGTGGATACCGTCTATCCCAGTGCCGGTATCACTACTTGGGAAGAGCGGGTTGTTTCCTTTGCCAACTACACAGGTACGGGACAATATATCGCCTTCAAGAATGCATACACCTCTCAGGCCGCTTATGGCTATATGGATGATCTGATTGTTGACTTGATTCCCGCTTGTCCAAAGCCGACTCTTGTCTCACTCAGCAACTACACGACCGGTGGTTGTGATGTCTCTTGGACCCCTATGGGTTCGGAGTCTGCATGGGAAGTGGTGGCGGTTCCCGCGAACACTCCTGTGGAGAACGGCACGCCTGAAACTGCCTATTCATACCCTTACACGCTGACCACCCTGCTGGACAACACCCAATACGACGTGTATGTGCGTGCGGATTGTGGTGGTGGCAGCTATAGTGACTGGTCTTTCAAGGCCACCTTTACCACCGACCCGTTCTGCACGTCACCCATTGGCGTTGGGGTTAGTCAGGTAGCCGCCACCAGTGCGTTGGTCTCATGGAGCCCAGCCCAGTATGGCGCGACTGGCTACACGGTGGGTTATTCAGAAGCCGGTCAGGAGAACTGGACTACCCATTCGGTGACGGGCACTTCCTATATGATCTCTGGCCTCACCGCCGGCACCGACTATGACGTGTTTGTGCTTTCTGAGTGCAACATGGGTAATGCAGACACTGTTTTCACCACTGTCCATACTAAGTCCTGCTTTGTGGGCGGAGACTTGGCAATCGGAACCGGTACTTCCACGACCGGTTATTTTCCGGAATACTCTCTGTATGAATATAGCTATTCCCAGCAGATATTCTTGTCTTCTGAGATGGGAAGCGCTTCATCAATCAATTCCATTTCTTTTGAATGCACCACGGTGGATGACCCGACCCGTAATTTGCAGATTTATTTGATGAACACCTCTTCCACCTCAGGTTCCTCCTGGTTGAGTGGGGCTTCTGCACAGCAGGTCTATAGCGGCAACGTTACCTTTACGCTTGGTTGGAATACCATCAACTTCACCACCCCGTTCCAGTATAACGGCACCGACAACCTTGCGGTCATTGTGCTGGATATGACGGGTACCTGGACCTCTACCAACTATTTCAGCTGTCACACTGCCAGTCAGAGCCTGTGCCGCTACGCTTATCAGGATGGCACAGCCTATAGCATCACCTCTCCTCCTTCCGATGGTACGGCAACCTCTACTCGAAACAACGTGATCTTCGGTGTGCCATGCGATAGCACCATTACCTGTGCTGCACCTAATGTGTATGTTTCCGAGGTGACGAACGAAAGCGTCACGATTGCTTGGGCTCCTGGCAATGCGGAGACTTCCTGGGAGTTGGAATACAGCGAAGACGGCACCAACTGGATACCGCAAGGTACGGTGACAGCCTCTCCGTTTACAATCAATAGCTTGACCTCCAATACAACATATTATATTAGATTAAGAGGTAATTGTGGCGGCGGCGAATATAGCGACTGGCGCTCGGTGATTGCCACTACTGCTTGTTCTGATCTGACAACCTTGCCGTTCATGGAGAATTTCGATTCTTGGACGGGTGCCACCTCCACGTCCGTGTCTACCAACAACCTGCCTTCTTGCTGGGCCAACCTCAATGAAGGAACCTCTACCTCCTATTCCGGTTATCCGATCATCTACAACAGTTCTTCCTATGCAGCTTCCGGATCCAACGCCATGCGTTTCTACACCTACACCACCGCCGGCACTTACGATGACCAGATCGCCATCCTGCCTCCTGTCGACGTGAACACGAATCCGATGAACACCTTGCAGATCGCTATCGATGTTCGAGACAATACCACTTCCTATCCTTTCCATCTGGATGTAGGTATCATGACGGATCCTACGGACCGCAACTCCTTTGTCACCATCCAGACCATCACCACCTCTTTGACCACTTATGAGAATTATGAGATTCCTTTTAACCAGTACACAGGAACGGGCAAATACATTGCGTTGAGAGCGCAGAAGCCGACCTCCGGTTATAACTATGGCTATGTGGACAATGTCCGTGTGGAACTCATCCCTGCATGTCCGAAACCTACTAATGTGACCGCCACCAATGCCACAACCAACAGTGTCACGTTGGCTTGGACGGAAGTGGGAACTGCCACCAGTTGGGAGATTGAATACGGTCCTGCCGGTTTCACTCCCGGAACAGCAGCCGGTACGATCGAGACGGTCTATACCAATCCGTACACCTTGATGGGCTTGGCCGCTTCCTCGATTTACGATGTCTATGTGCGTTCTGACTGCGGCGGCGGCGAATACAGCAACTACTCCAATGTGATTTTGATCGCTACTGAGTGCGACGTAGTCTCCACACTGCCTTTGATGGAGAACTTTGATGCTTACGCTGGTTCCACCACCACCTCAGTGGCTGTCAACAACCTGCCTATCTGTTGGACCAACCACAATACGGGTACCAGTACTTCCTATTCCGGCTATCCGATCATCTACAACAGTTCTTCCTATGCGGCATCCGGTACTAACGCCATGCGTTTCTACATCTACACCACCTCCGGCACTTACAGCGACCAGATCGCCATCCTGCCGCAGATCGATGTGAACACCTACCCGATCAACACCCTGCAGATTTCCTTCGATGCGCGCCGTATGAGTTCAAGCTATACATTCAATGTGGTGGTCGGTGTCATGACAGACCCGACTGTCGCTTCTACGTTCACTCCGGTGCAGACCATCAGCGTGCCCTCGATCACATACGAGAATTTTGAAGTGCCATTGACTTCATACACCGGCACCGGTGCCTATATCGCCATCAAGGCTCCGCAACCGACATCCAACTACAATGAAGGATACATTGACAATATCATGGTGGACCTTACACCTCTTTGTGACAAGCCGACCAATGTTACGGCCAGCAATATCACAGCTACAAGTGCGGATATCAGCTGGATGCCGGGCGGTAACGAGACTGACTGGGAATTGGTGGTCGTGCCTCATGGCATGGCTGTCACCACAGGAACACCAGAACCTGTCAGTTTCCAGCCTTATCCACTCAGCAATTTGGACTACAGCACCTCCTACGATGTGTATGTCCGCGCAGACTGCGGAACGGGCGTTGATTTCAGCTCCTGGAGCCATGTTCACACCTTTACCACCACCGCTTTGTGTAGTCCTCCTACGAATGTGGAGGTCAGCCAGATCACCGGAACTTCCGCTTTGGTTACTTGGACGGAAGCCGTCTTTGGCGCTACAGGCTATACGGTATCCTATACGGAGGCCGGACAACAGAACTGGGTTACCCAGACGGTCGTTGGAGACAACTATATGATCTCCGGCCTTACACCTTTGACTTCCTACACCATGACGATAACCTCTGAGTGTAACGAGGGTGTCGCACCTACCATTACTAGGAATTTCACCACTGGATGTTTGGCTGGCGGTGACAATATTGTAGGAACGGGCACCACCACCACCTATAATATTCCGCTGAACACGTTCTACAACTATTCATACGTGCAACAGCTCTATCTGGCCAGCGAGATCAACAACTCCGGTGACATCCACTCCATCGGGTTCCAGTACATCTATTCCACAGCCCAGACCAAAAACAACCAGTACATCTATCTGGCAGAAACCGACCTGACTTCCTTGTCCACGTGGGTGCCTGCCGATTCCCTGACCTTGGTCTATAGCGGTTCTATTAACTACAACAACAACGGTCCCGACAACTGGGTTACCATCACGCTGGACTCTGCATTCACCTACAGTGGTACTCGCAACCTGGTTGTGGTGGTCAGGAACGATCATGGTTCATATTCAACCAGTAGCAACTATACCTTCAAGGCGCATTCAGCCACTGGTATGACGCTGCAATATTATAATGATTCTTCCCCATTCTCTATGACCAGTCCTTCAAGTGCCAGCACCTATTCCTCCCGTAATAACATCAAGTTCGGTATGGATTGTGACAACACCATCACGTGTATCGCTCCCAATGTGTATTTCTCAGAGGTGACACAGAACAGCATTACCGTGAACTGGGCTCCCGGCAACTATGAATCCTCATGGGAAATGGAGACCAGTACCAACGGTACCACCTGGACTCCTGAAGGTACGGTTACCGCCGCTCCTTACACGCTGAGCAACCTGACTCCC
The DNA here is from genome assembly GCA_017615595.1 of Bacteroidales bacterium. Lineage (GTDB taxonomy): Bacteria > Bacteroidota > Bacteroidia > Bacteroidales > WCHB1-69 > F23-D06. The sequence goes on from JAFZZT010000042.1 coordinate 28,590, forward strand.
AACACCCTCTACTATGTCCGTTTGAGAAGTGATTGTGGTGGAGGTGATTACAGTAACTGGGTTGTGGTCAGCGACCGTACTGAGTGCGCCGCCATCAGCACCCTTCCTTACATGGAGAACTTTGACACTTATACGGGTAGTACCAGCACCTCTGCTTCTGTGAACAACCTGCCTAACTGCTGGACTTTCCACAATGAAGGCACCTCAACCTCCTATTCCGGCTATCCGATCATCTACAACAGCTCCTCTACGGCTGCTTCCGGCGCCAACTCCATTCGTTTCTACACCTACACTACATCCGGCACCTACGATGACCAAACCGCCATCCTACCGGAAGTGGATGTGACCGTTCTGCCTATGAACACACTGCAGCTCTCTTTCGATGCCAGAGCGTTGGGCACTAGCTATCCGTTCAACCTTGAAATCGGTGTGATGACAGATCCGACCGATATTAACACCTTTATGCTCGTCTCTACCGTCACCACACAGGTTACGGCATACGCCAACTACGAGATTCCGTTGAGCCAGTATGCAGGAACAGGTGCCTATATCGCCATCAGAGCTCCGCAACCGACTTCCAACTACAACTACGGATATGTGGACAATGTCAGAATAGAGCACATTCCTACCTGTCCTAAGCCCACGCAAGTACATGCAGTGGGTGTCTTGACCAACTCCATCGACTTGGCATGGACGGAGAATGGCACGGCCACCACTTGGGTGGTTGAATATGGTCCTGTCGGTTTCACGCTTGGCAACGGCACCTTGGAGACTGCCTCAACCAATCCTTATACTATCAGCGGTCTGAACGCTTCCACCAACTACGACTTCTATGTAAGAGCGGTTTGTGATGGTGGCGATTCCAGTAACTACTCTCCGGGTGTCACGGTCGCCACGGCTTGCGATGCCATCACTCAGCTTCCTTACACGGAAGGCTTCGACACCTATGGAACAGGCGAGAGCGCCTATCCGAACTGCTGGGGTAAGATCAACACCTACACCTCTGTCAGACCGTATGTGAACTCCACGCACTATGCGGGTGTGGGTTCTCTCTACTTCTTCGCTACTTCTCCGACTCACAATATCGCCATTACTCCGATGTTTGATGTCACCATTCCTGTGAGCACCCTGCAGGCTACCTTTATGTATAGGGCGACCAATTCCACCGACCGTACGATTATTGGTGTGATGACCAACCCGACCGATGAGACTACCTTCGTGCCTGTGGACACGATTTATCCCGGCAGCCCGGTTTCCACTTGGGTGGAGAGAGAAGTCAACTTCAGCCACTACACTGGAACGGGCCAATACATCGCATTCTATAATGGTAATCCTTCTGCTAGCTGCTATACCTACATTGACGACTTGGTCATCAACTTGATCCCGTCTTGTCCGAAGCCTACGCACGTCACGGTGACGACTGTGGACCAAAGCTCTTTGAGCGTGTCTTGGCAGGCTGGCGGCAGTGAGACGAACTGGAATCTTGAGTATGGTCCTGCGGGCTTCACCCCTGGCTCCGGTACGACTATCAGCAATGCTTCTAACCCGACCACCATTACAGGTCTCAGCGCCAGCACGTCTTATGATGTGTATGTGCAAGCCGACTGCGGTAGCGGTGACCTCAGCTACTGGAGCACCGTGTCTTCGGGTCACACCTCTTGCGGCGCCATTGTCAATATGCCGTACACAGAGGGCTTTGACACCTATGGAACCGGTACTACCGTCTATCCGCTTTGCTGGAGCAAGATCAACACCTATAGCTCTGACAGACCATATGTGAATTCCACGCACTACGAGGGTGTGGGTTCCCTCTACTTCTTTACGGGTACATCTGGTACCTACAACATCGCTATTACGCCTGAGTTTGATAGCTCCATCCCGATGAATAGCTTGACAGCTACCTTTATGTACAGAGCTACGAACTCTCCCGACCGTCTGATCGTGGGTGTTATTGGCAGCACGACCGATGCCAGCACCTTCGTGCCGGTGGATACGGTTTATCCTGGTTCGACAGTTTCTACATGGGTGGCCCGGACGGTCTCCTTTGCCAACTACACGGGCACTGGTCACTATGTGGCCTTCAAGAATGAGTACACCACCACTTCAGCGTATGCCTACATTGACAACTTGGTGATCAGCATGGACTCTTCCGTTACGCCGCCTGTCACATGCGCAACTCCTACGGGTCTTGCCGTCAACAACGTGACGACCAACACCGCCACGGCCTCCTGGACCGCCGGCGGCACCGAAACCTCCTGGAATGTGCAGTACAAGGCCGCTTCCGCCAGCAACTGGCAGAGCGCCACGGCCAACGCCACCTCCTACACGATGACCGGCCTCACGCCGAACACCGCTTACCAGATGCGCGTACAGGCTGTATGCGATGCCAACACGAGCAGCGACTGGACGACGGCCGTCTCCTTCACGACTGCCCAAGAGCAGCAGACCTGTCCGGCCCCGACCAACCTGAGCGCCTCTCTGGATCCCAACAACCACACCACGGTGATCCTGACCTGGCAACAGGAGGCCAACACGGCCAACGAGTGGCAGATCAACTACCGCATCAGCACGGAAAGCACCTGGAGCACGGTGACGGCTAACGCCACCACCTACACGCTGACCGACCTGACGCCGAACGTGACTTATGTGGCCCATGTGGTGGCCCACTGCACCAACGGCTTGACGAGTGACGAGTCCAACACGGTGACCTTCGACACGGACA
>JAFZZT010000043.1 GCA_017615595.1 Bacteroidales bacterium
GCCCGCTGACGCGACCACCCCTCACTTTTTGCTACTGTGCCTATTATTCCGTAACTTGGCCATTTTCTCACTGAAACCGCCATGATCTAGAAAGTCCCTCTCCAAGCGCTTGAGCTGCCTGAACAGTAAAAAATCTGCTTGCTTGATGAGCACAATGCACATGTTGGCGATGGTTTCTGGCGGGCGAGTTTGAGCAAGATTCATAAAAAAAAGCCGCATCGTTGTGCACCCGACCCAAATTCCGCATGGCTTCCCACTCAACAGAACGTTCTTCCCATTGGCGATGACCTCGTGTTTTCAGGTAATCTTCGTAATCCTCCAGCAATTCCTGGAGGCTCGCCTTGGCCACATTTACGAGCCGTATTTCCGTCTTGGCGCTGGTAACACTTGCCGCACAACCTTCTATGATGTTTTGCTTGCCCGAACGGGCAGCCTGTAGCATTTGGTCTTTTGTGCGGTCATTATATCGTATATAACGCTCCACAAAATAATAAGTCAGACAATAAATTACATCTGCCTTCTGGTAGCTGAGCAACCTCTTGTAGTTGCCTCTTCGGGATATTAATTCTTCCATATCTTACGTTTTCTAATCCTGCCGCAAAGATAATATTTTTTTGCAACATATTGATTACCAATGTGTTTTAACTATTGTTTGTTAAAATTGGTGTTTTGTATCATCCTTGCATGACAAGGGCTTGTATTGATTAAGAAAAGGTTGTAAGACACGACACCACAGGTGCAGGTCGGTATCTGCTGGAAATAAATACGCGCAAAAGCTAATCTAAAGTGGTTCCATCATTATGATTTTTATTATTTTTGCAGCGATTTTTGACATAAGCTAAAAACCTTATAAACCATATTTTTTAATAGTAATTAATTTGAAAGATAGAAAGATAAAGTAATTTTAATAGTAATAATCATAGCGTTTGCTATTTATTCGGCACTGCTCTGAAACGTCGGAAATTTCAAGAAGTAAAAGTTGCGAATAAGTTTGTAAACGTCTGCGCATTGCGTGGATGTGGACTTATCAACTTTTACGGGCACCGACGGCCTCAGAGCGTGGATAAGAAAACTTCCACGCTTTTTTTGAGTCCTGAACCGCCTGTATGCTGGATGATAAGTAAATGCTTCAAAAAGAAATGCGCATGTGGACCATTCAAGATGAAGTAAACTTCTTCAATTACGCCATCAATTTGTCAAGTATTGAAAATTTGATGGTTAACATTAGAGGCAAATATTTTGCCTTTCAACCTAAAAATGATGATGCTAAAGTAAACACTCCCCAAGCACGAAACAGTTTCATTGGTTCAACTACTGAAAAATGGTGTAAGGAATTGTTTTCTCAAATTGCAAGACAAAACAATCTTTATGCCGTCAATGGTGTTGTATGTGAGGAGATCGGATTAACTCGTCAAAGTGCTGCCGACCTAGCCTTTTGTTCATCTCCAAGTACGATTCAAAGGCCTGAAAACATTAAGTTAATATTTGAAATTAAAATGGGAATAGTGAACAACTATTTCTATGACGACAATGCCGATTTTGTTTTCTGTGGGGATTATACAACTCACAAAGGGAACCCTTCTCTGCTTCGCTCTGATAGTATGTTAAAGGCTATCGGAAAATCCATCAACTTAAGAGTTGATAGTTCTAAAGCAAAAAAAATACCTATTATCATCCTTGGAAATTCCCCCATCACTTCAAGTTATGTTAAAAAGGTTGATTGTTTGAAACAAAGTGGTGTTATACAGAAATTTATCTCTCTTTATCCAAACCCTACGAGCAACAGTTTCATACGTGAGACACCTGAAAAAGGATTTGAGACATACGATTCTCCTAATCAGATTGAGACTTTCATTTCCAACATTCTTAATGCAAACATGAACTACTTTAGTTCAATGATGAGCAACGAAAAATTGGGGCGTCTTATATCTATTGCGAGTCAGGAAGCTTCTGATGAGTTAAGAGGGCAACGTTTTATTGAAATGCTGAATGTATGAGAAAAAGTACTGAAACCTCATCATTTGGCGTTTCTGCCAGAGAGGGCCATAATGCTGAAAAATTTTACCAATCCAACCTATACAATGGTATCAATTTGGTGGAAATCACTGATACAAATGTCAATTCTATCAGTAACGAAATCATCAATAACATTTTCCAACACACTGCTGAGAACATGTATGAACTACCCGACAATTCTGTCCATTTGATGATTACGTCACCTCCATATAATGTCACAAAAGAATACGATCAAAACCTTACACTTAATCAGTACCTTCAATTGATTGAAAAAGTTATGAGAGAAACATATCGTGTTCTTATCAATGGTGGCAGAGCATGTGTTAACATCGCCAATGTGGGAAGAAAACCTTATATTCCTCTGTCAGATCATATTGGCAGAATTATGACAGATATAGGGTTTAACAACAGAGGACAAATAATCTGGGACAAGGCGGCTTCAGCAGGTGGATCATGTGCTTGGGGAAGTTGGCAAAGCGCTTCGAATCCTAGTCTAAGAGATGTTCACGAATACATTTTAGTGTTCAGCAAAGGAAATCTAAAAAGAACAAAAGGTAAAGACACTATTCGCAAAGAAGATTTTTTAGAATGGACCAAAAGTATTTGGAAGATGAATACTGAAAGTGCCAAAAGAGTAAAGCATCCAGCTCCTTTTCCTGAAGAACTACCTCATAGACTTATTAACCTGTATAGTTTTGAAAATGACATTGTGTTGGATCCTTTCATGGGTAGTGGGACAACCGCCGTCGCAGCTTTGAAAAACAAGCGAAATTTCATCGGATATGACATTTCCGAGGAATATGTTAAAATAGCTTATGAAAGAATTGATTCCGTTGGACAATTGCTATAAAATACTACAGATCAACAAATCTGGTATCTTCACTCTTTCGGCACCCGTACATAGTGCGGCATCTCCATTGGGATGGGCATCGAGAGCTCAATGTAGCCGGCAAACTCGCCGTCCTGGAACCAAGGTGCCTGATAGATGAGCTTCTTGATGCCGTTCTTCTCGATGGTGTAAGCATTCACATTGTGGTTCTGGAGCATCTCAGCCAGCTTGGTACGGGCAGGCTCTGGGTGGCAGTCCAGGAGGTTGTTGCCGATAATCTGCTGACCGTGACTGAGCACATTCACGGCCATCTCATTCATTTCCAAAATCTTGCCATCCTTGTCACAGATGGTGACGGAATAGGGCGCTTCGTTGAAATATTCAAGCATAGTGTCAATTCAATTATTGTGGTTTCTTTGATAGCGCAAAAGTATAAAAAAGTCAGGAATAAGGCGACAACTTGTACACGAAATCATGACTTCGGGTTTATCCAGCAAAATTATCCTCATCTTTTTCTGAAAAAGGCGATACCGCCAACAACTAACTTTTAGGAAAATTTGTATTTTTGCACCTTTGAAAAAAAGAATGGCATTGGAGACAATCGACAAGACTAAAGAACTGGAAACTAAAGACATAGGTACTCTTCTGTGGACGTATGCCTTGCCTGCTGTCATCAGCATGGTGATTGCCTCGCTGTACAATATCGCCGACCGTATCTTCATCGGCAACGGAGTAGGACCGCTGGCGATCGCCGGACTGGTCATCACGATGCCGATCATGAACATCATCCACGCCTTCGGTGCGCTGGTCGGGGTGGGATCTGCCTCCCGCATGTCCATCGTGCTGGGTAAAAAGGACGTTAACTGGGCGGAGAACATCTTGGGCAACAGCATGATTCTCACGCTGGTATTAGGTGTGGTGGTGATCTTTTTCAGTTATCTCTTCATGGATAACATCCTGATGAAGTTCGGAGCCACCGCCGACACGCTCCAGTATGCCCGCGAGTACATGCTGGTGATCCTGCCGGGCATGTTCCTGACCACCGTCACTTTCAATCTGGCGGGTCTGATGCGCGCCTCCGGCTATCCGCTCAAATCGATGTTCGTCTTGGGCGGCGGCGCCATCCTGAACATCATCCTGGACCCTATCTTCATCTTCGGCTTCAAGTGGGGCATCGTGGGCGCCGCCGCTGCTTCCACCATCTCCATGTTCGTGACGGCTGTCGTCGCCGTCGCCCACTTCATCAACCCGAAGTCGTTCATCCACTTTAAGAAGCACGCTTGGAAGCCCAGAGGCTATATCTTCAAGAATATCACCATGATAGGTCTCAGCCCTTTCCTGATGAATGTGGCTGCCGCCGGCGTGGTGGGCATCATCAACCAGCAATTGCTGACCTACGGCGGTGACTTTGCCGTGGGCGCCTGCGGACTTGTCAACACCTACGGCAACCTGCTTGTGTTGCTCATCATCGGCATCTGCCAAGGCATGCAGCCCATCGCCGGCTACAACTACGGCGCCGACCATCCCGAGCGCCTCAAAGCCGTGTTCCTGCTCACCATGAAGATCACGGTCCTTGTCGGACTCGTGGGCAGTGTCATCTCCTGTATCTTCCCGTACTACATGATGCGTGTCTTCACGGCCGACCAAGACATGATCCGGATAGCCATCCCCGCCACGCGCTTCATGATGGTGATGTTCCCCTTGATCGGTTTCACCATCACCAACTCCAACTTCTTCCAGTCCATCGACAAGCCTTGGATTGCCATCACCACCAGTCTTTCCCGCCAGGTGCTCTTCTTGGTGCCGATGAGTTTCATCATCCCGATCTTGTTTGAAAGAGCCGGGGGCAACGGACTGACAGGTGTCTGGGTAGCCGCCACCCTTTCCGACGTTTGTGGCGCGGTGCTGGCCGCCATCCTGCTGTTCACCCAACGGAAAGTATTCTCTGTAAAGGCTTCGGAATTAAATTAGCCCATCTGGTTAGAGATACCAAAAAAAAATATACTTTTGCGGCCTCAAAACCGAGACACGGAAAGTTGGCCGAGTGGCTTAAGGCAGCGGTTTCGAAAACCGCCGTAGTGTCACAGCTACCGGGGGTTCGAATCCCTCACTTTCCGCAGCTGAGAACTCCCAGGAGCATGCAATAGCATGCTCCTTTTTGTTTTGAGTACCTTCGTTGACAGCTTGCTGGCATAAGAAGGGACGAAAAAACAAAATACAGGCGCAACATGGTTGCGACTGGGAGTTCGAAGATGCCAGGACGCCCGCGGCAGCGTAAGGGATATTTAATCCCTACCTTTGTCGAACGCTTGCGTTCGTAAAAAGGGATGGAAACAAAAAGTCATTGCGGAGCAATGGTTTTTCTTGCCAGGACGCCCGCAGCAGCGCAAGGGATCTCCAATCCCTCACAGTACCTTCGTTGACAGCTTGCTGGCATAAGAAGGGACGAAAAACAAAAGACAAGCGCAACTCGGTTGCGACTGGGAGTTCGAAGATGCCCGGACGCCCGCGGCAGCGCAAGGGATCTACAATCCCTCACCCACCCCATCCCGCCCTCAAGTTGTGGTAGTATAAAATAACATGGTATAACCAACCAAAAATCCCCTGAAAAGGGTATGAGGATTTTTATTATTTTAGCCGCCGTAAATGATGTAGGGCATAATCCTCTCATTCCTCCTATAAAAACACCAATATGATCAACTCCGAAATAAGAAAAGCAGCCCTCGCAGCACTGAAGGGAAAATGGTGGTCCTTTGCGGGACTCACCTTCGTTTACATGCTCGTCTCCTCCATCATCGCAGGATGCGTGTACATGGCCCGCACCATCCTGACGGCTGGTTTCCAACAAGGAAACTATAGCACATGGGCCATCATTCTGTACATCGTGCTCATGGTCGCCTCCATCGCCGTCTATCCGATGAACTACGGCTTCTACGTGGCACACCTCGCCTCGGCACGGGAGGACGACCTCGCCGACCCCGCCCTGATCTTCGTCGGCTACAAACGATTCTGGTTCTTCGTGGGATTCCAGCTGCTCATGAACATCATCATCGGCTTCGGCTTCATGATCCTCATCGTCCCCGGCGTCATCATGGCCTTGGCTTACGCCCTCTGGGCCTTCGTCGCCCACGACCACCCCGAACTTTCCATTACAGAGCTGCTGGCCCGAAGCCGCCTGCTCATGCAAGGACACAAAGGCGACCTACTCCTGCTCTGGCTGAATTTTATCTTATGGGTCATCCTGTCTCTATGCACCTTGGGCATCGCCCTCTTATTCGTCATACCTTATATATATATGGCCACCTATTTCTTCTACGAAAACATCCGATACGAACTGGACGATGAACCCCTGCCAGACGAAAAGTCCCAGCAGGAAGAGACATTTTAAACAATAAAAAAAGGATGTTCCCATTGAGAAACATCCTTTTTTCTTTTGGTGACCCCTGCAGGATTCAAACCTGCAACCTTTTGATCCGTAGTCAAATACTCTATTCAGTTGAGCTAAGGGGCCATGCTTGAAAGAGCGTGCAAAAATACATTTTTTTCATTATCATCATGCATCTTCAAAAAAAATTTTTTTCCTGGTGAAAGTATTTAAAAAAAGTGTATTTTTGCAGCCTCATTTGATGAAGGGAATTGAGCTATGGTGTAACGGTAGCACTACAGATTTTGGTTCTGCCTGTGTAGGTTCGAATCCTGCTAGCTCAACTGAAGGGAACTCTCACCAGTGGTGGGGGTTTTTTTATTATCATGCAAGAAAAGAATAATAGTAAAAAATAAGAACAAACAAAGCATTTAAACAATGGAAGAACACGTAAACCTTATCGACACCTTTGCTGAATTCAAGGAATCCAAGAGTATCGATCGTGAAACCTTAATGCGCATTCTGAAGGACGTATTTCTCAGCGCACTGGCTAAAAAATTCGGCCCGGAGGCCAAATTTGATGTCATTGTCAACGTGGACCGTGGCGACTTGGAGATCCAGCACACCCTGGAGATTGTGGAAGACGGCGAGGTGGAAGACGAATCCAACCAGATTGCCCTCAGCGACGCCATCAAGATTGAGCCCGACTTCGAAGTGGGTGAAGAGGTGGTGGAGAACATCAGTCTCTCCGATTTCCAGAGACGCGAGATCCTGGCCTTGCGCCAGAACCTGAGCACCAAAATCATGGAGTTCGAGAAGGATGTCATCTACAACAAGTATGAGAACCGCATCGGCGAAATCATCACCGGCGAGGTGAGCCAAGTATGGCGCAAGGAGATTTTGGTCTATGACGAAGACCATGTGGAGCTGGTGCTGCCCAAGGCAGAGCAAATCCCTTCCGACAGATATAAGAAAGGCGATACCATCATGGCAGTCGTTGCCCGCGTGGAAATCCAATCCACAACGCCGCGCATCATCCTCTCCCGTACCTCCCCTGTATTCCTGGAGCGCTTGATGGAGAACGAGATCCCTGAAATCAACGAAGGCCTCATCACCATCCGCAACGTGGTCAGAGTGCCCGGCGAAAGAGCCAAGGTGCTCGTCTCCTCCTACGATGACCACATCGACCCTGTCGGCGCTTGCGTGGGCATGAAGGGTAGCCGTATCCACAGCATCGTCCGCGAACTGCACAACGAGAGCATCGACATCATCAACTACACCCCCAACAAGGAGCTCCTGATCTCCCGCTGCCTGAGCCCGTCCAAAATCTCCTCCATCAAAATCGACGAGGAAGAGAAGAAGGTGTATGTCTATATGAAACCCGACCAGGTGGCCCTCACCATTGGCAAGGGTGGTAACAACATCCGTCTGGCCAGCAGACTGTTGGGATATGAAATCGAAGTCTATAGAGATGACGTGACCGTGGAAGAGGACATCTACCTCGAGGAGTTCGCCAACGAATTCGACCAGTGGGTCATCGACGCCTTCATCAACATCGGCTGCGACACCGCCAAGAGCGTGCTCGCCATCGACCGAGATGAGCTGGTGAAGCGTACCGACCTGGAAGAAGAGACTGTTGACAGAATGATCAGCGCCATCAAAGAAGAATTTGACATCAAAGACTAATTCCACCATCTTCATCATTATTTATCTCAAATCAACTATTTCCAAGATTAAAAAAACAATATGCCAGAGGAAAAAATCAAATTACCCCGTTTAGGAAAAGCCGCAACAGAGTTTAACATCTCCCGCGAAACGCTTATTGCCTTTCTCAAAAAGAAAAACTTTGAGATCGAGGACAATATCAACGCCAAACTGTCCGCCGAAATGTACGCCGAACTGCTCAAGGAGTTCGCCGGAGAAAAAATGGTGAAGGCCGAAGCCGACAAAATCGACATCGGTACTTACAGCGCTATTTCTAAACAAGAACCCAAAACCAAGGCTCAAGGCGACAAGCAAGAGGACGACTTGGCCACCAAGACGCCCGGCGGCAGAGAGTCTTCGAAAAAAGAGCCGTCCCAACCGGAACCCGATAATCTTGGAAAGAACAACGAAACGGAGACCTCCGCTCCCAAGCCTGCTCCGGAGAAAGAGCCCGAACAGCCCAAACCCGAGCCTGTCACCGAACCCGTTGAGGAGACTCCCCAACCCGAAAAGGCAAAACCTGAGCATATCGAGACTCATGTGGAACCGCTGGTAGGCCTTACGATCATTGACAAAATTGATCCGGAGACCCTCAACCCGAAGAAAAAAGGACATAAAGGATCCTCCAAAAAACAAGAGGCTGAAAAGGAAGAGGCTCCCGTGGAAAAAGTGGAAGAGGTTCCTGACAAAGAGCCTGTGGAAGAGGTGAAGGAAGAACCCGTCACGCCCGCAGAGCCAGAAGAACCCGCTCGTCCCGAAAACTTTATCGAGACCCGCGTGGAGAAAATCCAAGGGCCGAAGATCATGGGCAAGATAGAGCTCCCCGTTGAAAAGCCCAAGGAGTCTTCCAAGAAAGACAAACATGTAACGCAGGAGGACAAGAAGAAAAAGAAGAGAAAGCGCATCCTCAAACAAAACAACGGAAACCTCAAGCAAATCCCTGCCAAAGAGGAGAAGAAGAGCAAGCCGGAACCTGAAAAGGTAGAGATTTCGCCGGAAGACATCCAACGCCGCATCAAAGAAACCAAGATGCGCATCGACAATACGGGCGCCAAGAACAAGGCTGCCAAAAGAAGAAAAGAGAAGAGACAGCTTATTCACGAGCGCATTGAGGAGCAGGAGCTGCAAGAGATAGCCAACCAGAACACACTCAAGGTGACGGAGTTCCTTACCGCCAACGAGTTGGCGACACTCATGAACAAGGATGTCACCGAGATCATCTCCACCTGTATGAGCATCGGCCTTTTCGTCTCCATCAACCAGAGACTGGATGCCGAGACGATCTCCCTGCTGGCAGAAGAGTTCGGCTTCAAGGTGGAATTCATTGGTGCTGACGCTGAAGACGACAACAATCAGGAGGTGGACCGTGAAGAGGATCTCCAGCCTCGTCACCCCATCATCACCGTCATGGGTCACGTGGATCACGGTAAGACCTCGCTGTTGGACTACATCCGCAAGACCAACGTCATTGCCGGTGAGGCTGGCGGTATCACCCAGCACATCGGTGCTTACGAGGTGAGTCTTTCCGATGGGCGCAAGATCACGTTCCTGGATACGCCGGGTCACGAGGCTTTCACCGCCATGCGTGCCCGCGGTGCCAAGATCACCGACTTGTGTATCATCGTGGTGGCCGCTGACGATGCCGTGATGCCTCAGACCATTGAGGCTATCAACCACGCCCAGGCTGCTGGCGTTCCCATGGTGTTCGCCATCACCAAGATTGACAAGCCCAACGCAGATCCCGAGCGCATCCGCACAGAATTGGCCAACATGAACATCCTCGTGGAAGACTGGGGCGGCAACTATCAGTGCCAGGAGATTGATGCCAAGCACGGTACCAACGTCAAAGAGTTGTTGGAAAAGGTTCTGTTAGAAGCTGAACTGCTGGACCTCAAGGCTAACCCCAACCGTCCCGGTTTGGGCGCCGTCATTGAGTCCTCTCTGGACAAAGGTCGTGGCTATGTGGCCAAAGTGCTGGTCCAAAACGGCACCCTGCGCATCGGCGATCCGGTGTTGGCAGGCAGCTGCTTCGGCAAGGTCAAGGCCATGTTCAACGAACGTAACCAAGCCGTCAAATCCGCCGGTCCCGCCACGCCTGTCCTGATGCTCGGCTTGAACGGAGCGCCGCAGGCTGGTGACTCCTTCAAGGTGTGCGAGAGCGAGCAGGAAGCCCGCAACACGGCCACCAAACGCGCCCGCCTCGCCCGCGAGATGGGTCTCCGCACTCAAAAGCATATCACCCTGGACGAGATTGGCCGCCGTATCGCCATCGGCGATTTCAAAGAGCTCAACATCATCGTCAAGGGTGACGTGGACGGCTCCGTAGAGGCACTCTCCGGCGAGTTGCTCAAGCTCTCCACCGAACAGGTGCAGCTCAACGTCATCCACAAGTCTGTGGGTGCTGTCACCGAAACGGATGTGATGCTTGCCACCGCCTCCAACGCCTTGATCGTGGCCTTCCAGGTGCGTCCTACCGCCGGCGCCCGCAAGATGGCCGAAGCCGAACAAATCGACATCCGCACCTACTCTATCATCTACACCGCCATCAACGAAATCAAAGACGCCATCGCCGGCATGCACTCTCCCGAGATCCGCGAGAAGGTCATCGCCAACCTCGAGATCAAGGAGGTCTTCCACATCTCCAAGGTGGGCAACATCGCAGGTTGTATGGTCCTTGACGGCAAGCTGCAACGCTCTTCGAAGATCCGCCTTATCCGAGACGGTATCGTCATCTACACCGGCAAGCTCGGCTCTCTCCGCCGCTTCAAAGACGACGTCAAAGAGGTCGTCTCCGGCCAAGACTGCGGCTTGAACATCGACGGCTGCAACGACTTGAAAGTTGGTGACATCATCGAAGGCTTCGAAGAATACGAGGTGGCCTTCAACGCTAACAAATAACCCTATACTCTATGTCAGACAACAAACATCATATCATCGGTATCACCCAGGGAGATGTAAACGGCATCGGCTATGAGGTGATTTTAAAATCACTCTCCGACAACAAGATCATGGACATCTGCACGCCCGTGGTCTATGGCCTGGCCAAAGCCGCCTCCTTTCACAAAAAGACCCTGAATCTCCCGGACTTCTCCTTCCAGTTTGTGAAGGGGACGGAGCAACTCTCCAACAAGCGCCCCAACCTGATCAACATCTTTGACGATGAGGTCAAGATAGATCTGGGCTCCAGTTCGAAGATTGCCGGACAGATGGCTGAGCGGGCACTCTATGCCGCGGGCCGCGACTTGAAAAACAAACGCCTCGACGCCATCGTCACCGCTCCTATCAACAAGGATAGCATTCAATCCGACAAGTTCACCTTCCCCGGCCATACAGAGTTTTTTGAGCACTACTTTGGCAACAAGGAGCACCAAGCCCTTATGATGATGGTTGCTCCCAACCTTCGCGTGGCGTTTGCCACCAACCATCTGCCTATCCAGGAAGTTCCCTCTGCCATCAACCAGGAGCTGATATACCAAAAACTGCAAACCCTGAATCAGACACTGCGTCAAGATTTTGCATTGGACAACCCGACTATCGCAGTGTTGGCCTTGAACCCGCACGCCGGCGACAACGGAGTGCTGGGCAAAGAGGAAAAGGAAATCCTGCGACCCTCTATCGAGAAGGCTTTCCAGAACCACATCAACGCTTTCGGTCCCTTCCCGGCCGACTCATTCTTCGCCAATGGCACCTATCGGAATTTCGACTCCGTGCTGGCCATGCACTACGATCAGGGCATGATCCCCTTCAAACTCCTGGCCGCTGACGGTGTCAACTACACCGCCGGTCTGCCGATTGTCCGCACGGCCCCCGCTCACGGCACCGCCTACGACATCGCTGGCAAGAATATGGCTGACGGACAGGCCATGCGCAACGCCATTTACCTGGCGCTCGACATCCTGAAAAATCGCAAAAACCGCCAGCAATAAGCGGTCTCGGATGATTTCCCGACAGGATCTCCTCCACGATTCATACACCACAAATAGTCACTCTCCTCTGAAAAAGGTATTGACTATTTGTGGTTTTTTTTTATTTTTGCATCCTTATTTAAAAAGTATGAAAAAGGTGAAAAACATTCTTATGCTCTGTCTGGCTGTCTTAGCTGTCTGCCTGGCAGGATGCCAGAAATTCCAACCCGCCACCGTAGAATTGAAAAGTTGCACTGCCCAGGGAAAAACCATGACCGGCTCTGCCATCGTCACGGACAACGGAGGATGTACCTACTTCATTGAACAAGGATTCTGCTACAGCATCTTCGACAAACTGTCGCTCAGCGATGTATATACCACATCCGAGATCATCAACAAATCCACCTATGACGAAGAGTTTGAGTGGACCTACGATCTGCCCATGATTGATACCGTCTATTATGTCTGCGCTTATGTGAAGACCAACGCCGGTGTCAGCTATAGCGAAACCATCCCTGTCAGCACATCTACAAATAATTAATCTAAATACCTTTTTATGAAAAAAATTCTCGCCATCAATCCCGGATCCACCTCCACAAAAATCGCCATTTTTGAAGGGTCTGAACAGACATTCATCAAGAATATCAAGCACTCCACCGAAGAGATATCAAAGTATGAAACCATTGCGGACCAATATGAGTTCCGCAGAGACGTCATCATCTCCGAGTTGGAAAACGCCAACATCGACCTGCACTCCATCGACATCATCATGGGGCGCGGAGGTCTGGTGAAACCGCTCACCTCCGGTGTCTATAAGATCAACGACCTGATGAAAGAGCATCTCAAGATGGGATACAGTGGACAACATGCCTGCAATCTGGGCGGCTTGATCGCCGACAGTATCGCTTCGGTCATCGGACTGGACGCAGCCTATATCGCCGACCCGGTAGTGGTGGATGAGATGGAGCCCGTGGCCAGAATCTCCGGACATCCCGATTTTGAGCGCAAGTCGATCTTCCACGCTCTGAACCACAAAGCCATCGCCCGCACTTACGCCAAGGAGATTGGCAAGCCCTACGAAGAGTTGAACCTCATCGTGTGCCACATGGGTGGCGGCGTGAGCGTGGGCGCCCACCGCCAAGGCCGTGTCATCGATGTCAACCAAGCCCTGGATGGCGAAGGTCCCTTCTCTCCGGAGCGCTCTGGAACACTGCCCATGAACCTCTTCATGAAGGCCTGTTTCAGCGGCAAATACACCAAGGAAGATATGCAGAAGATTCTCGTGGGCAAAGGCGGCTATGTGGCCTACTTCGGCACCAACGACGCCTACTCTATCGAGAAGGCTGCCATCGCCGGTGACCCGAAAGCAGAACTGCTCGAGGAAGCCTTCGCCTATCAGGTAGCCAAACAGATTGGCGAAAACGCCTGCGTTCTCCAAGGTAAAGTGGACGCCATCTTGCTGACCGGCGGTATCGCATACGGCAAACCCGTAGTTGAACGTATCAAACGCTATATCAGCTGGATAGCTCCTGTTGCCGTCTATCCTGGCGAAGACGAAATGGCCGCCCTCGCCCTGAATGCCAACATGATCCTAAATAACGAGGTAGAAGTTCAAGAATACAAATAGAACATCTTGGGCTTTTTGAACACGAAGGGAGACGACATGGAGATGATCGCCTCCCTTTTTGTTTTTGGCACATAATACCTGAAAAAAATGCTGGTTTTTAAAGCCATGAGATCGCCGAAACGCCACTCTTGGAGCGGGTTACATTATTAACATTTTTTTGTTTATTAAAAAATGGAAGAGGTCACTTAGCCTCCTGTTTTTAGTTGTATTTTTGTGGCTTATTATTCATAAAGGACCTTTATTGATGAAAATTGCCAAAATCATTTCTATCTTCGTGTTAATCAGCACAATATGCGTGTTGATGATTTTGGCTATTGTCAATATTCCCAAGCAAAAATGCGAGTCTCTTAAAATCACTCCCCACACAAATAACGAGTGCGTCATCCTCACACCCGAGGATATGAAGCAGATGCTGGCAGAGGCCCACATTGACATCATCGGGAAAAAAATCAAAGAGATCGACCTGGAGCCCATCTCCGAACTCTTGGAACAAAATCCGTATGTGGAGAAAGTGAACTTCATCCATTTTTCCAACACCAAACTGCTGATCGACTACACGCTGAAAGAGATCGTGCTGCATGTATATAACAACAACGGGGAGCAATTTTTTGTGGACAGCAAGGGTAACCTCCTGCCTTTCACGAAGAAAATGACCGACTACCTTCCCGTCGCCAACGGCAACATCCGGCAGGCATACCGGAAAGGTGCCACCATTCAAAAAGAACTACGCCCCATTTTTGCGATATCACAAGAGATCAACAAGGACGAATTCTGCAAGGCTCAATTCCGACAACTCTATCTGAACGACGAAAACCAGGTCGAGCTTGTCTCCACCATCGGCCGTCACATCATCATCTTCGGTGATGAAAAAAATGCTGCAGAGAAGCTTGAGAACCTGAAACACGTGTATCAAGACGGCCTCTCGCATCTCGGCTTTGAACGATACGCACAATTGGATGTACGTTTTAAAAACAGGGTTATAGCACAAAAAACAAATCAAGGTCTATGAAGAACAATTCTACAGAAAACAATTTGATTGTCGGCCTGGACATCGGCACCACCAAAATCGTGACCATTGTAGGTTATCGAAACCAGAATGGGCTTATCGACGTGGTCGGTTGGGGCAGAGCCGACTCCACCGGCGTGGAATTCGGTGAGATCATCAACATCTTCCAAACGGTCGATGGCATCCGCATGTCCAAACAAAACGCCACCAACCAAGTACACTGCGACCTTGACAACCTGCCTGTCTATGTGGGTGTGGCCGGACATCATATCAAAACCAGCACCTACAGACACTATCTCTACCGCTACGGCAACGAGGATCCTATCCAACAACAGGAGATTGAAAGACTGAAACGAGATGTGGAGAAGGTGAGCCTTAACCCTGGCGAGAAACTGATCGACGTCATCCCGCAGTCTTACGTCATCGACAATGGCCGGGAGACCTCCGACCCTGTCGGTGTGCTCGGCCATACAGTCATGGGCACCTACCAGCTGATCAAAGGCGAAGAGGCTGAAATCAACAAAATCCTGCGTTGTGGCAAGGATGCCGACTTGAAATTCAAAGAGATCATCCTCGAGCCCATGGCATCCGCCATCTCCTGCCTTACCGAAGATGAGAAACAACGCGGCGTGGCCCTGATCGACATCGGCGGCGGCACCACCGACCTCATCATCTATAACAACGGAAGCCCTGTCTTCACCAAGGTGATCGCCATCGGCGGTAACATCATCACCTCCGACATCGCCAAGATCTGCTCCATCTCCAGAGATACCGCCGAGAAGCTTAAGATCCAACACGGCACCTGTATCGTCAGCAAGAGCAACCAGAACAACATCATCACTATACCAAGACAGCCGGCCCCCATCCAAATCAGCGAGCACTATCTGGCACAGATCATCAACGCCCGCGTGGAGGACGACATCATCGCAACTGTAAAGAGAGAGATCGACAACTCCGGTTACGCCAACTTGGTGAGCAACTGCGGCATTGTCATCACTGGTGGCGGCGCCCAGCTCAAACACCTCAAAGAACTCATCCAGTTCAAGACCGGCTACAACACCCGTATCGGCATCCCCGAGAACGGATTCGAGAAGAACATCCCTTCCGACTTGAAGAAATCTGCTTACGCCACCGCCCTCGGCCTCCTGAAATATGGCATCGAGACCGTAAACGGACCCGCAAGCACCTTCGAATATGACGATACCATCACTTCCGACACGGACAACAACAACCGCCACAGAGACAACAGCAACGACAACACCAAACGCTGGGGGGTGTTCAAAAAAGTGTGGGATTACTTCAGAGAGAGAATGGAACAAGTATCGTAACAAACAACGCAAACAAATCATTTACCTATAAAATATCACAAACATGACTGACATGATAGATATGACACCCGACTTCGGCATCAACGAGAACACGTCCATCATCAAAGTGCTGGGCGTGGGCGGTGGCGGCAGCAACGCTGTCCAACACATGTACCTCGAAGGCATCAAGGGTGTTGATTATTTAATCTGCAACACAGACCAAGGACACCTCGACAGAAACCGTGTTCCCAAGAAGCTCCTTCTCGGAACCGGCCTCGGCGCAGGCGCCAGACCTGAGGTGGCCCGCCAATACGCTATCGAGAACAAGGAGAAAATAGCCCAATTCATCGGCGAAGGAACCCAAATGCTCTTCGTCACCGCAGGCATGGGCAAAGGCACCGGAACTGGCGCCTCCCCCATCATCGCGGAAGTGGCCAAAAGCATGGGCATCCTGACCATCGGAGTCGTGACCTATCCTTTCGACTACGAAGGAGAAAAACGACAGAAACAAGCCCAAAAAGGCATTGAAGAGATGGCCAAGAACGTGGATTCCCTCATCATCATCAAGAACCAGAACATCTTAAAATATTATCAGGACGAGGAAATCATGAACTCCTACGGATATGCCGATGACGTGCTGAAAAACGCCTGCAAGTGCATCGCCGAGATGATCACCTGCGACAACTACCAGAACGTGGACTTCAACGATGTGAAAACCATCATGAAGGATAGCGGCAAGGCCATGCTGGGCATCGCCACCGCCAGCGGCGAAGACCGCGTGCAACGAGTGGTTGACGAGGCTCTCTCCTGCCCGCTGCTCGACTCCTCCGTCATCAAGAACGCTGAGAACTTCCTCTTCTTCATCTCCTTCGGTCCCAACGCACACTTCACCGGCTCCGAACTGAACGAGATCACCACCCGACTGAAAGAACTGCAAAGCGCAGACGCCGAAATCATCCACGGTATGGGCGTGGACGAGACCCTCAATGACGCCATCAAATTGTCCGTGATCATCACCAAATTCGACACCGCCGGCGCTTTCGTAGAGAACAAAGAGTCCATCATCAACGAGGCCGCCCAAAATGAAGACGACATCTTCGTCTCCAATGCCCCCATCGGCAATGATGTCATCGACGGCACCGAAGAAGATATTCAAGACATTAAAAACGAACCAGAAGAGGCAGCAATAGAAGTGGCTCCCGAACCGGAAATCAGCTTCCAGCCCGAGCCCATCATGTCCACCTCGACAGGACCGGAAAAAATCTTTGAAAATATCGACTCCGACGACGAATGGCGTAGAACTGTGGAGAATCCTGCCTTCATGACCCGCATGGAAAGAATGAAGAATGAAACCTCCTTCCAGACGGAAACCACCGTCCTCCACGAAGAGACTGTCAGCCAACCCCATTCTTTCTTCGAGAACCTGAGAGGCAACGACCTCAACGAGTTTTTCTCCGATATTCCAGACTAATGACCTACACGAACATAACGAAAGAGAGGACTGCCCTACGGTAGTCCTCTCTTTTTTTCCTTAGGATTTAAAACCCTCTCTAAAAGCCAGTTCAAAGAATCGGCGGCAGGTCTGTACATCCAGACAACAATCTGGTTGCGCAACACCGATATCTTTCAACATGGTAAAATTGATGTCCCCATCACGATTTTTCTTATCCCGCTCCATCAACTCCAACACCAAATCCACCATATCATCACTCATAGGTTTCACTTCAAAATGCTGGAGAACCAATCGTTGAATGCGTCTCAAAGACACCTCGGACAAAGAACCGAAGACCCTTGACAACAACGCCTCATACAACATTCCTTCGGCCACCGCCACTCCGTGTGGCACCGGCTGACCGATGATGGCACGGGCGCCCTCAATGGCATGTCCTACCGTGTGGCCAAAATTCAAGATATGGCGATATGCCGTGTCGTTGGGGTCCACGGACACCACGGAACGTTTAAACTCGGCACACACCTCAATCCAAGATTTCTTGATGCTGGACGCCCCTAGACTCTCTAAGCTGCATAACTCATCAAAAAGGGTTGGCACTCCGATCAGCGCATACTTGATCATCTCTCCAAAACCGCTGAGCAAATCCTGATACGGCAGCGTGTTCAGCAAATCAGCATCGGGCTCCATGACCATGAAAGGCTGGCAGATCAACCCGATGACATTCTTCGTGTGGAGCAGATTGACCCCTGTCTTCCCGCCAATGGCAGCATCAACCATCGAAATCAAGGTAGTGGGACAGTTCACATAGCGGACGCCGCGCTTGAAGACCGCGGCGGAAAGGCCACCCAAATCACTGACCATGCCACCGCCAAAATTGAGGAGACAAACGGACTTGTCGCATCCGAGTTCCAACAAACGGGCACAAATCTCTTCCACCTGGTTCAGATTTTTGGACTCTTCGCCGGCAGCGACCACAATCTTGTCCAGCACTTCTATACCCAAAGATTCCAACGAGGAGAAATAATCCGGATAAAGGCTATCCACATTGGAATCGGTCAGAATCACCACCTGATGGCAATGTTCACGCTTCAAAGAAGCAGCCAGTTGCTGGATGGAGGATTCTTTCATAGACATTATTGGGGATGTGCGAGCACTATTTTTCAAACACCATATTCAGTCCGAAGAAGCCTTTCTCGCGGAACCATTTTTTGGAGGCCCAGAAAGACTGTTCGCGGGAGATCACCTCATCGCAGCTTCTCTTTTTGTAAGAACAGGGAGGCAAGATACGGGTATAGTACAACGAATCCTCCAGCAATTTGAAGGAGGTTTGGGCAAACAGCTCCCGCCATTGCTTTTCCGACCGGATATTCTCGTTGCCCATCAGAACCGTTTTCTGCAAAGTTTCGTCATAAACCTTCACCACCCTCTTGTTTCCTCTCTGGAGAAACAATTTGATATTCTTGATGATACAAGCGCCATTCTCTTCAATCAGAATAAGCCGCCCCCCTTTCTTCAAAGCTCGGTAAAACAAAGACAACGCTTCTTCAACCGGCTCAATATGGTGGAGCGTATCCTGCATAATGATGACATCATAACTCTCCGGGGCAATATTCTGGTCGAAGACATTGGCATAGTGATAGGTGAAGAGTGAAGTGTCGCCATACTGCTGCCAGAATTCTCGTCTGCTATCCAGCTGCGAGATATAATACTCCAGGGAGGAACCCTCGCTGGGAATGCCATTCATAGCCAGATAAAGTCCTGTCGTTCCATAGCCACAGCCGCAGTCCCAAATCTTAAGGGGTTTGGAGCGGTCCAGATATTTATCCAGATATTCCAGACGCTGCAAGAAGTAAGCCTTGCGGAACTGTTGCTGCTGATCAGAATCGTACGTCAGTTTATAATACGGATACAGGGCAGGATTCTGCCTCAGTTCTTCGCAAAGATGAGTGTAAAATTCCTCCCTGTCCATGTCAAATCCTATTGGGCTTCCGTGTTTCGTTTCTCGGAACGTTTTCGCTCGATTTCATCCAGGATGATTTTGCGCAATCTCAAAGACTGCGGCGTGATCTCCAGGTATTCGTCCTTGGCGATGAACTCCATATATTGCTCCAGGGAGTACTTGATGGCCGGTGCGAGCACCAGCTTCTCGTCAGAGCCCGCAGCGCGCATATTGGACAACTTCTTGGACTTGCAGACGTTAATAACGAGGTCGCCCTGACGGATATGCTCGCCGATCACTTGGCCTGCGTACACCTGATCACCCGGTTCGATGAAGAACTTGCCACGATCTTGCAGCTTGTTGAGGGCGTAGGCATACGCTTGGCCCGTTTCCATCGCAATCAAGGAACCGGCATGACGGCCCGGGATCTCGCCCTTCCAGGGCTGGAACTCCAAAAAACGGTGGGAGATGATAGCTTCTCCCTCCGTGGCGGTCAGCAACTGGTTAGACAAACCTATCAATCCTCTTGAAGGGATGTTGAAGTTAAGGTGGACACGGTCGTTGACGGTCTCCATAGAGAGGAGTTCTCCCTTGCGGCGAGAGACATAGTCAATAACTCGGCTGGACATCTCCTCGGGCACCAGAACCATCAACTGCTCAATAGGCTCGCATTTCTGACCGTCTATCTCTTTAATGATGACCTGCGGTTGACCCACCTGAAGCTCATAGCCCTCGCGGCGCATGGTCTCAATCAAGATAGAGAGGTGCAAAATGCCACGACCAAACACATTCATACGGTCGGGGGAGTCGGTCTCCTCAATACGCATGGCCAGATTACGCTCCAGCTCTGCGAAGAGTCTGTCGCGAAGATGTCGGGAAGTCACATATTTGCCCTCCTTGCCAAAGAATGGCGAGGTGTTGATGGTGAAGAGCATACTCATTGTCGGCTCGTCAACCTTGATAGGTGTCAATTGCTCAGGATTTTCGAGGTCGGCCACGGTGTCGCCGATTTCAAAATCGTCGAGTCCCAATACCGCACAGATCTCGCCCGCCTCAACTGGAGTTTTGATCTTCTCTTTGCCCAGTCCTTCAAAAACGTAGAGTTCTTTTACCTTGGACTGTTGGACTGTACCATCCCGCTTCATCAAGGAGACGTTCTGGCCCCACTGGATGCTGCCTCTCTTCACGCGACCCACGGCAATACGGCCGACGTATGAGGAGAAGTCCAAAGAGGAAATCATCATCTGGAGATTGCCTTCTTCCGCTTTCGGTGCAGGGATATGGGCCACAATAGTATCCAGCAGATAAGAGATGTCGGAGGTGGGATTCTGCCAGTCGGGGCCCATCCATCCGTTTTTGGCAGAGCCAAAGACTGTCGGGAAGTCCAACTGCTCGTCAGAAGCGCCCAGATTGAACATCAACTCGAATACAGCCTCTTGCGCCAGGTCAGGGTTGCAGTTGGGTTTGTCCACTTTGTTGATGACCACGATAGGCTTCAAGCCCAGTTCTATGGCCTTCTGGGTCACGAAACGGGTTTGGGGCATGGGGCCTTCAAAAGCATCCACCACCAGCAGAACACCATCCGCCATGTTGAGCACGCGCTCCACCTCCCCTCCGAAATCGCT
This sequence comes from Bacteroidales bacterium, assembly GCA_017615595.1. Lineage (GTDB taxonomy): Bacteria > Bacteroidota > Bacteroidia > Bacteroidales > WCHB1-69 > F23-D06. The sequence goes on from JAFZZT010000043.1 coordinate 20,776, forward strand.
GTGTCCCGGAGTGTCTATCACGTTAATCTTAACGCCCTTGTAACGCACGGAGACATTCTTCGACAGAATGGTGATACCGCGTTCTCTCTCCAAATCGTTGTTGTCCAACACCAAATCCTGGACCTGTTGGTTCTCTCTGAAGAGATGAGCCTGGTGTAATATTCTATCCACCAAGGTGGTTTTGCCATGATCGACATGGGCAATAATGGCTATATTTCTGATATTCTGCATATTATAATTTTATCAAAAGAATGGCAAAAATAACATATTTTCCGTTTGGATGATGATGGTTTTTTAAAAGTCAAACCCATTCATCTCGCCGCGAGGATGGATAATCGTGTATTTGGTGAATCGTTCATCGGCCGTAAACCCGTCACCATAATTGACAGAGCCGTCCGCTTTTTTCTGTTTCACCAGCACGTTGGAGTAGATGGTGCGGGTGCGCTGGTCCCAGATGATCTCCTCCGTCTCCAGCGTATCGCCTTTGATCACATCACAGATTCTGACATTGTGGAGAGCTTTATAGACCGAGTTGTTCTCGCATATCGCATAATCGGCTGTGACAACGGCTTGTTTGTCGCCAAATTCCGTATAAGACGTGATTTGGATGCCTTCGGGACAGTCAACGTATTTAATGGTATCCAGGCTATAGCGGTTCAGTATCGGGGTAGAGACGACGAAGCTCACCTTGCCGGAGTCGCTCATGGTGATGGTGATATTCTGGGCAGACTCATCGGGGTATTTGCCGTGATAAGAGAAAAGCGAAGCTCCTTCCTTATGTTGATTACAAGAAAGAAGGAACATCATCAGGCAGGAAGCCATGATGATGTTCCACATTTTCGTCGTCCATGATACTATGCACATGGAGCGAGATATATTATCTGACGGTGGTATTCTCCTGGATCCAGCAGCCTACATGATAGGAAGCACCGGATGACATACCGCGGCGGAACAACTCCTCTTTGGTCGGGAATTTCAGGGAAGCGCGGTGTTTGTTGGCCTCAGCGGCGCAGGAAGGATCCACGGCAGCGGCCTTGGCATATTTGTCGGCAGCAGCCCAGTTGTAATCATAAGGAATGCCGTCCGTGCATCTTCCGCCAGAATTCTTGTAGAGGTCGCCGATCAGGATATAAGCCAAACCATAGTTCGGGTTAGCCTTCAAGGAAGCGTAAGCGGCGTTACGAGCTTCGGAGTAAGAACCTTTGGTCATGTAAGCAAAAGCCAATTTGTAGTTGGCATCACATTTCTGTTCGTTAGTCTCACTCATTTTCACAGCATCCTGGAGATAAGCGATGGCGGCATCAAGCTCACTCTTATCATTGTTGGTGGCATAAGTGTTCAAGGAAAGCACGCCCATCCAGTAAGCGGATGTTCTGCTCGGTTTTGCATTGTGTTGGATCAACAAAGCCTCTTTGAAGACAGGGCTCTTCAAGCAGCCGCCTTTGGACATGGTGATGACCACCTTGTTGACTGCGGAGATGTCATCCTTGATGGATTCCAACTTCTTGCCATACAGTTCCTCCAAGACCTCGCAGGATGCGTAAGGAGCAACGGACTTCTCAATCTTGGCCAAAACTGTGCGGTAGCTCATGACGAACTTCATCTGGCGAGCGGTGTCAGCAGCAGGCTTTTTGCTCAAGTGAACCAGATAATCCGTGTCAATCTTTCCGCTGGTGTACAGTTCATACAAGCTGTCGAGCACGGCAACTTGTGATTCATACTGCACCATAGATTTGTTGATGGAGACATCCAGATAGTCAGTGGCACGACCATAGGCCTCGATCACATAAGAGGTGTCTTTCTTGGCTTTGGTCACGCGCTCTGCCAGTTGGAAATACTTGTCCCAAATGGTGGGTTGGGTCTCTTCTTTATCCAACTCCACGGAACGGACAAACATATTGAGCAGATCTTCCACTTTGGAGAAATCCTTCTTCATCTCATTGCCACGATACTGCATAATGGCCAAAGCCTGGAATCCCAAGCAGAAGCCCTTGGAGAATTGATCCGGAAAAGCTTGGTTGCTGGCATCATAGAGGTACAACAAAGTGTCAATCAACAATTCTTTCTTAGCTGAATCCTGCTCATTCTGAATTAACGCCTTGAGCATATTCTGGGCGTTAGCAGTATAGAGCTTGTTGGAGCAGCAGGGAGAATGCTGAACCAGATATTGCCAGGAAGGATAGGCCTCCCCATAATTCTTTGCTTTTAAGAAAATGTCGAAATTTGTCAGTTGCTCAAGGCACTTCAGGGAATCGGTTTCGTTCGCACCATATTTGTACGGGCACTGAGCAAACAAAAAACTACCGGAAAACAGTAGAACAAACAAGGTTACAACAATCTTTTTCATTTTCGCTTTATTTTTTTAGTGGTTTATACTCATGTAAATGTCGTTATAGATTGAAGACCAACTTAAAAGTTTAAGGTTGGTTCTGTCATTGTCAATCAAGCTTTTTCCGTTGGTACCAGCGCTCTTGCAAGGTGAAGCAAAGTCCTATGCGGAAGTAGTTTTGTTTAATAAGATCATCGGCCAAAGTACCCATTTTCCCATACTCAAACATCAGGTTGAGGGAAGAGTGGGTGTTGAAGGTCGTCAGCGGGATGCCGAGACCGATGGTTATGCCAAGTTCGTTGATGGTATGGTTTCTCAGAACCAATTCGCCGGTGGAGTACTTGGCGCCAATTCTAAAGGCCATCTTTCTGAAGAACTTGGTGGACAATGGATCTGGGATATATTGCACACCCAGCGAGGTGGAGAAGGAGTTGGCCATGGTATCAGCAAGACTGCCATAGTTGAACTTAGCCCAGTTGTGCCATGTCACATCGGCGGCTATCGTCAGGCGGTTATTGTAGGAATAGCTCAAGCCTGCACCCACGGACTGTGGAATATGGAGGTTTTGCGTTTTGTTGTTGGAATGCACCACCGTATCGTATGTAGTAACGGAGCTGTAAACCCCGGTATAATAGTTGATGAGAAGATTCTCGCGCACCCACATGTAGGCGGTATTGCTATAGGTGACGCCCAACCCCAAACGGTGTTTTTCTTTTATATCCACAAAATATTGGGCTCCTGCGGACAGATAGATGCCGTTGACGCGAAAGTCGTCATTGACAATAGAGTTGTAGAAGTTACTTTCGGAGAAAGAGATATTGGAAGAATGTGACAAGGTGCCGAACATATAGGAGGCATTCAAGCCGATGGACAATCCCTTGCAGATGCGGAAAGCGTTGCCCCAGTAAAGTTGGTTCAAACCACCGTTACCCGTATAGGCATAAGATACATCACCGACATTCTCAATGGTCTGGTTGTCGGTCACATTATAGCCGATGGTACTGAACGGGAGTATGCCGACGCTCGTGCGCCAGTGGCGGGTCACGGGCAGGCCGATGGCGATGTAGCCCGGACGGGCATAGGAATTCTTTTGGGCCAGGTTCCCCTGTTTCAGGGTGGAAAAGAAGATGGAGGCACCCACATCGCCCACAAAGGAGAGAGAGTCGAAGGCGGCGTAGGAGGCCGGGTTGCGGAAGTTGATGGTGTAGGGATCCTGCATGGCTATCGCCGTGCCACCCATCGCATCCAGGATGCCATTGGCATTTTTGTTGAGAAGGCCCACCCCAAACTCAGAATAGGGCTGACTGATAGCATTCTGCGCCTGGACAGACAGGCTGCCCGCGCTCAACAACATCACCACAAAAAGAATATATCTAACAGTCTGACGCATTAAATTTCAAGATTCTATATAGTCCGAACAGTACCAAATTTGGAGCGGCAAAGATAGGATTTTTTATTGAATTTTTCAAGAGCGTTGCATCACCACCCGTCAGCACCGTTTGCAAGTCGGGAAATTGTTCTCCGTAGTGCTCTATCATGCCGTCAATCTCAAAGTGGATGCCATGGATGACGCCCGAGAGGATGGAGGCTTCTGTGGACTTGCCCAGCACCTCCGCATCGGGTCGCGGCTCCACCAGCGGCAAGCGGGCGGTGCCTTCGGCGAGCGCCGTGAAGCGCATGTGCAAGCCCGGGGCAATGGAGCCTCCGAGGTACTCTCCTTTTGCGGTGACGAGATCCGCCACCAGGCAGGTGCCCGCCTGGATGGCCAACACCGTCCTGTCCGGAAAGAGTGAATGTGCGCCCACCGCACAGGCAATGCGGTCGGTGCCCAACGTCCGGGGCGTATCATAGCACAGCGTAATAGGCAACGGCAGCGAAGCGGAAAACAACAGGGTCTGGAAATAACGGTTCAGCGCCGCGACCAGCTGCGAACCCTCTTCCCGCACCGTGGAGACGATGCAAGCCTGGATTTCGTATGGAGCGACAACATGGAGCAAGTCGTCCACACACTCCCAATGGCATTGTGCCACCACCAAGCCGTCTTCGTCAAAAACGGCGGCTTTTCTTAAAGTATTTCCTATATCAATGACCAAAAACATAGTGTCGGTAAAACGTGAAAAAACAGAGGTTATTATATTGATTATCTGATTTTTTTTAAAATAACGAAGAATGTCTTTCCCTCATCATTTCAGGCGGATAATGTCATTCCAGCGGGTGGTGGGGTTGGGACTCCTGAACTCATGCTTGATCACGTTGGCAAAGACCTCCGCTTTGCCCTTCCCCGACCTCAGCGCATATTGCTGCGAGCCCAGCACGACCGTCTCGGTGCCGTTGACTTTGTTGATCTTGTCCAGCACCCGATCCAACTTCTTGAGTTTGTCGAACTGATCGGCATCCATGTCGAAGAGGGTGGTTTGGATGGCATCCTCCGGCGAGGTCTGCATCACGATCACGCCGGCTTTCTTGTATTGGAATCCTGGGCGATAGATTTTTTCCAGTGCTTCTGTGCAGGCTTTTACGATGGTGATAGTGGAGTTGGTGGCTGTGTAGAGCGGATATTCGATAAAATTCTCATACTGGGGCAGGTCTTCTCGGAAAGGGTTGGTGCGGATGAAGACGCTGACAGCGGAAGCCACAGAGCCCTCCTGTCGCAGTTTCTCGGCACAGCGGGCGGCATAGTTGGAGATGTGGGTTCTCAGATCCGAAAACTCGGACACCATCCCGTTGAAGCTGCGGCTGGTGCAGATGCTCTTTTTCTTGGCCATCTCCTCCTCAGGCACACAGTCTTCGCCATTCAGCTCGCGCCAGGTGCGGAAGATAACCACGTTGTGAAAATGATAGTGCACCCATTCCGGCTTCTGGCAGGCAAAATCCCAGGCAGTCTGGATGCCCATCGCCTTCAGTCTGGCCGCATAGCGGCGACCGATGCCCCATACATCTTCCACGGGGAACAGCTTCAGGGCCTTGACCCTTTTCTCCTCATTGTCAATGAAACAGCAATGGCGGTATCCCGCATATCGCTTGGCGAAATGGCTGGCCACTTTGGCAAGGGTCTTGTTGGCGGCGATGCCAATGCTGATAGGCATGCCCACATAGCGCATCACCTTCCGATGCAGCTGCTCGCCCCACTGCTTCAAGTCGGCAGTCTCCATCTTCTTGAGGTTCACAAAGCACTCATCGATAGAATAGCGGAAGTAGTTGGGCGCCTCCTGGCGGATAAGGCTGACCACACGGCCCGTCATCTCACCATAGAGCTCGTAGTTGGAGGAAAAGACGGCAATCTGATGGCGGGGAAACTTTTCCTGCAGCTGATAATAGGGGATTCCTGCCTTGATGCCCAGTTTTTTGGCCTCGTTGGAACGGGCGACCACGCAACCGTCGTTGTTGGACAGCACCACCACGGGCTTGTGCTTCAGGTCGGGCCGGAAGACACGCTCGCAGGAGACATAACAGTTGTCGCAGTCGATGATGCCGTACATAGGTTATCGCTTCCAAGGTTTGATCGTCCAGACCACCACGCCCCACACCTCGAAGTCATCGTCCGCACTGATGCGGATCGGCTGGTATTTGGGGTTGGCAGGACGCAGTTCGATGTAGCCCTCCTTTTGATGAGAGAGGTCGAGGAATTTGATGGTGAACTCTTCATTGACATACGCCACGATCACATCGCCATGGGTGGCCTCCACAGCCCGGTCAATCACCGCCAAGTCGCCATCGGAGATACCCGCCTCCACCATCGAGTCGCCATCCACCCGACCATAAAAGGTGGCTTCGGGATGACGGATAAGGTCGCGGTTAAAGTCAAGTCCATCATGACGATAGTCCTCCGCCGGCGATGGAAAGCCAGCCTTGATGGCATCGGCGAACTTCAATTCTTTGGGATGGGAAAACTCTTTCCCCAGTATCTTTACTTTGGCCATAATCTTGTTGTGATGAGATGGTGAAAACGGCGGCAAAGATACGCTTTTCTTTTTCTCCGAAGGGATGGTTTTTCTGTGACGGAAAAACTAAGAGTCTGCTTTGTCTATTTTTTGTATTTTTGCATCTTCATAAAAAACACCACGATGAAAAAGACGATCCTTATTCTGCTATCCTGGATATTATGCCTTCCCGTCTTGCTGCAGGCGCAAAGTGTGTCCGTACCTTACAGTCTGCGTTCAGGTGAACGGCAACAAGAGAAAAGTGACAAGCCGGAGCACGACTACCATTTCTTTGTCGGGGGAAACATCAACTCCAACTTCGGATACAGGCTTGCGCTGATGGCCGAGGGTGGCATCCAGTTCCACGATATGTTCACCTTGGGTGTGGGTCCCCGCTACGAGTTGGAATACAGCCTGTATGGCTCCTCCCCTGTGAACCATTGTTACGGCGCCAGCGCCTTTGGAGAGGTCACGCTGGTGGACTATCTCATCCTGCATGTGGGTTACGAGTTTTTAAACTACCCCTATCAAGACATGAATGACGGGATGATGTATCGACACAACGTACATGCTTTCGCGGCGGGCATCGGTTTCAACTCCCATGCTTTGATCTCTGACAAATTGAGCATCTACGCCATGTACATCCTGTATCCATATCATAGCGACCGCAAATTTGACTACACCATCTACAGACCCTTCCCCATGTTTGCCAGAATAGGCATCCGATATTCTTTCTAAAACGCTTACGATGGCTCGGACACCGTTTCATCTATTTCTGTCTCAACGTATTCTGAAAGACAAGGGAAACAAATTCTCCCGCCCCATCATTCGTCTTTCCGTCTGTGGCATCGCCATAGGGTTGGTCATTATGATTTTGGCGCTGGGGGTCACTGCCGGCTATAAAAAAGCCATTCGGGACCGTGTCATCGCCATGGGGTCGCACATCCGCATCTCGCATTTCGACCAAAACTACTCTTTTGAGCAGACGCCAATAGACAAGAAGCAGGCTGTAGTGCCTTTGTTGCAGAAGCATCCTGACATCCTCGGGGTACAAAACTACGCCACGAAGGTGGGGGTGGTAAAGACGGCCGACCAGGTGGAGGGTATCGTGCTGAAAGGCATTGACGAGACCTTCCAGCCCAAGCTTTTCCAGCAGAACATGAAAGAGGGCACCCTGCTCCAGCTTTCCGACACCGCCATCTCCAACCAAATCATCCTCTCCACACGGATGGCCACCAAGCTACAGCTGAAGATTGGTGACAAGGTGCAGACCTACTTCGTGCAGGACCCGCCACGGGCGCGCAGCTTTGTCGTCTGCGGGCTCTACGAGACCGGCATGACCGAGTATGACGAGCGTTACGCCATCGTGGACCTGCAGCAGATACAAAAACTCAACGACTGGGACTCCTCCCAAATCAGCGGGATGGAGGTGCTGATCCGCGACTACGACAAAATAGACGAGATGGGCGCATACGTACACAGCCACGCCGACTATGACTTGAAAGCCGAGACCATCAAACAGCTCTATCCCGACATTTTCGACTGGCTGGCGCTCTTTGACACCAACGTGGCCATCCTGTTGGCCATCACTACCTGTGTCTGTCTTATCACCATGATCTCCATCTTTTTCATCATCATACTGGAACAAACGCAAACCATCGGCATCCTGAAATCCATGGGCATGAGGACGGGACAGGTGATGCAGGCCTTTGTGTATGTGGCAGGGCGGGTTCTCTTGCGCGGAATGCTGATTGGCAACGCGTTAGGATTGCTCTTCGGTTTTCTGCAACAGCATTTTCAACTTGTCAAACTCAATCCAGACACCTACTATGTCAGTGCCGTGCCCATTCATTTTCAGTGGTGGAGCATTCTGCTGTTGAATGTCGGGGTTTTCGTTATCTGCATGCTGGTATTGTTGCTACCCGCCTGGATTGTCGGTCGCAAGATCACACCTGTGGAGGCAATCCGATTCGAATAGAATGTCTCTTATTCGTATCTTAACGCATTGATAGGATCCAAGTTAGCAGCTTTCTTGGCAGGATACCAGCCGAAGAAGATGCCAGTGAGGGCGCACACGATGAACGAGGCCAAAATGGCCATCTCGCTCACCACAAATGGCATATTCAACAGTTTGGACGCCCCATATGAGATGATCAGCCCGAAAATAATGCCGATGATACCGCCAATCAAACTCAAGATGACACTCTCGCACAAGAACTGCAGCTTGATATCGCGGTTGTGAGCGCCAATAGCCATACGCAGACCGATCTCTTTGGTACGCTCCGTGACGGTGACATACATGATGTTCATGATACCGATACCGCCCACCACCAACGAGATGGAGGCGATGGCAGCCAACAAGGTGGTCATCACCTTGGTGACGGAGCTGATGGTGGAGACCAGCTCCTCCTGGGTACGGATGTCGAAATCGTCTTCCATGCCATCCTTGATGCCGTGGTTGCTGCGCAGGATGTAGGTAATCTCCGTGGCGGCCAGCTCCGATTCCTCTTCCGAGGTGGCAGACGCAAACATCATATTGAAATAGGTGATGCCCAAAAATCTCTTTTGGATGGTGGTGTATGGCGCAAAGACGATGTCGTCCTGGTCATCGCCCATGCCGCTCTGGCCTTTGGACTCCAACACGCCAATCACCGTCATGGGGATAGATCCGAAGCGGATGGACTTGCCGATGGGGTCTTCGCCGTTGGTGAAGAGCTCATCCACCACGGTCTGGCCGATGACGCACACCTTGTTATAGCGTTTCACATCATCGTCAGTGAACATCACACCCTCTTTAATTTCGTATTTCCGAATATCGAGGTAGGAGGCGGAGACGCCGCTGACGGAGCAGCTGTGGTTGTTGTTGCCATAGATCAGCTGTTTGCTAGTCGTCACATTAGGAGAGACAGCGGCCACATATCTTGTGTTCTTGGAAAGAGCTTCCAGATCTTTGTTGTCCAATGTCTTGGATGACGACATACCCATATCCACACCGCCTCTTCGTTGACGGGCGGGCATGATCATGATCATATTGGAGCCCATGGAGGAGAGCTCAGACTTCACACTTTGGGTGGAAGCCTGTCCGATGCTGACCATGGCGATGACGGAGGCGATACCGATCACGATGCCGAGCATGGTCAGGGCGGTGCGCATCTTGTTACGGAACAGCGAGCTGATGGCTATTTTGATGAGATTTCCGATATTCATAGCTTAATCTTCTTTTTGGAGGTTGAGGGCGGCCAGTGCATCAGCAGCCGACTTAGTGTCGATGGGTGCATCTTCGATGATTTGTCCGTCGCGGAGTTTTATTTTACGGGTAGTGAACGTGGCGATGTCGGGCTCGTGCGTCACGAAGGCGATGGTCTTGCCTTGGTTGTGCAGGTCCTGGAACAGGCTCATGATTTCGTAGGAGGTGCGGGTGTCGAGGTTGCCGGTGGCCTCGTCAGCCAGCAGGATGACGGGGTCGTTGACCAGCGCGCGGGCGATGGCCACACGCTGCTGCTGACCGCCGGAGAGCTGGTTGGGCATGTGCTCCATGCGGTTCTCCAGACCCACCAACTTGAGGGCTGCCACCGCACGGTCGCGCCGCTCCTTGGCAGGCACAGAGTTATTGTAGAAGAGTGGCAACTCCACATTCTCCAGGGCCGTGGTGCGCGCGAGCAGGTTGTAATTCTGGAAGACAAACCCGATCTTGCGATTGCGCAATGTTGACAACTCGTTCTTACTCAGGTTTTTGATAGACACTCCGTCAATGATGTAATCGCCGGCGGAGGGCGTGTCCAAACAGCCCAGGATGTTCAACAGGGTGGACTTTCCCGATCCGCTGGTGCCCATGATGCTGACGAACTCACCTTCGGTGATAGTGAAGGAGATACCCCGCAAGGCATGTACATCCTCACTGCCCACATGGAAGATACGCTCTAATTTCTCAACTTTTAAAATATCTTGACCCATAATTATCTCTTCTTTTGTTGGGGCGGACCCGGCATGAAAGGATTGGAACTGCCCTCTTTTTGCGGTTTTCCTTCTGGCATGCCCTGCGGCATGTCTTTCGGCATACCCTTCGGCATGCCCGCCATCACTTCGCTGACGCCGATCACAACCTCGTCACCCATCTCCAAGCCATCGGTGACCAAGGTAGTAACACCATTGTTCAGTCCAACCGCCACACGCACCTGCTCGTAGGTCTTGTCCCCTCTCTTGACCCAAATGGTCTTCTTGGAGATATCTTTCAACCCTTGGGCCATCTCCTCTTGATTGCGATACATAGTCTTGAAGGTATATCCTTTCTTCTCGAATTGTTTCATCATATCCTGGTTCAAGCTGGCATAGAGCGCCGTCATGGGGATGCAGATACCGCTCTCTTTCTTGGTGACGATGGTCACATTGGCGGTCATGCCGGGGAAGAGCTTGGTTTCGGGATTGGGGGCGTTGATGATGACGGTATAGGTCACCACATTGGCTGTCACGGTCGGGTTGATGCGGACCTCCTTCACCGTGCCGGTGAAGACATCATCTGGGAAGGCGTCCACGGTGAACGTGACAGGCTGGCCGGCCTTCACCTCGCCGATGTCGGCTTCATCCACAGAGGCCTGCACCTGCATCTGGGTCAGGTCGTTGGCAATGGTGAACAGCGTGGGGGTACTGAACGATGAGGCCACCGTCTGACCTTCTTCCACGGCCTTGTCCATGATCACACCGTCGATGGGCGAGTAGATGGTGGCGTAGGAGAGGTTGGTCTGGGCGCGCGACAGCTCTGACTGCGCCGTCTTGAGCTGGTTCTTGGCCAAGTTGAGCGAGTTAACCGCCGACTCGTAAGACTCCTGCGTGGCAGCCTTGTTGTCATACAGCGACTTGACTCTGTCGTACTGTTGCTGCGCCAATGTCAGGTTGCTCTTGGCATTCGACACGCTGGTCTGGGCCTGGGTTAGCTGCTCGTTAAGGTTGGAGCGGTCCAGTTCGGCCAACTTCTGGCCTTTCTTAACCACGGAGTTGAAATCCACATAGATGTGTTCCACAATACCAGACACCTGCGTACCCACGTCCACCTTATAGACGGGCTGCAGTTCGCCCGTGGCCGTCACGGTAACCTCAATACTGTCCATGGTGGTCCGCACCGTGTTAATCTGCATCTCGGTATGCTTGCCCTTTTTGAGCACCATAAGCAAAATCAACGCGAGCAATACAATCGCTGCGATGGCGATAATCCATTTTGTGGTTTTTGATAACTTTTTAGACATATTAGTAGTTTTTTTCTTTATCTCTTGGTTTTAAAACGTCACTGGCAGACCCATCATCACATCCAGAATCTTGCGTTTGAGGACGAATGAATATTTGGCTTGCATATATTTGTTGAGTTGGTTCAGATAGTTGGTCTGCTGTTGGATCAAATCCACCGCAGTGATAGAACCATATTTGAACTTAAAGGCATACGCATGATAATTGGCTTCGTAGGCATCCTTTTGGGCTTCGGAAACGAGATAGTCATTTTGGGATGACATCACATCGATATAGTATTGTTGCAGTTCCTGTAAAATCTGATTCCGTGTCTCCAGGTTGCTCAGTTCGGCCTGTTGCACGCGTAGTTGGGCTTGCTGCACATTATGACGCACATCGCTATGCTGGTAGATGGGGATGTTGAGACTCAATCCCACATTCTCACCCAAGCCGTGCCACAGTTGGGTGCCCCATTTCTCATTCTCCATCTGATTGCTGTTGGCATAACCCGTGTTTACGCCAGCGTTGAGGGACAATGTCGGGTAATAGTTGGCCTTCTGCAATTTAACCGCATAGTTGGCGTCAGCGATGTCGTTCTCGCTGATCTTCAATTCAGGAAGATAGTTTATGGCATTGTTAAGGACTGTTTCCATTTCAGGTACCTCCAGACTTTTGAACAGGGTGGCGCTGTCAGGGCGCACGATGGTGATCTCCTTGCTGGGGTCAATAGACAAGAGCTGCTTGAGAGTCAGAAGGTTATTGCGGATGTTCAGCTTGGTGTTCTCCACATTGAAACGGTCGGAGGTGTATTGGGCCTGCAACATCTTATAGTCGCTTTCCAGAATCTGGCCCACCTGGAAACGCTGGGCTCCTTGTTCCATCTGCTCCTGGCTGGTGGCCATCACCTCCTGTTGATATTCCAGAAGATCCTGGTTCATCATGATGGAAAGAAACGCTTGAATGATGGAAATCCGGATATTGTTTTTGCTTCTCTCCACTTGTAATTGCGATTGCTCAACCTGTAACTTACTCTGTTGAATAGAGTTGTAGTTGCTCAACCCATTGAAGAGCGTCATGCCGGCACTGATGCCGTAGTTGCCGTTCCAACTCACCGACTTCTGGTAGTTTTTGGCGCTAAAGCCTTGCGAGGCGGAAGCGGATACGGACGGAGCGATATGCTCTTTGGCGGATTTCAGGCTAATCTCTGAAGAGGTGACGTTCAGCGCCGAGCTCTGGAGAGCGTAATTATAGGTTTCCGCATATTGAATACACTCCTCCAAAGTAAAAGATGTTTTGTCTGGCGGTGTAAGGAGGGAGGTGTTTTGGGCAACAAGAAGACCTAAAACACTGTTGAACAATAGAATAATCAGAACCTTTTTCATTATAGTAAAAAATATAGAAAGAACTTGGACATCTCAAGAAGACAATAGGTTTAAAAGGTTCAAGAAAAAAATGTGGAATTTATACTTTTTGTATCTTTGCCGCTGCAATTATCTTCCTGCGACAATCTCTCGCAGCGTATTCAACATAAAGAAAACGAAGATGATAGCACAGAAACAAAAAAGTGGTGATAACAGGAACGGACATATTACAAACCCCCATAGAATATTTGAAGGGAGTGGGGCCGAAGAGAGCGGAGGTGCTGCGTAAAGAATTCAACATCAGCAACTACCGTGACCTGTTGACCTATTATCCCTACCGTCATGTGGACAAGACGCACGTCTATAAGGTGCGCGACATTGTAGAGAACGGCGGGTATATCCAGTTGCGGGGCACCATCTCCAACGTACAAGTGGTGGGACAGCAGCGGGGCAAGCGACTGACGGCGGTCTTCCGAGATGACACCGGCACTTTGGAGCTGGTCTGGTTCAACGCCATCAAATGGGTGGAAGAGATGTTGCAGAAACGTCAGGAGTATATCATCTTTGGAAAGCCCACCCTCTTCAACGGCCATTGGAACATGACGCATCCGGAGATGATAGACCCCACCGTCCAGACAGAGTCGGCGGTGCCGATGAACTTCATGCCGTTGTACAACACCTCTGACGCTGCCAAAAAGAAGACCTTGGACTCCAAGGCAGTCAGCAAGCTGGTGGCCAACCTGTTGCCCATCGTCAAGGATGTTATTCCGGAGACTTTGTCGGACCGGATGGTCAAAGAGTTGAAGCTGATGCCCTTGAAGGAGGCCTACTGCAACATTCACTATCCGGCTAGCAGCCAACATCTGGCGCGGGCCGCCCTGCGACTCAAATTCGACGAGCTCTTCTTCACCCAGATGAAGATGCTCTCATTGAAACTCATCAACACCCAGACCATCCAGGGGCATCTCTTCCCCACTGTCGGGAACTATTTCAACACTTTTTACAAGAAACACCTTCCTTTCGAGCTGACCAACGCCCAGAAGCGTGTCATCAAGGAGATCCGGGCCGATGTAGGCAGCGGGCATCAGATGAACCGTTTGCTGCAGGGTGATGTGGGCAGCGGAAAGACCATCATCGCACTCTTCATCATGCTGTTGGCCAAAGACAACCAGTTCCAGTCCTGTCTGATGGCACCCACAGAGATTTTGGCCACCCAGCATTTTGAAAAGATCAGCAAGCAGGTGGCACCATTAGGTTTGCGCGTGGAGTTCCTCTCCGGAACCACCAAGAGCGCCAAGCGCCGACAGATTCTAGAAGGACTGCAAAACGGCGATGTGGACATCCTCATCGGCACCCATGCCTTAATAGAGGACAATGTGATTTTCAAGAACTTAGGCCTTGTCGTCATCGATGAGCAGCATCGTTTTGGCGTGGAGCAACGGGCCAAGCTGTGGAAAAAGAACACTACCCCGCCGCACATTCTGGTGATGACCGCCACCCCCATTCCCAGAACGCTGGCCATGACGCTGTATGGCGACTTGGACATCTCGGTTATCGACGAGCTTCCTCAAGGACGTAAACCCATCATAACCAAGCACATATACGACAAGGACCGATTGGCTCTCTATGGTTTTTTGAAAAAGCAGATTGCGGCTGGACGACAGGTCTTCATCGTTTATCCGCTCATCAAAGAGTCGGAGAAGCTGGATTTACTGGACTTGATGGCCGGTTATGAGGCCATCCAGCGGGAATTTCCCGAACCCGAGTATGGCATCGGCGTGGTGCATGGCCGAATGAGTGCGGAAGACAAAGACTTTGAAATGCAGCGCTTTGCCAAGAACCAGTCGCAGATCTTGCTCAGCACCACCGTCATCGAGGTCGGCATTGACGTGCCCAACGCCACCGTGATGGTCATCGAGAACGCAGAGCGCTTCGGCTTGTCGCAGTTGCACCAGCTGCGCGGGCGCGTGGGACGGGGCGGCAACCAGTCCTATTGCATCCTGATGTCCAAATACGAGCTCAGCACAGAGGGGAAACAGCGTCTCAACGCCATGGTCAGCACCACAGACGGCTTCGAGATTGCCAACATCGACCTCAAGCTGCGCGGGCCCGGCGACATCCAAGGCACCCAACAGAGCGGCATGCTGGATTTCAAGATCGCAGACCTCAGCAAAGACGAACAGCTGGTCTCCTATACGCGCAAGCTGGCCATGCAGATCCTCGACAACGACCCGTCACTCTCCCAACCGGAGCATCAACGGATTGCCACCACCTTACGGGAACTGATGAAACGAGAGAAAAACTGGACGAGAATCAGTTAAAGAGCTTAGAATTCGTCCATTACCGTCACCCACTTATACACTTGGTCGCCACGGCGCACCAGCTGTTGGACAGGAACCGAGCAGAGTTCTCCTTGCGGCGCCTTTTCCACCGGCTTGAGATCAACGCGGATCTCCGGCACGGTATCCTCATACACCCCGGTGGTCGGGCCGATCACCAGCATCTCATCCCCAACAGCGAGTGCATCCTCCTCAATGGAGATTTCCGCCACGGAGATATTGCTGAAGAAGTTGGTCACCTTGCCGACATGCTGTTTGACGCGCGTGGCCTGAGAGCCGTACCGCTCCGACCATTCGCCCATCTTGCGACCCAAGTAGTATCCATCCCAGAAATCGCGGTTATAGACACTCCGCAACCGCTTCGTCCAAGCCTCCACCTTTTCCCGGGTGTAGGTCTGGTCTTGTACAGCCTGAATAGCCTCTTGGTAGCATTGTGTCACAATCTTGACATATTCGGGAGAACGGCCGCGGCCTTCAATCTTGAAAATGGAGACTCCCGCCTTGATCATCTTGTCGATGAAACCAATGGTGCAGAGGTCTTTGGGTGACATGATATATTGGTTATCGACCAGCAATTCTATCTCATTGTCGTAGTCGGTGACATGATAGGCGCGGCGGCACGGCTGGATGCAGGCGCCGCGGTTGGCGGGGTAGTTGTAGTTGTCGAGGCTGAGGTAGCACTTGCCGGACACAGCCATACAGAGGGCGCCATGAACGAACATCTCCACCTGCACCAGCTCTCCTTTGGGTCCTTTAATCTGTTCTTCCTGAATAGTTTGGCAGATATCCGCCACCTGGCGCAAGTTGCACTCGCGACCCAACACCACCACATCGGCAAACTGGGCATAGTAGCGCACCGCCTCCACATTGGTGACGTTGCATTGGGTGGAGAGATGGATCTCCAGTCCGATCTGTCGGGCATATTGGATCACCGCCATATCGGACGCGATGATAGCGGTAACGCGTGCTACTTTGGCGGCATCGAGCAAGTCGTGGCACAGCTGAATCTCGTCGTTATAGACGATCGTGTTGACGGTCAGATAGGAGCGCACCTGGTGTTCGCGGCAGATGTCAGCAATCTGTTGCAGATCATCCAAGGTGAAGTTGGCGGCAGAACGGGAGCGCATATTGAGGGCGCCCACACCGAAATAGACGGCTTTGGCACCCGCTTGGATGGCGGCCATCAGCGACTCATACGAGCCAGCCGGAGCCATCAATTCAAGATTCCTCATGGTTATTTTTCCTCCTCTTTGGTCTTGGTAGAGATCATCTTCAAGAAAGAGACCTCCTTTTTGGTCAGGAAACGCCAATAACCGCGGCGCAAGTCCTTCTTGGTAAGGCCGGCAAAGACCACGCGGTCGAGTTTCACCACCTCATAACCCAAGGCATCAAACATACGGCGGATGATGCGGTTCTTGCCAGAATGGATAGTGACGCCGACCACATTCTTGGACTCAGCATCTTCCACATACTGAACATCATCGGGCACAATGACGCCATCGCTCAATTCCACGCCGTTGCGGATCGTCTCCATATCGACTGGGGCGAACGGCTTGTCAAGTTCCACCATATAGACCTTTTCGATCTGGGAGCTGGGGTGGGTCAGTTTCTTGGTCAGGTCGCCATCATTGGTGAAGAGTAGGAGGCCTGTCGTGTCGCGGTCGAGGCGTCCGACAGGGTAGATACGCTCGTCACAGGCATCGCGCACCAGCTCCATCACGTTGGCGCGGTCACGCTCGTCGTCCGTGGTGGTGATATAGTCTTTGGGTTTGTTCAAGAGCACATAGACGGGTTTCTCGCGTTGGAGCACCTTGTCGCCATAGCGCACCTCATCGGTGGGCATCACCTTGTGGCCCATCTCGGTGACCACCTCGCCGTTGACGGTGATGGCACCGGAGGCGATGAGGACATCCGCTTCGCGGCGGGAGCAGATGCCAGCATTGGCGATGTATTTGTTGAGACGGATGGGGCCGTGTTGTTCCTCATATTCCAGCGTCAGGATCTGCGGTTTGCGCGGTTTCTGACGACCTTCCTGCTTGCGACGCTCCACAATCTCGGTCAAAATGGAAGATTCGGCCGTCACATCGCGGCGGCGCGGACGGTTGTCATCTTTCTTGGAAAAACGGCCGCGACTGTCACGGTTCCGCTCCACTCCTTTGAAGGAACGCTTGCCGCTGTATCCTCTACCCTCTTCGTCATCGCTTCTGAAACGACGTTTGTTACCTCCCGGACGACCATCTCTGGATGAAAAAGAACGTTTCCCGGAACGATTATTGTCCCTGCGGGGGCGATCCGTATTACGGGATCTGCCTCTCTCCTCATGTCTTTCATCCTCAAAATCTTCAGTATTAAATTTTCTTTCCATCAAGTATAATTTTAGCGCGGCAAAAATAGCAAATTCTCGCATATAAAGGAGTTGAAAAGATAACGGCAGATTTTGAAATGCAGAAGTCCGGACCTACCATCCTGTATTTTTACTATTTTTGCTTTTTGAAACTCATCATTCAACAATCATCGAGCATACTTACCAACTACAAAAAGACTATCACGAAACATTCAACACAACATTTTGGAAATCAATGAAAAAGAACACTCTCATCACGCTCCTCATCGTGCTTGCTGCTGGCTTTATGATGCAGACAAACGCCCAGGCACCCTATAAACATGGCTTCGGCGTGACGCTCGGCACCACGCAGGCGCTGTCGTACAAGACCTTTCCCTGCAACCATTTCGCCATCCAATTCGATGTAGGCACCAAATATTGTTACGTCTATGGTTCCCATCTTTGGTCTGTGGAGCTCGCGCCGAACTTCATGTACGAGGGCCGGCTCTCTGGCGACCTGTTCGGGTTTGTGGGCGCGGGCGGCAGCATCGGCTACACCTGGAACAACTATTTCGGGTACTTCAACGAATATGGGCAGCAATGGAGCCGCCACAACGCCAAGGGCGGCTTAAACGGCATTTTCGGACTCGAATACCTCATCGACAGTTACCTTGCCCTCCAATTCGATTTCCGTCCCGGCTACCGCTGCATCTTCAACTTTGACGGGCTTACCGACCACACTTTCGACTGGGGCTTGAACTTCGGAGTGCGATACACCTTCTGAGAGTGAACAAAAGCGGCACCTGTTTTCATCACATTCAGAATATTATGTACTTTTGCCGTCTGAAACTGATTTAAGCAACCTATATCATAAATACCATTATGAAAAAGCACACCATTATCTTATTTTTCGCTTTGATCATGTGCACCTTGTTTCACGCCAACGCGCAAGCCCCGTACAAAAACGGTATCGGCGTGACTGTCGGCAACATGCAGGCATTGTCCTTCAAGACCTTTGGCGGCAACCACTTCGCCTTCCAGGTGGATCTGGGCACCAAATACATCACGACAGACGGGCGTTTCAAAGGCTTTGAGCTCTCCGGAGTAGATTTCTGGACTCTGGAGCTTAATCCCAATTTCATGTTCGAAGGCCGTTTAGCAGGCAACCTGTATGGCTTGATCGGCGTGGGTGCCAGCATTGGTTATAGCTGGAGCACCATCAACTGGCAAGGATTTATTTGGTCGCACAGCCGAAACGATTTTGGCAAATGCGGCGCCAACGGGATCTTTGGCTTGGAGTACAAATTCAACGCGCCCGTGGCTTTGCAACTGGATTTCCGTCCAGGCTATGGCTGTCTCTTCGCAGAAAATTTCGATGCACACTACTTCGATTGGAGTGCCAACCTGGGCATCCACTACACCTTCTAACAGGTTATCCATTTGAATTTGTGGAAACGCCATGCATGACGTCTCCACGAACCCCGTAATGGCAACAATTCCTATTTCAGCAATTGTGCCGAATGGTTTTTGGTGTCCACTTTGCCGATGGCATCAACGATAACGCCTTGCTCGTCAATGACGTAGGTAGTTCGGAGGGTGCCTTCGGTCACTTTGCCGTACATCTTCTTTTCGCCCCAGGCCTCGTAGGCCTTCAGGATGGTGAGGTCGGTGTCAGCGATGAGATGGAAGGGAAGTTCGTATTTGGCGATGAACTTTTGGTGCGAGGCGGCGGAGTCGCGGCTCACGCCCAACACCTCATAGCCCAAAGCGAGAAAACGCTGGTAGTTGTCGCGCAGGTCGCAGGCCTCGGCGGTGCAGCCCGGCGTGCTGTCCTTAGGATAGAAGTAAAGGACGAGCTTCTTCCCGACGAAGTCGCTCAATTTCACGGCTTTCCCGTTTTCGTCAACGCCCTCAAAATAAGGGGCTTTCGTTCCTATTTGTAGCATTTTTTCAAATTTATTCTGCCGCAAAAATAGAAAAAACAGAAGCACGCTGCAACCTTTTGCCTTTTTTGTATCCTTTTATCATACAAAGATATTATCTTTGCCGCGTCGTTGTTTTTATTTCAAAATAGCATTCTCATGAACCTCACTACCGAAAAATCTTTATATTAACGACACTTTCTGCTCGGAATCATCGTCTATTGGATGTTCGAAGTCGTTTGGTCGGCTTTTACCCCGTTTTTCGTTGCACTGGAAGCTCTGCTGAACCCGATTGCGGTGGTCGTCGGGAAATCCATATTGTGTCTGCTGGTCTTTTACCTGTTGTTCCGAAAACCGAAAATGCTCGATGTCAAATGGGGACATATTGTGGTTGTGATCGGTTTTCTTGTTTTGATGCATGTGGTGGATTATTTTCTGATGGATCGCTTCTTTGACCTCCACTCTCTCGCTGACAATCAGATGGATAGAGACATCCCCAACTATCTGATGAGAAATGTGCGCCAATGGACAAATCTAGTTGCATCGTTGTTGATGATCGGTTTTGTCTGGTGGCGTTACAATTCGGAGGAGACTGATTCTGACACGGAAACATCCGCTGTTGAATCGCAAAGCTTTTACGGGGGTATGCTATTCTCCATTACTTTTGGATACATACTCTCTTTGATCAACCAAATTGGTGGCTTTTGCTGTGTATATGTCCCTCATCCGGTTTTGGAGGAGGTGATTACCTGTTTGCTGCTAGTTCTCTTTACGATTGGAGCCATCTACCTGCTTGTGAAGAAACGCCTTGTGGTCCTTCCTATTGTAGCGATCTTAATCATCGTGCTCGCACACTTTTTTTCCACCCATTATTTGTCTAACATCTTACAAGAACATTTTGACCCCAACCTTGCCGCTTATGGGCAGATGTTCTTTTTCGCCCCTGTCTTCAAGATTTGCGACTGGGCTTTTTTCCTCGCGGCCTTTGTTTTATACCGAAAAGAGATAAAACAACCTGCCATGTAAAAACGGGGCTCTATACGTATTAATATCTATACGCATAATAGTTGTTTTTAATAGGATCCCAATAGAAACTTCGCCACAACGTCCCCCTGTGGTTGCATCTCCTCTAAGGTCTTCAACGCCCTCTGCTTTACCGCATCATCTTCATTCTCAGAGTGGTTGAGGATGAGGTGGCGTTCGTAGTCCACGGGGAATTCGGGGTGCCCTTGGAAGGTGAGGATGTGATGGCCTATGCGGAAGCCCTCGTAACGGCAGAAGTCGCTGGTGGCGAGAGGTGTAGCGCCTTCCGGTAGCTGCATCACCTGGTCGTGGTGGTTGACGATAAGGCGCAGACGGCCGTCGGGAAGATATGTGCGCAGTTCTTCGTCCAGGATTTGCGATTCGCGGATGCCCACGCCCCAGCCGCCGGCATAGCGCTCCACACGTCCGCCCAACGCCTGCGCGATGAGCTGGTGCCCGAAACATATGCCCACCAACGGGACTTTCTGCAATGCGGCATTCCGAATCCACTCCTGCAGCGCCTGAATCCATGGCAGGTCGTCGTAGGCAGCGTTGTTGGAACCCGGGATGAGGTAGAGCGTGTCGGACTCAAACTGCTCGGGCAATTCGCCGTCCATCACACGGTAGATGTCGAAGGAGAGGTCAGGATTGACCGAACGGAACAGATTATAGAACATGGATTCGTGACTCGGGATGCTCTCAGGAAGCAGTCCGGGATACGTATCGCAAAGCAGAATATTGATTTTTCGAATTGCCTTTGGGGTCATCGCACTTTATTTTGAATTTCAGGCGGCAAAGATACCGATGTTTTTATTAATGTCCGATCGTTTTTTTTGTTCAATATTTTTTATATCTTTGCAAAGTAAAAATAAAAAAATAGAAAAGAATAAAATATGTCATCACAGATTGTGATCGCATACTAAAAACCAACAACTTATGAACGATAAAATATCTATTACTAACAGCACGATTGAAAACATCATCTACGATGTCCGGGGTGTGAAAGTGATGTTAGACTACGATTTGGCTGCCATCTACGGCGTGGAAACCAGAACTTTAAATCAGGCAGTGAAACGGAATATAGAACGATTTCCTGAGGATTTTATGTTTCGGCTCACTGAAGAGGAATGGAACACTCTCATACAATCCGGTATGATATCACAAATTGTGATATCATCACTCAATAAGCGCAAGAAAACCAGTCCGCCCTATGCTTTCACGGAACATGGCGCAGTGATGCTTGCATCGGTACTTCGGAGTCCAAGTGCCATTCAGATGAGTGTGATGGTGACGAGGGCGTTTATCGCTATGCGGAAGACCC
>JAFZZT010000044.1 GCA_017615595.1 Bacteroidales bacterium
CAACCTTATTTAGGCATTGACATATTATCTATCATCTCTTATCTCTTATCTCTTATCTGTTATCTCACCACCGCCACTCCTAAAAAAAGAGACGTTCCATGGAACGTCTCTACAATTCACGATGTACCGTTATGAATATGGGAAAATATTGTATTTTTGCGCCTTTAAATTTTCAGAATATGACTTCAACAGAAATCCGCGCCGCTTTTTTACGTTTTTTTGAATCCAAACAGCACCATATCGTGCCTTCCGCGCCGATGGTCATCAAGAATGATCCGACCTTGATGTTCACCAACGCCGGCATGAACCAGTTCAAAGATATCTTTTTGGGCAACAACCCCGCCGAATTTCCTCGCGTGGCCGACTCGCAGAAGTGTCTCCGCGTCTCCGGCAAGCACAACGATCTGGAGGAGGTGGGCCGCGACACCTACCATCATACGATGTTCGAGATGCTGGGCAACTGGTCGTTTGGCGACTACTTCAAGAAAGAGGCCATCGCCTATGCCTGGGAGTTTCTGACCGAGGTGATGAAGCTGGACAAGGATCGTCTCTATGCCACGGTCTTCGCCGGCGACGAGAAAGACGGCACGGCTTTCGACCAAGAAGCGTACGATTTCTGGACGGCCTATCTGCCCGCCGACCGCATCCTGAAGGGCAACAAGAAAGACAACTTCTGGGAGATGGGCGACACGGGTCCCTGCGGTCCCTGCTCCGAAATCCATATCGACCTGCGGGACGACGTCGAGCGGGCACAGGTCCCCGGCGCCTCCTTGGTCAACAAGGACAACCCCCTGGTGATCGAGATCTGGAACCTCGTCTTCATGCAGTTCAACCGCGTGGCATCCGGCGAGTTGCACCCGCTGGCCGCCAAGCATGTGGACACGGGCATGGGCTTCGAGCGTCTCTGCATGGCCGTGCAGAACAAGAAATCCAACTATGATACCGACGTCTTCCAGCCGTTGATCCAGCATTTTGCCCAAGAGGCTGGCAAGAAATACGGAGAGCAGAAGGAGGTGGACATTGCCTTGCGCGTGGTCGCCGACCACCTGCGCGCTGTCTGCTTCGCCATCGCCGACGGCCAGCTGCCCTCCAACACGGGTGCCGGCTATGTGATCCGTCGCATCCTGCGCCGCGCCATCCGCTACGGCTTCACCTTCTTAGGCTTCAAAACCCCCTTCATGCACAAGGCGGTGGATGCCCTCGTGGATCAGATGGGCCAGCAGTTCCCCGAGCTGAAAGCCCAGTCCCTCCTCATCACCAAGGTGGTGCAGGAAGAGGAGACCTCCTTCCTCAAGACCCTTGAGTCGGGTATCATCAAATTCGAAAACTATTGCAAGAACAACCAGGGAACGGTCGTGGACGGCGCCTTCGCCTTCGAGCTTTTCGACACCTACGGCTTCCCGATAGATCTCACCCAGCTGCTCGCCTCCGAGAAGAATATGACCGTTGACATGGACGGCTTCCAGGAAGGCCTCCGTCAGCAGAAAGAGCGCTCCCGCGCCGCTGCCGCCGTGACGACTGACGACTGGATGACCCTGATAGAACGCAACGAGCCGACCACCTTTGTGGGATATCACGAGAACAGCTGTGCCTGCCATATCCTCAAATACCGCAAGGTGACGGCCAAAAACAAGACCTTCTTCCAGATTGTGCTGGACAAGACCCCCTTCTATGCTGAGAGCGGCGGTCAGGTAGGCGACACGGGCGTGTTGGAGAATGCCAACGAGCGCATCGCCGTGTTCAACACCATCAAGGAGAACAACCTCATCATCCATCAGACCACGGCATTGCCTGAGAACCTGACGGGTGAGTTCACCGCCACCATCGATGCGGAGAAACGGCAGATGACGGCCAACAACCACTCTGCCACCCACCTGCTGGACCACGCCCTGCGCACCGTGCTGGGCACCCATGTGGAGCAGAAGGGCTCGCTGGTCTCCTCCGAGCGTCTGCGCTTCGACTTCTCCCACTTCTCCAAGGTGACGGATGAGGAGATCATGCAGGTAGAACAGATGGTGAACCGCATGGTCAGAGAGAACATCCCGTTGCAAGAGCATGTGGATATACCGATTGACGAGGCCCGTGCCATGGGCGCTATCGCCCTCTTTGGCGAGAAATACGGCAACACGGTCCGCGTGATCCAATTCGGCAAGGCCATCGAGCTGTGTGGAGGCACGCATACCTCCGCCACGGGCAACATCGGCCTCTTCAAGATCGTGTCCGAGGGCGCCATCGCCGCCGGCGTGAGAAGAATCGAGGCCGTCACGGGCATTGCCGCCGAGGCGTTGATGTATGAGAACCAGACGCTCATCCGCCAGATAAAAGAGCAGCTGAATACCACCAACCTGCCGCAGGCCATCCAGAAATTGATGGACGACAACGCCGTGGCCAAGAAGAAGATCGAGGAGTTTGAGCAACTGCAGGTAGCCGCCTTCTGCAAAGAGCTGGAGCAAAACGCCCAGGAGCAGAACGGCATCCAGGTCATTTCCAACATCAGCTCCTATAGCGCGGAGATTCTGCGCAACACCGCCTTCAAACTGCGCACCGCCCCGAACCGGGTGGTGGTGTTAGGCAGTGTGACCGACAACAAGCCCAACCTGGTGGTGGCCATCTCCGACGATCTGGTCGGCCGTTTCGAAGCTCCGAAGCTGGTGCGTGCTGCGGGCAAGCTGATCCAGGGCGGTGGCGGCGGTCAGCCGACATTGTCCACTGCCGGTGGCAAGAACCCCGCCGGACTGCCCGATGCAGTTGCTGAAATATTGAAGCTGATGGCTGAATAGCCTTGAAGACACTAACGTGCCGTCCTCTATAGTATTGGAATCTATCGACTACTGGATCTTCACCACGCGTTTGGTGCAGCTCTTCCCGTCGGTATTGCGAATGACGGCCACATAGACGCCCGCGGGCAATGTGTGACAGTCAACGATCATGTAGTCCTCCAAGGCTACTTGCATAACCTGCTGACCCATTTGATTGTAGAGGGTCATTGAGTTTAGATTCTCGCCTCTCAAGACAATATTGTCAGATGTCGGGTTGGGATAGAGGGCTAATTGCGCGAAGGCATTCTCCTCCACGCCCACTCCTCCCAGATTGAAGTGGAACGGGTCCGCGGCGCCGATATAGGGCAGGCACTCTCTTCTGCCAGAAGCGTCTTTGGCAAAGAGATAATAGTCAACCTCGCTGTCTGCTTGAAGACCGGTGAGGGTGGCGTGCCACACATCGCCGCTGTCTTGTTGCATCAGCGCACTCTGCCATGGACCATCATCGATTCTGTAGTAAGCCAGCAGAGAGTCGGTGACAAGTGGCTGTCCGCTCAACGCCTTGATGGTGACGGGCAGGTCGTAAGACTCGTGAAAGACCTGGTGGCCGAGCAGCGGGTAGTGCTTCAGATAGAGCATGCCGAGGTCCGCGAGCTCGTGGGTGCGGCAGTGCAGGGCGTCCGTGTTCTGCCAGGAAGCGTTGTAGGTCTGTTGGATAGGCACGATGGTATAACCCGGCATGGCCTCTTCGTAAGCGGCTATGGCTCCGTTGTCGTACTGGTTTCCGGAGGTGGGCAGGAAGACATGGTCGTTGAGGATCAAAGAGTTGGTGTAGGGCGTCTTGGCATTGTTGCCCGGGGCATAGACGCGATATACCCGATAGTTGTTTCCCCAGGGCGTGAGCGCGTTGGCGAAGGTGTTGGCCACCTGCTCGTAAGCGTTGTAGCGCGGGTCACTGGTCGCCACCTGCGCGATGAGCACCTTATCGACTCCCAAGAACTTGCCCCAGCAGTCGATATGCGCAATGTACTCGCCCAGCGGATCGTTGAGCAGCATGTAGTTGTCGATGCCCAGATAGTCGTGGGCCATCGCCTGCACATCGGCGGCGGTCATGGTGGGGTTCTCTTCCAGCACCAAGTCTGTGGAGGCGGCGGTGCCATAGCCATCGACCATGTAGTTGCCACCGGTATGCACCATGGCCATCTCAAAGGAGGGGACTCCCAGATTCTGGATGAAGTACTGCATGGCGGCATCGTCGTGCGGACGCGAGGGCCGGTTGTAGGTGAAATCCACGATGCCGATCTGGTCGTTGCCATCCAAGACAAACCATGGGCCATAGTCGCGCACCCAGTAGGAGTCATGGTTGACCAGCCAATAACGCATGTTGCTGCTGTTGACACCGCTGGAGGCAAAGTAATATTTAGCGGAGGTGCTGTCCTGACCGGAGGAGACGATGACCGTCACCTGCGTCACCAGGGAGAGCTCGCGCACCAAGGAGACGGGGATGCCGAGAGGGTAGGCGATGAGCACGCCGCCCATGGGCTGGAACTCGGCAATGGCCGTCACGGGAGCGACAGGCGGTGTGGTGCCCTTGGCGTTCTGATACCAGTGTTGCAGCAGAACGCGCTCCGCAGGCGTGGCCTCGTGGGTGAACTTGGGATGGGTGTCGTAGTGCTCCGACTGACCGTAGGAGATCATATAGCAAAAGCACCATAACAGGAACAGAGCGTATTTTTTCAGCATAATAATGACAATGTAAAGGGTTAAGATGACGTTTGTTGCGGCGTGTGAAACACAGCGCGGCAAAGATACAATTTTTTGGAGAGAAGGGAGAGAGGGAGTGAAGAGTTAAAAATTAATAGTTAAGAGTTAGGAGTTGGGGAGATGATAGATAATAGTTAATAGATAATAGTTGGGAGGGTATTACAATAATCTTCTGCTGCAACCTTTTTGAATTTTTGCATCCTATAAATAAAAAGTTATAAATTTGCAGCGTCGTAATCTTTATCTGATGTTAACGGACTTCGCATCTTGGGCGAGAGCGACGTAAAGAGAAAAACAACAGAAGTCCACAAAAGAATGCTATGAAAAAATTTGCAGTTATTACCCTTTGTCTGCTTCTCATGCAAGGCGTGAGCGCGCAGAAATTCGTTGTGCCGGAAATCCCCGGCGACATTGAAAAATCCGAATATGCCCAATATACGCAGGACGCGATGAACTGCATCGATTGGCTGAAAACCCACTCTCCGTCTGATGCGAAGCGCAAGGATGTGGCCTCTTATGCGTTATGGTGGCTCACAGGAACGCCAGATGTGCACATGGTACTTAACACTGACGTGGTGAAATTCGAGAGTGGCGACCTGTTGCTGCTCTTCCTGAGCGGCTGGGCCCAGTACGCCATCCAAAACAAGGACGACGACCAGGTGGAGGGTTGCTATGCCGGCGTGGTGACAGCACTCAACTACTACGAGAAGTATAAGAAGGCGCTCCCCAAAGACAAAGGCGCGGATCAGCTTCTCAAAATGAAGAACAAGGGAACGCTGAAGACGTATATCGCGAAGGGGATGCAGTAGGACGTTTCAATAGGTTTCTTTGAAAAAGTTTTCAATAGCGAAACAAGAACCATCACAATATGATATTACTCATCATCCCCGCAGTGATTGTCGCCATCAGTGTGTTTATGCTTTTGGCTGTCAAAAACGGGCGAATTGTCAAGAAAACACGCTTCCTTAAATACACAAATGCGGTACACCTCATCGCCGCATGCCTATTTTATCTGTTCGTTTTTTTGATTCTCTCTTGGTTTGGAGGCAGGGACGAGTTTGTAACAGCGTTTTTCATTTACGCCCTATTCGGCGCGGCAACGTTAACAAGTAGTATTGTCGTTCTTCTAATCAACAAACGGCAGCGATAAAAAAATGTACTTTTGCTGGTTGATTTTTTTGCTATGAAAAAGATCCTACTGTTTCTGGTTTTAACCTTTATGTTCCAGACGTGTGCGATCGTACGTACGCCCGGTTTCAACAGCGGTTACAAACGATTGACGGCCGAGGAGAAGAAGCGGGTTTGCTTTGTGAGTTCGGTGGAGGAAATCCCTGACCGGAACGACGGCAGAATCATGGCCGTAACAGCTGACCAACTGTCGGCATTGTTGAAGAAAAACGAGACTACGCTGCTTTACCTATGGTCGCCCCATTGCTCAAGTAGCGTTTGCGTTTCTTTGAAAGCCGTTCAAGATTGCTGTGACCAAGCCAATCTGCCTTTGTATGTTTTAACTGAGTACTACACCGACGCTTTTCCGCAGAATGAATTTCTGTCAAATCCGATGCTGAGTGTCAACGAGTTTCATTACAAAACCAGCTACTGCAATTCCTACATGAAGCGGTTTCTGTCGGAATTGATACCTGATGACAACCGAGAGAGCGATTCGAATCATCGATTTCTGCTGTTTTCAAGAGGAAGTTTTGTGCAATCGTATGAAAGAATCGAAGATGTTTTTCCTTAAGCAGCCTCGGAGAGGCAACACGCACGCAGTGCAATTAACCCCACACAAATATCATAGTACAAACAA
>JAFZZT010000045.1 GCA_017615595.1 Bacteroidales bacterium
ATGGGTATAGATCTGCACGTCCACATAGAGGGAGTCGCAGGGCGCGAAGACAGTGTCGCCAGCCGTGGTGACGAGCGTGCGCCTGAGGTTGTCGCGTGTGGTGGGGTACACCCACTCCTTGACCATCCGCTCGGTGGGCTGGGTGGTGAGAGGGGAAGTATATATGTAATTTCCGCAACCTCTATAATGGGTAACAATCCCATAATGCGGTTCTGAAGTGGTGTGTAGGCTTGACTTGCAAATAAAAAAGAGGGGACCATTGGAGAAACTGAATCTTCTGGGATTCGATGATCGCAAAAAAGAATAGGGTATGTTTATGTAATGCGTAGTATCACCGTAATATGGAATATTCTCACTTGTTGTCAATCCTGCGAAAGCAGGGGGAGAAGCATTACCATCCGGAAGATAATTGTCAATATATTCATTGAAAGAATAGGCAGACACTATACCACTATTACCCATTCCACTATAAATCAACCCCATATCTATACCGTTTTGTAAAGCTATCCCTTTGTCAAAACGGTTATTAAATAGTTTCTTGCATAAAAAATCAAAGCCTGTGAACAAGTGCCGGGAATGTGCCAATGGGATAACATGTACGGTGTAAGAATCGGCAATATGAGTCTCAAGAGAGCTATTTATGGCGAGAGGATAAAACTGGAGGAAAAGGTAGCTGATAATTTTCTTGCAGTTTGTCTTAAAGGAAAAACTTGTAATAAACCGCAAATTTAAAATTACGGATTGTCCTTTATGGTTTAGAGATATGGTGTCGCAAATTATTGCTTGATTTAATTGGTTAAGTCGATAAGAATATATAATGGTGCTGTCTTCCAAGGCTGTTATATTGCAATAACAATTGGATGGTGGTAAAAAATTTTGAAAATACCAAAACATGTCGTAATCCATATCCAAATGCTCTGACACGCTGAAGTGAAGAGGGTATAAAGGTGTTTTATAGGACATATTTGACAAAGAGGTTGCGATAGGTGAATATGGCAATGGAGGATTTCCACACTGTTTTGGGCTGCTATTGCTGTGTGAACTGAGGAGGATGCTTGCTGACGACACGTAAACACAGACATTTTTTGAAGCATGCAAAAACAATCCATTCTGATGATAATCCAACGACTGAGCTATGGAAGGGTTGTTTATAGGACTGCCAGGAAAGGAGGTCCCAACCACCGAAAACGGCACCGTTATCCGGGTGACATTTCCTGCATTAACCGTAAACGCAATATGATAATTCAAGAAGGTATTTTCCAAGTAACCAGTGCAGGAGGTGTCACCGATAATAAACAAGGTGATGGAATCGCTAACACTTAAAGCTCTTGGGTACACGACCCAGAACTCCCTGCCGGAGGGAATATAGTCCTTTGAAAACATATTCAGAGGAGAGAGAACTCCATATAGCATGAACAATATGATCAAAATCCGTTTCATGCAAGGGAGGTATTATGGAATTAGGACTTTGCAAACGGCTTGATTTCCAAAATCATCCATCGCCATTAGCATATACATGCCTTTCAGCGTTGGAAAAGTATTCTGCACTTCATTAACGGTGCTGGTGCTCCAGATCATTCTTCCAGCCATATCATACAGACAGACCGTCGTTTTCCCATTGAAACCGTTACAGATGAGCCCCCGATTATCCAAGACCGTCACTTCTGGTTTAGTCGGAGTGTCCATAGATTGAGTTCTTTTGGATTGGTTGGAGCGTTGGTTGGAACAAACATCAGGGTCCAGACAGACAATACCCGCAGAGATGTAGTCATTATAAAAACCTGTTGAAATATCTGTCATTAAAATTGGATTGGGGGCGGTGGGCTGGGAATAATAAGGAAATATAACGGGATTAGTGTTATTGTCTGTGACAACCAAAGGGACATCGCAGGCGGAAGCTGTCACATCGCAGGTCTCGGTCAAAATACTGGTGGCAGCATTCACAACTCCTGATATCAAGACAGGTCCGCATGGATTGTGATAGTTGAAAGACAGACGGTTCATGTCCAGCATTGTGCCGTAAACATAGATATTTGGATTGGCCTCGCTCGGGCATGGAGTGTTCACCCCATACCCTCCATCCAATTGAATCACATTCATGCCTGTCAGGGTGTAAGGATCCACCTGCGCCAACTGCTGTGGCATTGCACTTTCATCGCAGTACATCAGTTCGGTGAGCAGGTTCAACCTATTGTTGATGTCATCATATATCATGTCCAAAGCAAAAAGCTTGTGCGCCGGGTATTCAAAGGTGCTGCTTCTGACAACATTGTGGTAGTTGTTATAGTATTCTTTGACAAGGGTCAGCCAAACAACATCCCCCAGGTCCCTTCGCAGATCATGGTAAAGCAGGAGGTGTCCATCGTCAATTTGGACATGCAAGGTTTGGAATTCCGCACCATCCAGTATGGTCTGGTTGTGGACGGAATATTGGGATGTTGCATTCAAGACATCGTTGGAGTTCAGCGATGCAGCCAAGAGGTCTGCCTGCAACATTTCCACGAACGGTCCCGGGGAATATTGGGCTGAAGGTGCCGGGGCTGTCCCTGTGGCAATAAACTGCTGGTGCGTGTCATCCCAAGAGATGTCCTGATAGGGATAGCCAAGACCTTGTGTGGCAATATAGTTAGCATTTTGACTTTGCGGTTCGGCCACAAAAAGCTTGCCATTGTCCATAACAAACACATAAACGGGGTCGTTGTAGGCATCATAACCTGAGCACCCTCTCACAAAGCGGCCGTTTATATTCGTATTTTCGAAATAATAGATGGAAGCCGAGGGGATATATTGGTCAATGACCATATAAAAAGGAAATAAACTGCTATTGCCGTTGTTTCGATATCCATACAGGACAAAGTCTCCGTTCATATCTTCAAATCCTCCTTCAAGTGTAAGATCGGGGATAGATAATCCCTTGTTTATCCCAGTGGGCAGCATGGATATAGGATCAATTTCACTTACAGACAAAGCACCATTGATTATATCTTGTTGAAAGAAATACACATACCCGTTACTATGCACAATAGAAACGGCACTGGTCGGGTTGGTGACATAGTTTTGGGATTGATAGTTCCAGTATTGGTTTTGGGCTTTCGGAACTGTCACAATTACGAGCAAAAAGAAGGCAAGAGCGTAGAATCTCTTCATAATCGCATTGTTTTTATAATTTCGGGGCAAAGATACATTTTTTTATTTAGATATGAAGTTATGAAATCATGAAATTATGAGTTAAGAAGTTAAGGAAGCCCGAAGAGCGGAGTAGTGGAAGACTTGAGCAATTCAGGTTGAATTTTACAAACAACTGTAAATATTTGCAATTATTTGCTATTTATTAGAATTATCTTTATTTTTGCGGCATGAAAATGGACTTCAACTTCACGAAAGGCGAATGGGCGGGGGCGATGGCACTGGCAGCCCTGATATTGAGCAGCTATCTCATTTACTATCTCTATGATGGAAAGAAAAAGACGCCCTACGACTTCTCCGCTTTCGAGGCGGAGGTGGCGGCTTTTGAGGCGGAGCAGCAGCGCCTGGCGGACTCGGCAGATGCTGCGCGGGCACAGGGTCGGACTTACCCCTACCGCTCCTATGCGCACGGGGACACCACACCCCGCAACAGGAAATACGAGAAGAAGCCCCTGTACGAGATCGTCCGCCTCGACCTCAACCGTTGCGACACCGATGCCATCAAGACCGTGCCGCAGTTCGGCAGCAAACGCGCCGCCAAGCTGGTGGAGTATCGCGACAAGCTGGGTGGATTCTACAGCTTCGAGCAACTGAAGGAGGTCTATGTGCTGCAGAGCATCGACACAGCCCTGCTGCACAAATACTTCTTCCTCCGCGCAGGAGACGTGCGCAAAATCAACATCAACACCGCCACCTACAAAGAGCTGATACAGCACCCTTACTTCGACGCCTACCTCACCAAGACCATCCTCGCCTACCGCGAAAAACACGGAGCCATCCGGTCCTTGGCCGAACTGCAGGAGATCACCCACGCCTACCCCGAACTGATGGAACGGCTGAAACACTATGTGGTGTTTTGAAAAGAAACGTCGCACAACTGACAACTGACAACTGATAACTGATAACTAAAAAAATGTATCTTTGCCGCCCGATAAAACCGCAAAGATCGTGAACCTCTTCAAGGCAGACCTCCATACGCACACGCTCTTCTCCCCCTGCGGGGATCTGGAGATGACACCCGACAATATCATCGATATTGCCAAACAGCGCGGTCTGGACGTCATCGCCATCACAGACCATAACGCCACACGACACTGCCGGCTGGCGGAGTACTACTCCCACAACCGCGACATCTTCGTCATCTTCGGCGCAGAGGTCACCACCAAGGAGGAGGCCCACTGCTTAGGCTACTTCCCCGACTACGAGACACTCGACGCCTTCCAAGCCTACCTGGACGAACATCTCCCCGACATTCCCAACGACCCCGACTTCTTCGGCGACCAGGTGCAGATTGACGAAGAGATGAACATCGTCTATGAGGAGCCCCGTCTGCTCACCTCCGCCATCAACCAGACCGTCAACCAGATAGCCGACAAGGTACACTCCTTGGGCGGTCTCTTCGTGCCCGCGCACATCGACAAGCAGAAGAACAGCCTCATCGGGCAACTCGGCTTCATTCCCTTCGACCTGGACTACGATGCCGTGGAGCTCTCCGACAAAGGCAACAAAGAAGAGATTTTAAAAATTCACAAATATCTGAAAAACAAAACTTTCACCCGCAGCTCAGACGCGCACTTCCCCGACCGCATCGCCTACTCGCCCTGCTGGCTCCGCATGGAGACCCGCAGCTTCGAAGAGTTCCGCATGGCCCTGCACCACGAAAACGGGAGGGAGGTGGTTTTGGAGTTAGGAGTTAACAGTTAGGAGTTAGAAGTTAACACTTTGTTTGCAACGAACAAATAAACGAATAAACAAATCAACAAATAAACAACAACAAACATGACCGTAAAAGACATTATCGAGAAAATGAACCTGAAGGTTTATTCTGGTGAGAACAATTTGGACACCGTCATCAAGGGCGGATATGTGTCCGACCTTTTGAGCGACGTGATGGGCTTTGCCCAGGAGGGCCACGCGTGGGTCACCCTGCAGACGCACAAGAACGTCATCGCCATCGCCTCCCTGAAGGAGCTCGCCTGCGTCATCCTCGTCAAGGGCAACGAACCTGATGATGACATGTTGGAGCAGGCCAAAGAGGAGGACATTCCTGTCTTGGGCACCACGGAGCAGACCTTTGAGGTGGCCGGACAACTGTACATGATGCTAAATGCGTAAGTCATGAAAGACCTCTCCATGCACATAATGGACATCCTCCAGAACTCCACGCGCGCCAAGGCCACGGAGATCACCCTGGAGGTGTTGGAAGACCACGCCGCCGACACGCTGACGCTGATCTTCAAGGACAACGGCTGCGGCATGTCGCCAGAGATGGTCGAGAAGGTCATCAACCCCTTCTTCACCACCCGCAAGGTCGGCCTGGGACTGCCCCTGCTGAAGCAGAACACCGAGATGACCGGCGGCTCCCTCGACATCCAGTCGGAGGTGGGCGTGGGCACGGTGGTCACCGCCATCTTCGGACTCACCCACATCGACCGTCCGCCTATGGGCGACCTCGCCGGCACACTCGTGCTGACCATCTCCGCCTATCCGGACATCCGCTTCCTCTTCCACTACAAACGCGATGAAGAGGTGGACTACCTCCTCGACACCAACGAGATCTACGAGGCCCTGGACGGCATGTCCATCAACTCCCCGGAGATCATCGAGTACCTCAAAGAGATGGTGCAGGAGAATATACAATGAAACTATGAAATCATGAAACTATTAAGTTATTAAACTATTAAATTATTTTTGGCGACTTTTTAAATCGAAGAATATGGCAATGATAATCAATACGGTAGAAGGACTTACAAAAATCGCGCAAGGTGTGCGTGCGGATGGCAAGACCATCGGTCTGGTGCCCACCATGGGCGCATTGCACGAGGGACATCTCTCCCTGATCCGTCGCGCGAGAGCGGAGAACGACGTTGTGTTCGTCTCCATCTTCGTCAACCCAGTGCAGTTCAACAACAAAGAAGACTTGGTGAAATACCCCCGCACGTTGGAGAACGATGTGGCGCTCATCGGCGACTATGCCGACTTCATCTTCGCCCCGACAGTGGAGGAGGTCTTCCCCACCCCACCCGAGGAGGAGTACGACTTCGGGCCGGTGGCCAACGTCATGGAGGGTGCGGCAAGACCCGGCCACTTCAACGGCGTGGGCGTCATCGTAGGCCGTCTCTTCCGCTGGGTGAACCCCCACAAGTCCTACTTCGGCGAGAAGGACTACCAGCAGATCGCCGTCATCCGTGAGTTGGTACGCATCGGCAACTACGGCACGGAGATCATCCCCTGCCCCATCGTCCGCGAACCCAACGGGTTGGCCATGAGCTCCCGCAACCGTCGTCTCACCCCCGAAGAGTTCGAGACCGCCGCACAGATCCATCAGATCCTCCTCAAATCCACCGAGATTGAGGGAGACGTGCCCGAGGTGAAAGCCTTCGTGGAAGAGGCCATCGCCCAGGTGCCGGCCTTCACCCTCGACTACTTCGAGATGGCCGACGACACCACCCTGCAGACCGTCCATAGTTTCAGCGAGGCCAAGGGTGTGATGGGCTTCATCACCGTCTATATCGGCGCCGTGCGGCTCATCGACAACATCCGTTACCGCTAACCACATCCCACCTGCATCATGAAGATAGCCAGCATCATAGGAGCACGGCCGCAGTTTGTGAAAGCGGCGGTCTTCAGTCATGCCGTGGACTTGGCACCCGACATGGAGGAGTTCCTGATACACACTGGCCAGCACTTCGACAACAACATGTCGCAGCACTTCTTCGACCAGTTAGGCATGCGCAAGCCCCAATACAACCTCAACATCCACAGTCTGGGGCATGAGGAGATGGTCGCCGCCATGCGCACACGGCTAGAGGGCATCCTCTCCGAGGAGCGGCCCGACTGGGTGATCGTCTTTGGCGACACCGACTCCACCTTAGCCGGCGCCCTGGCCGCCAAGGAGTGCGGCATCCGGCTTTGCCATATCGAGGCGGGTCTCCGCTCCTTCAACGACGCCATGCGCGAGGAGTACAACCGCAAAGAGACCGACCGCATCAGCGACCTGCTGTGCTGTCCCACCGAGGGCGCCATCCATCATCTCCGGCACGAGGGCATCCCGGACGACCGCATTCTTCTGACGGGTGACATCATGAAAGATGCCACGCTCCACTTCCGCGCCCAGGCCGTTGCGCCGCAGGTGGCGCTGCCCGACGAGTTCATGCTCTGCACCCTGCACCGCGCCGAGAACACTGACAGGCCCGAGGTGCTACAACAGCTGATGAAGGCGCTGGAGATCATCAGCACGAAATATCCTGTCGTGTTGCCCCTGCACCCGCGCACGCGCCAGGTGCTGAAAGCGCAGGGGTTCCCCTTTGAGCAGTCAGCCATCCGTTTCATCGAGCCCGTGGGCTATCTCGAGATGCTGTACCTGCTTCATCATTGCCGGCTGGTGCTCACCGATAGCGGCGGGCTCCAGAAAGAGGCCTACTTCGCCCACAAATACTGCCTCACCCTCCGCGAGGAGACCGAGTGGACCGAGCTGCTCACGCACGGCTACAATCATCTGGTGGGCCATTCCACAACAGACATTGTCGATCTCGCCGAGAAGATGGCCACGATGCCCCAACTCTTCACCGATGACTTATACGGAGACGGACACGCCGCCGAGAAAATCGTTGGGGCGTTGAAAGAGGGTTGATGGGTTTACGGTTTACCGATTAGGCGATTATGCGATGAGACGATTAGAGGAGAGGAGAGGAGAAAGAGGAGAAAGAGGAGAAAGGAGGAGATTAGGAGATCAACTTCTAACTTCTAACTTCTAACTCCAAACTTCTAACTGACAACTGATCACTGTTCACTCTTCATTGTTCACTCTTCACTTATTGTTATTTCCCAATTTTTTATATCTTTGCGGCTTCAATCTCAACCGCCTTCATGACGGCGAGATGGTGTATTGTATGATCGAAACTTCAAATGAAAAAAACATGAAAAAAACATCCTTTACGCTAATACTTATCTGCGTATGCCTTTTCACTGGCATGCGAGTCATGGCCCAATCCGTCACCCCATCGCAGGCCGACCAAGTGTGCCAACGATTCCTGATGGACAAACAAAAGATGAAAGCGGGCGACACGCCCACCTTCCAGCTGGCAGAGGTCATGCTGAACCAGAGCGGCGAGGGATATGTCTACCGTTACAACCTCAACGACGAGGGATTTGTCCTGGTTTCCGCTTCCACGACCACCCCTCCCGTGCTGGCCTACTCTTTCGAAGGGCCCTTTGAGATGATTCCGCCGGTGCGCGACCTTCTCTGGCTCTACGAACAGGAGATCGCCTTTGCCGAGAGCCAGCAGCTCAAGGCGCTGCCCAAGGCTGCCGCCAACTGGGACCGCTATCTGGCCGCCGAGTACGCTCCCCCTGCCGAGAAAGGCACGAAGGTGGACCCCTTGCTGACCTCTTTCTGGAACCAGAACAAATACTACAACACCTACTGCCCGTGGGATGTCAACGCCGGCGCCTACTATGACTACCGCGTACCCAACGGCTGTGTCGCACTCGCTTCCTCCCAGATCATCTACTATCACCGCTGGCCCGAACATGGAACCGGCATGATCTCCTACATCCCCAGCGGCTACGGCATCCAGACCGTCCATTACAACAACGAGCACTACAACTACGAGGCCATGTGCAACATGCCTACCACCTATGTCAACCAGATCTCTCGTCTGGCATATCACTTCGGTGTGGCTATCCGCATGAACTACAACTATGACGGTTCCGGCGCACAAACCGATGACGCCAAGGAGCGCCTGCGCCAGACCTTCTTGTACGACCCGAGCATCACCACCTATTACCGTGGCAACTATATCGACACGCTGGTAGAGGAGTACATCATCGCCCTGAAAGACCAGCTGACACGCCGTCTGCCCGTCTATTACTCCGGATGCACCCAGCAACTCAACTCCTGCCACGCCTATGTGGTGGACGGTTATGACGAAGACGACCTTTTCCACATCAACTACGGATGGGGCGGCGCCTCCAACGGCAACTACGCCATCGACAACTTCGTGGCCGGCTACTCCCACTACGACTACAGCGCCGAGGCTCTTTTCAACATCTACCCGTCCAAGGCTTATCCCGCCCCTCAATGCCAGGGGCACAAACGCGTGACCGCCTCCCTGGGCACCATCACCGACGGCTCGCATACCGCCATGCCCTACAAAGCCAACCCCGACTGTTCCTGGATGATCGCCGCGCCAGGCGCCTTTGCCTACAACATCCAATTCGACCGCATGGACCTCAACCCAGGTGTGGACTATGTGACCATCTACAACGGCCCCACCACAGCCTCCGGCATCGCCGGCACCTTCACGGGACAAGAGCTGCCTACCACACCGATAGGAGTCAACGCCGACAGTGTGCTCGTCACCTTCACCAGCAGCAGCACGGTCGATACCAACACCCAGTACTACGGTTTCATGTTCAGCTATACCTCCACCCTCCCCACCCGCTCCTGCAACAACGTCACCAACCTTACCGACTGGACCACCACCATCTCAGACGGCACGGACGAGGGCACCAACTATACACCGCAGACCTCCTGCCAGTTCAACATCAACCACCAGTATGTGGGCGGCTATGCCTTCAACTTTGAGAAATTCGACCTCGGCGTGGGCGACTTTGTGGACATCTACAATAACGGCACCAACCCCGCCACCTTCTACAAACGCTTTGACCTCAACAACATGCCGAATGGCGACTACTCCGTGCCCTTCCAGAAGATGCGCGTGCAGTTCGTCTCCGACAACTACGACCAGCGAGACGGATTCAGATTCCGTTACTTCACCCTTACAGGCATTGAGGAGAACAGCGGCATTGAAGACCTCTCCGTATATCCGAACCCTGCCACCGACTACCTCTTCGTCAAGTTCAACGTGGCAGAGCCCACCCTGATCACCTGCAAGCTGATGGATGCTACCGGCAAAGTCCTCTCCATGGAAAACATGGATGCTTTCAGCGGAGAAAACACCCACTCCATCCAGACCTCCTCGCTGGCGACTGGTTTCTACCTGTTGGAGATCGACACTCCGACTGGCAAGACCATCCGCAAAGTGATGGTACAATAAGCAGCACCATGAACGGAGACCCCAGACTTTATCAGCTGCTGGAAGAGCTTGGCATCGCCTTCGAGTACCTAGAGCACCCGGAGGCACCCACCATTGAGATTGCCAAGCAATACTGGGCGGGGCACGACGCCAAGCACTGCAAGAACCTCTTCTTCCGCAACCACAAAGGTAACCGGCACTACCTTGTGCTGCTGGACTGCGACCAGAACATGGACATCCACGCCATCGAGAAGCAGCTGCACCAAGGCAAGCTGAGTTTTGCCTCGGAACCCCGGCTGATGAAATATCTGGGCGTCCATCCAGGCTCCGTGACCCCGTTCGGCCTCATCAACGACACCGATCATCATGTGCGCGTCTTCATCGACAAGAAACTGCAAGAGGCTGAGAAGGTGAGCTTCCACCCTTGCATCAACACCGCCTCCCTCATCATCAGACGTGAGGATCTCATCCGATTTCTAGATCATCAAGGCAACTCCTACGAATGGATCGACCTTTACGAATAACAAGCTAACAACATTATAATGAAAAAGATACTCGCTTTTTTACTGATTGTCATCACCCTGTTCACCCTCTCCTCCTGCAACACAGGGGAAGGCACGGGCGGACGCGGCACCATTGAGGGCAACGTCTATCTGGTGCTGCATCCTGACGACAACTATAATCTGGACAAAGACACCGTCCTGGCCGCCAAAGAGGATGTCTTCATCGTATATGGCAACGAGAGTTTCTATGGCGACGATGTGGAGACCGACCACACCGGCCACTATGTCTTCAACTACCTTCGCCCCGGCAACTACACCGTCTATGCCTACTCCTCACTCCCCTCTGGCGAGCGCGTGGCGGAGTATCAGACCGTCACCTTGGGCAAAGGTGAACATTTGACGGCACCAGACATCTACATCCATGACGGCAAGGCTTACGGCACCTCCATCATCAAAGGGCAGGTGTACGCCACCTATATCGACAAGGACGGCAACGTGCTGACCACCGGTCCCGCCTACAACCACCGCATGTACCTGCAGCGCATGGGTGAGGCGTTCCCGTGCGATGACGTGCGCGCCGGACTGGACGGCATCTTCATGTTCCAGAAGGTGACGCCAGGCGACTACATCGTCTTCACCACCAGCATCTACAACGAAGACGAAGTCCCGCTCATCGTCCAGAAGACCGTCTCCGTTCCCGAGCCGGACGCCATCGTGGAGATTCCCGACCGTTTCGAGATCACCATTAAACCTTAACCACCTTTCCTGCTCTCTTAACCCTGTTAAATTTTTACGGCAATGAAAAGAATCATGATCATAGTATGCCTGCTGACCTTCACGCTGGGTCTCGCATCGGCACAGACGACCTCCAAGCAGGAGAACCGCAAAAACCTGACCGTCAAAGAGTGGAAGCGCGGTAACGCCGGCAAGGGCACCCGCTATCTGGACCATGTGACCAAATATGACGCCCAAGGCCGCAAAATCGAAGAGATCGAGTACAACTCCTCTTCCAAAATGGTCAGCCGCTGCACATACGCCTACAACGAGAACGGCAAGGTGAAGCAAGAAGTGGTGTATGACGAGCGCAACAAGGCCGTCCGCATCCGCAAATTCGAGTACAACAGCGACGGCACCAAGCACAAACAGTACAACTATGGCCCTGACGGCAAACTGATTTCGGTCAAAGAGTTTGAATATATCCGATAAGACCGGACCGTGGGACTATGGGTGAACATAAAGATCATAACGGCAGCTTCGACTTCATCAGGGATGTGCTCTCGCAAATGCAGCCCATCTCCCTGGAGGAGATGAATGCTGTCAAGCTGATGAACCGTACGGACACCAAATATCTCACCAACAGGCAGACGCTGCAAGAGATGGCCCGGCATTGGGAGCCGCTTTTTTATGTCCAGGACATTAACGGTCTGCGGCAGGCGCATTACACCACCCTGTACTTCGACACGCCAGACGCCCTCACCTACACCATCCATCACAACCAGCGCCTGCACCGGCAGAAGATCCGCCAGCGCCACTATCTGGATACCGGCACCCGCTTTCTGGAGGTCAAGAACAAGATCAAC
Source organism: Bacteroidales bacterium (assembly GCA_017615595.1). Lineage (GTDB taxonomy): Bacteria > Bacteroidota > Bacteroidia > Bacteroidales > WCHB1-69 > F23-D06. Next base: position 12,310 of record JAFZZT010000045.1, read on the forward strand.
ACCGGACGCACCAAGAAGAAGCGCATCGAAATCCCCGAAAGCGCGTGGGGCGACCTCTACCGCACCCCCGAGACGACGGAGTTCCTCCGCCAAAAGGTCTGGATCACCGAGCAGCCCCTGGCACCGCGACTGCAGAACTACTTCCAGCGCGTCACCCTGGTCAACAAGAACCGCACCGAGCGCATCACCATCGACAGCGGCATCCGCTTCCACAACCACCTGTCACAGCAGGATGCCGACGTCTCAGACCTCGTCATCGTGGAGGTCAAGCAGGATGGCAACCAGCGTTCCGACTTCAAAGACCTGCTCCTCAACGCCCGTGTGCCCCAACGCGGCCTCAGCAAATACTGTCTCGGCATGCTCCTCACTGACGAGCAGATCAAATACAACCGTTTCAAAGACAAAATCCGCTATGTCGGCAAACTGATCGGCCAACCCCTTCAGATTTGCAGCGAAAAGAATAATCATCAATAAAACAACAATACTATGTTTCAAGCAGATTTCCCTGATTATGACCCTGAAATAGCCCGACAGTTCGGCGTGAGCGAGATGGATGGCAGCCAGCTCTTCGGCATCCCCTGGTTCGATGGACCATCCCTGTGGCAGCTACTCTTCCGCTTTGCCATCAACCTCATCGTTTGCTGGATCATCATCGGACTCTTCTACTATCGGAAAAGCCAGCGCAAAGACTATTACTTCACCTTCATGCTCTTCAGCATCACCATCTTCTTCATGATCTTCTTGATGGACAATGTGAAAGTGCAGATTGGCTTTGCCTTGGGCCTCTTCGCCATCTTCGGCATGATCCGATACCGAACCGAGACCATCCCCATCCGGGAGATGACCTACCTCTTCGTCACCATCGGCATCTCCGTCATCAACGGCTTGGCCATGACCACCAGCTATGCGGAACTCTTCTTCACCAACATCTTCGTGGTGCTGGCCGTATGGTTCTTCGAGTTCATCCAAGGCCGCAAGCAACGTCTAGAATCCAAGATTATCCTGTATGAGAAGATCGACTTGATCAAGGTGGGTCGCGAGGAAGAGCTCAAGGCCGACCTCGTGGAACGCACGGGCCTCGATGTCGTCAACGTGGAGGTGGGCCACATCAACTTCCTCAAAGACACCGCTTACATCAAGGTCTATTACAGACCCTCTTCGCCGGAGATCAACACCATCAACCATCTCACCAAGGTGAAATCCGACAAATACTTTGACGCATGAGCCTGAAAAAGACACTGCTATTCCTTTGCTGCGTGGCATTATCCGTCACCAGTCTCCGTGCCCAGTCGTTCGAGACCGGGGGCCTGATCGGGGTCGAATATGACCAGAAGATATTGAAAGGCTGGCATTTCAACGCGGAGACGCAGGTGCGTTTCGACCACAACTTCACCCACTACGACCGGTGGAAAATCTCTGTCGGCACCGACTACACCTTTTGGAAAAAGCGCATCAAGATCGGGGCCACCTACAGTTTCATGAACTACCAGGACAACAAAGGCTTCTTTGACTGGCGCCATCGCATCACGGGCTCGCTCACCTTCAGTCAGAAGATCGGCATCGCCAAGCTCAGCTACCGCGCCGCCTTCCAGAGCACCTTCCGGGACGAGAAGCGGGGAAGTTACAAGTTCAACCCCAAGACCTACATGCGCAACCGTCTGCAGTGCACCTTCAGCATCCCCGAGAAGCCCGTCAAGCTATATATCTCCGAAGAGTTCTGGTGGAGACTCTACCACCCGGGCAAGAACATCATAGACGAACTGCGCACCACGGTCGGTGTCAAATACACCATCCGGAAACATCACACCCTGGACTTCTTCCTGCGTCTGTCGGACGAGGTGCAGGTCAAAAAGCCCGATCACAAACTCATGATAGGCATAACATACGAAATTGACTAAAAAACAGATTATGGACCAACTGATTACTGCCGCCAAGACCTTCCTCACGGATGTGCTTTTCAAGAGCATCCCCAAGCTGATTCTCGCCCTCATCATCCTCTATGTCGGCTTGAAACTCATCAAGTTGCTCAACAAGGTGATGAAGAAAGCCTACGAGAAGCATCAGGTGGACATTTCCCTGCAGCAGTTCCTGCAATCGCTGATCGACATAACCCTCAAGATATTGTTGATTTTGACGGTGATGAACATCATCGGCATCCAGATGACCTCCTTTGTGGCCATCATCGGTGCGGCGGGATTGGCGGTGGGCATGGCCTTGCAGGGCACCTTGCAGAACTTCGCCGGGGGTGTCATCATCCTGTTGCTCAAGCCTTTCAAGGTCGGAGACTACATCGAGCAGGGCAACTATGCCGGCTCAGTGAAGAGCATCCAGATCTTCAACACCACCATCGTCACCTACGACAACCTGACCATTGTGGTGCCCAACACCGAGCTGGCCACCAAGTCGCTCACCAACTACACCGCCCTGCCCTCGCGGCGCGTCAAAGTCAATGTCGGCATCCGCTATGGCGAATCTGTCGAGAAGGCCCGCGAAGTCTTATTGCAGGTGGCCAACGCCAACCCCCACGTCACACAAGAGCCCAAAGTCCCCGCCGTCTATGTCAACGCCCTCGGCGAGAGTTCCATCGAGCTGATTCTCTTTGCCTGGACCACCCAGGAAAAATACTGGGATGCTCTTTTCTCCTTGAACCAAGAGGTGTATGAGGCCTTCCAAGCCAACGGCATCGAGATTCCGTTCAACCAGATGGACGTGCATATCACGCAATAGAACATTAACCACAAACTGATAACGATTATGAACAGATCTATCTTCCGATTGTCTCTCATCCTATTATTCTTTTGCATCGCACTGATACCGGCCGCCATAGGCCAACAGGACAAGCAACACACATCGCAACTCTCCATTCCGGAGCGGGATGCAAGCCAGTTTGTCAACATCACCGATGTGGTGCCGGATGTAATACTGGAAATCCGGTACTACGGCACCTACAATTTTGTAGGTCAGCGCATTGACGGCTACCTGCAGCCCACGGCATTGATGACAAAGCGGGCGGCCGACAGTCTGAAGGCTGTCAGTGACGATGTGATGCGCATGGGCTATCGGCTGAAGATCTACGACGCCTACCGGCCGCAGATGGCCGTCGATCATTTCGTGCGCTGGGCCGCCGATGTGCCCGACACGATGATGCGGCAGTATTTCTATCCTGAGGTGGATAAGAGCCGGCTCTTTGAACTGGAGTACATCATGGCCCGAAGCGGCCATACCCGCGGCTCCACGGTCGATCTCACCCTCTTCGACATGACCACCGAGAAGGAGGTCGATATGGGCGGCACCTTCGACTGGTTCGGCGAGGAGAGTCATCCCGACTTCGGTGGCAACCCCGAGACGGGCATCTATAATGGGAAACCGTCCCCTGCGGGCCGGACCATCACCGCCGAGCAATTCCGCAACCGCATGATCCTGCGGGAAGCCATGCTACGCCACGGATTCAAGCCCCTCGACAGCGAATGGTGGCACTTCACTTTGAAGGACGAACCGTATCCGGAGACATACTTCGTGTTCCCGGTAAAAGAGCTCTAATAATCCCAGCAGAATTACGTAGAAAAAATACCGATGAAAAAAGTCCAACATAGTTTGTCCATCCTTTGGGCCACCGCCATACTATTACTTTTGGCGATGCAGCCAGTTGCCACACATGCACAGGGGCCAAATAAAACGCTCAAGTGTGTGGCTCCCGCCTACTTGAAGGCTGGTGACAAGGTGGCGCTCATCACCCCCTCTTACTACGGCAATGTAGAGACGACCCGCAAGGCTGCCAAGGTGCTGAAGAGCTGGGGATTCAAGCCCGTCATCGCTCCGAATGTAGGCAAGAAGCATTTGGACCTCTATGCCGGCACGTCGGAAGAGCGACTTGCCGACCTCCGCTGGGCGCTCAACGATCCCGACATCAAGGCGATCATCTGCATGCGCGGCGGTTACGGAAGCCTGCAGTTAGCAGACTTGCTGCCGTTGCAAGAGCTGACGGACTCGCCCAAATGGATAGTGGGTTTCAGTGATGCCACCACGCTATTGGGGATGGAGAACTGCGCTGGGGTGATGAGCATCCACGGCATCATGGGCAGCAACATCGCCTCCCGGGGCGGTGCCGACCTCTCCTGCACGCTATTGCGCGACCTGCTGAAAGGTCAGCAGCCCATCTATGAGCTGCCTGCCAACTTCATGAATATTCCAGGTCAAGCCACCGGCGTCCTCGTGGGCGGCAACTTGGCCACCTTCGCACCCCTGCTCAGCAGCCAGGCCGACCTCTTCAAGAACACCAACATCATCCTCTTCATAGAAGATGTGGATGAAACCTACCACAGTTTGGACCGTTTCTTCAACATGCTGAAGATTAGCGGTGCCCTGTCACGCTGCAAGGGCGTCATATTAGGCAGTTTCAAAGACTGCAAAGACGACCTCGGCTATGGCAATGTGGAAAACATGTTTCGCGAGTACATAGAGCCTTACCATATCCCGCTCCTCTGCGGATTCCCCGCCGGACATGTGCAGAAGAACCTGCCCTTAATCTTAGGGGCGCCTGTGACTCTCGACGTGCGGAGTGACGGCTCCACCCTTTCCTTCAGCATGCCCGGCTCGCACAAGACCGTGCAAACAGAAGGACTTCCCTTTCTTGAAAACCTGCCCGAGTTTAACAGCAGCTCCTTTGTGAACATCACCGACGTGATCCCGGATGCCATCCTCGAGATCCGCTACTACAGCACCTACAACTTTGTGGGCGAGCGTATTGACGGCTACCAGCAGCCGACCGCATTGATGACGAAACGCGCCGCCGACAGCCTGAAGGCCGTCAGCGACGAGGTAATGCGCATGGGCTACCGGCTGAAGATCTACGACGCCTACCGGCCGCAGATGGCCGTCGATCACTTCGTACGGTGGGCTGCCGACATCCCCGACACACTGATGAAGCGGTACTTCTACCCCGAAGTGGACAAGAGCCTGCTGTTAGTGCAGAACTACATAGCAGCGAAGAGCGGCCACACGCGCGGCTCCACCGTCGATCTCACCCTCTTCGATATGACCACCGAGAAAGAACTCGATATGGGCGGCACCTTCGACTGGTTCGGCGAGGAGAGCCATCCCGACTTCGGTGGCGACCCCGAAACGGGCATATACAACGGAAAACCGTCCCCGGCAGGCAGGACCATCACCGCCGAGCAGTTCCGCAACCGCATGATCCTGCGGGCGGCCATGCTGCGCCACGGCTTCAAGCCCATCGATGAGGAGTGGTGGCACTTCACCCTGAAGGACGAGCCGTATCCGGAGACCTATTTTGAATTCCCCGTAAAAGAACTGAGATAAGCTGGTGGATGTTAGCTATCAGCTGTTAGCTGTTGGCTTTTGATTTCAAGATGAAAATATCTGAGGTTTTGATGACTTTCTCCATCACCTATTCTGATTCCTTAAGTGCATTCTCGAAGTCTGTGTACTGAACTATCACACAAGGGACATCTTCAAAATTCTCGATGACAACATCAATTTCGCCATTTTTCACCGTAAAGGATTTCATGTAATTACATTTCCCATTGAGTACGGCATTGAGTTTTTCTGCATCGTTCTTAACCGGAATCAAAAACGTTTCTTCTGATTCATCTGGTTCCCCATATTCCATTTTCATCTTTTTCACAATATCATCATAGATCTTTTGGAGAGATGGCCAATCTTCAGCTTCGACAACACAAGCCAAAACACTATATACCAAATCCTGTTTCTGCAAAGGAACCACTCCTACCACACAATTTTTGTAACCCATGAAATCACCCATAAAAAGGTGTACGCCACCCTCTTCCAACACAAAAAACAGGCCTTTCTCGGTCATGCGTTGGGAGAAATTCTTCATAGTTCCGTCTATGGGCACTCCCATGAACGTCAGATGATCCTGTGCCGCAACACTAAAGCACAGCGTAATAGCTATAAGAACTCCAAATAACTTCTTCATAATTTTAGATTTTAATTCAAACAAGATTTATAACGCATCTTTCCTGTTAAAATTGTACGCATCTAAATAACAATGGTGATTATATACCTGATGGCATGCCATCGTGCATATAACTACCGAAAAAATCGTATCTTCGCCGCATCAAACATCATCACCCATGACCGTTGATCTTCTACCGAAAGTCGTGATCTTCGACCTGGACGGCACCCTCTACGACAAGAGCGCCTTGGCCCGCCGCCTCATCCTCTCTTCGCTGGCGCATGGTGACCTGCGCCTCCTGGGTCACGAACGACAGGTGCGTAAGAAACTGCGCGGCACCCCTTTCGACTCCGAGGAGCAGTTCTACGAGGCCTTCTTCGCCGAGTTTCCCCATCCCGACAAGGCCCGCCGCTGGTATTTTCAGCGCTATATGCCCCTGATGATCCACATACTGCAAAAAAAATACACCCTCTACCCTTGGGTGGAAGATGTTTTTAAGACCTTGAAAGAAAAAGAGATCCGTACGGTCGTCTTCTCCGACTATGGCTGTGTGCGGGAGAAGTTGGAAGCCATCGGCTTTGACCCCCAATGGGCCGATTTTCTCTTCGATGCCCCCGCACTGGGAGGCCTGAAGCCTTGTAGGGATTCTTTCGCCAAGATATGTGCGCTGCTGGAGGTCCGTCCCGAAGAGTGCTGGATGATTGGCGACCGACGCGACACGGACGGTCTGGGCGCCGCCGCTGTGGGGATGCCCTTCTCACTCTACATCCGGGGCAGCCGGCCAGGGATTGACCTCGATGCCGGCCATCTCTAACATCATGCTGTGCGCCGTCTCCCGCAGACGGTCCAACTCCTCCTTTCGATTGCCCTCTTTGTTGATCAAAATGGGTGTGCCCACATGGATAGTCATGCAAGGCAGCTCTTTCTTGCCAAACAGCCGGTATAACCCCTTGCGCTCCCGATAGTTGATGATGGTCGGGATGATGGGAAGGTCGTATTTGTAGGCCATGGAGAAGGCTCCGCGCTTGAAGGGACGCAGCGGCTTGTAGAAGTTCCAGCGGGTGGTCTCGGGGAAGAGCAAAATCCAGTCTTTCCGCCGATGATATTCGTCAAAAGCCTCGTTGAACTTCTTCATGCCCCCTAAGGTTTCGGGGATGGGGATGCCGCCGACATATCGCATGAACCAGCTCATCTTGCCGTTGAAGTGCTTGGCATACATCGGGATTCGCAGCTTCCGGAACTTGCGGACGGCCTGGTAAACACACAGGGCGTCAAACACATACACGTGGTTGCAAAGGCACATCGCCCCATTCTTCAACGCGACTCTATATCCTCTCAGATTCTTCTTCCCCCGAACCTGTAACCCGAAATGGGTCCGGTTCCAAAAGGTGGCCGCAATCCACTGTACAAAGAAGCCGAAGAAGTTGTTTATCTTGTATTTCCACGAGTTGTCGAGATAGGGATAGGTCTCGTCAAACTGGAACTGTCCCTGGGCGGAGTCCTCCACCTGCACGGTCAAGAGCCTGGTGTATGGGTCGTCCGTGGGGTATTGGATGCCCATGTCGGGGACATAGACCCCTTCCTTCACTTTGAATTCTCCATATTGCATATCCGAAGTATTATTTTTTAAAGGATATGTTGCTGAACGTGTAATGCGTGGTGTTGCCGTTGAACTCCTCTAACAGCATGTCTGTCACCATGTTGTCGGACTTGCGGTAGGTGATGGTGATCTTGGAATATCCTCTGGCAGCGGCCTTCTTGGCGGTGAGGGTGACCACCCGGTTGCCACCGTTCTCCTTGACGGAACACTCCGCGTCGTTGTCGGTCGCCACCTGCTTGTAGTTGCCCTTGATGCAGTTCAGCAGGATGTTCTTCTGGACCTTCATGGTCGCATTCTTGGTCACATCCACTGTCGATTTCTTGCCGTTCATGTTCAGTTTGAGGGTGTTGCCCTCGATGATGAAATAGTCGCCGGCGGGTTGCGTGTAGTTCATCTTCAAGGTCTCCGGCGACTGGTACAGCACCGTGCCTTTGGACTCAATTTTCTTGCCCGAGGCTTTGATGAACTTGCTCTGTGCAAAGGAGGCGTTGATCTGTGTCTGGGCGCCTAACGAGAGCACCATGCTTAAGACCATACATAGGATGATGATTCTTTTCATAAGGGTTGATTATGAGATTTTTAATGATTTTCTGATAAACGGTATTTTGATCATCCACCGGAACAATAGCGGCTGCAGGGTGTAGGTGATCAGGATGGTAGAGGCCATTCCGATGAGGGTGCAGATGCCGATGGATTTGATGGCCGGGTGCGTGGCAAAGATCATGGCGCAGACCACGATGATGAGCACCAGGGCGGAGAAGAAAATGGCCACCTTGTGGTACGACAGCAGGTGGGTGTCTTCACCGCGGGCTTCTGCCAACAGTCCCTGCACCACGAAGATGCTGTAGTCCACGCCGATACCGAAGATGAAGGTGGAGATGACGATGTTGATGAGGTTGAACTGCAATCCGAAGATGGCCATCCACCCCTGCACCACATACCAGCTCAGGAACATGGGCAGGAAGGCGAGCAGCGTCACGGAGACCCTGCGGAAAGAGAGGAACAGCACTGCCAAGACAAACAGCGAGGAGATGAGCAGGATAGACTTGAAATCTTTATGTATCAACGAGATCATGTTGCCGGTGTAATAGAAGGGGTCCACCACGACGGCGTGCGGCATGGCGGCAATCTGATTGTCTATATGCTCTTTGTAATACACATCCATCTCGGTGGCGTTGAAGATGAGGAAGCGGCCGTCCGACTGTTCAATGAAATTGCAGAGCAGTCCGTCGGGCACGAGACTGTCGCCATAGAGGTCGCCGGCCTCATAGTCGCTCTCCACTAAGGCGCGGAAGGGCACGAAGATGGAGGGGTCGAGGTCGTGTGCGCGGGCGGCCCGCTGGATGGCGGCCTCCGCCTCGTTGATCTTCTCCGGGGTCCAGTATTCCCGCCAGGCCTGGATGCGCGCCTGCTGCTCCTTCTCCGACTGGAAAAGCATGGAGACCACCGGCGTGTAGCTGGTCAGCAGACCCTGCCTGCGAAGCGAGTCCAACGTGGCCGCCAGTCGCTGGTTGGCATCCAAAGCCTCGTCCAAGGTCGGGGCCACCACGGCATAGTAACGCTGGATGCCGCCGCCAGTGAACTTCTCGGCGTACAGTTTCTCGGAGGCGTGCAAGGCGTCGCTCTCGTAGCCGATGTGCTTCAGATTGTTGTCGAACTTCACCTTCGGACTGAAGATAAAGCCCACCACGATGATCAGCACTAAGGCGATGATCAGGACAGGGTTGCGGTCGTAGGCATAGTCGTTGACCTTATGGATAAGCTTGAAGACTTTCTCGTTGTGCGGCGCGTCGCCCGACTTCAGGAAGTGGGGCAGGAAGATGAGGGCAAACAGCGTGTTGCCGATGAGCATGAAGGTGGCGAAGAGGCCGAAGTCTTGCAACAGCGTGCTCTTGGTGAACAGCAGCCCCAGGAAAGCGCCGATGGTGGTGATGCAGCCGAGACAGACTGGTTTGGCCTCGTCGGAGAGCATCTTCTCCACATCGCCAACGAAGTGCTGGTGGATGATGACGTGCAGGCAGTAGCTGACCGCCACGCCCAAGACCACCGAGCCGATGCCGAGTGCCATCAGCGACATGCCGCCCTTGATCCAGTACATGCATGCCAAGGCGAAGAAGGTGCCATAAGCCACGGGCAGCACGTTCTGCCACAGGATGTTGACACTCTTGAAGCAGAGGCTGAGCAGAATCAGGATGACCGCCAACGAGAGGCAGATGGTCAGCGCGATGTCGCGGTGCATCATCTGGGAGTTGCCGGCCGAGCGGACGGGCGCGCCATGGAAGAGGACTTTCACCTCGGGGTGCGCCTGCTCAAACTGCTGGATCCGCTCCTCCAAGTATTGGATCAGGGCTTGGCTGGAGCGGGAGTCAAACGACTGCGTATTGGGTGAGATGAACATCAGGGCCACGGTGCTGTCCTTGGAGAACAGATGGCCGTCGATGAGGGTGTAGCCCATACTGCCGGAGATCTCGGGCAGCAGCAGCTCTCGGAGGTTGAGCGGGTCGGTGGTGACCATCTGGGTGGCCGCTCCGGTCTCATCGTTCATCACCAGGTCGTAGTTCTTGGCCATGGTCTCGTCCGCATGGGCAATAGCCTCGTCAAAGCGGGGGTAGAGGTCGGGGGAGACGAAGGAGGGCACGTGCGCCAGGGCATAGTCAAGGGCATTCAGAGCCACGTCCACATCCAGCTTGTACAGCGTGTTGGCGATATGATCGGGATCTTGCAGGATGGAGTCCATCAGCTCGTCCACGTAGCCGGCCATCGTTTCGGGCGCCGCCCCGGTCATCTCCATGAAGATCTTGTCCTTCACCTTCAGGTTGCCGAAGACCAGGCCGCTCTCCTGCGTCTCAGTGGATGGCAGCAGCTGCGACAGGTCCTCCTCGTAGCGCACCTTGGTGCCGAAGAAGACAAACACCACGCTGGTGATGATCAAGAGGGTGTATAATAAGGGCTTGTGGTTCCTGAAAAATCTATAGAGTGATACAAAAAACATATCCGGTCTGTCGGCTTTCTTTCTACAATAGTGTTTCGAAATAAAGCGGCAAAAGTATAAAAAAATGCAATAAGCACCCCTCTTATACGCAAATAGTCAAGCTGGTTTTCTTAGACTGTGAATTTATGAAGCACAAGTGATAGGGTCTCCTGGATATAGTTTCGCACAAAGATTGATGATGGAGTTTGCCAATTCGAAACCACCATCGCAAGTCTTTTTGTTTTTGGTGCCATCATAGCCCATGTACAGGTGCATGGTTTCATATCCGGAGTTTACAAGTTGCAATAATCTTCCATCTCGCTGAGCGGCCGCTTTCTTGTACTTTTCGATCGACGGGCGCCCCTTGCCCTGTCGCACCTTCAGCACCGCATCCAGGGCAATCAGACAGCCCTTCCACAGGGTGTCGCCAGCAATGCGGACATATTTTTTGTCTTTAAACAACTTTGTTTCAGGATCATACTTAGACTTTTCAATAATCTCCTGAGCATTGGCCACATATCTTCGGGCCTCGTCGATAGGGTTACTTTGTTCCATAATTTTTTAATTTAAATCCAGCCGCAAAGATATAAAATTTTGTAATATAAAAATAATTTTCTGAATATTTTTAATATTATTTTCTGCAAATTAACATTCAAAAGTTAAGAACATGGTGATTCCTCAGTGAAGGTAAAAAATAAGGAAAAATGATGGTCATTTCCGATGGTTTTTGTATCTTTGCCGCCCGTTAATCATTAATAAGAAATACAATGAGTCAGATTATTAAAGTTTTAGGAAGAGAGATTTTAGACTCTCGTGGCAATCCCACAGTTGAAGTTGATGTTTATACCGCTGCTGGCGCGATGGGTCGCGCTGCCGTGCCCTCGGGCGCCTCTACCGGCGTGCATGAGGCCGTGGAACTTCGCGATGGCGATGAGTCCAGATTCTTAGGAAAAGGCGTTTTGAAGGCCGTGCAGAACGTGAACAACGTGCTGGCCGAACAGATAGAAGGCATGGAGGTCAGCGACCAAGCGGACATTGACGCCCGCATGATCGAGATCGACGGCACCGACAACAAGGGCGAGATGGGAGCCAATGCCATCTTGGGCATCTCCCTCGCCGCCGCCAAGGCCGCCGCTCAGGAGACTGGCCAAGACCTGTACCGCTATGTGGGCGGCTGCAACGCTACCGTGCTGCCCGTGCCGATGATGAACATCCTCAACGGCGGCTCCCACGCCGACAACTGCGTCGATTTCCAGGAGTTCATGGTCATGCCGATTGGTGCCCCCACCTTCGCTGAAGCCGTGCGTATGGGCGCTGAAGTGTTCCATAACCTCAAGAAGGTGCTCAAAGGCAAAGGCTACTCCACCAACGTGGGCGACGAGGGCGGCTTCGCACCGAACCTCAAATCCAACGAGGAGGCCGTGGAGGTGATCCTGCAAGCCATCGAGAAGGCTGGCTACAAGCCCGGCGTGGATGTTTGCATGGCCCTCGACCCCGCCGCATCCGAGTTCTTTGACACGGAGAAACAACTGTACCGCCTCAAATGGTCCACCAACGAGGAACTTACCCCCGCCCAGATGGTCGATTACTGGAAAAACTGGACTTCCAAATACCCGATCATCTCTATCGAGGACGGTATGGCCGAAGACGACTGGGACGGCTGGAGACTGCTCACCGACACCATCGGCGACAAAGTGCAACTCGTGGGTGACGACCTCTTCGTGACCAACGTGAAGCGCCTCCAGATGGGTCTCGACAAGGGCGTGGCCAACTCCATCCTCATCAAAGTGAACCAGATCGGCACACTCACGGAGACCATCAACGCTGTCTCCCTGGCTCAGAAGAACCGCTACACGGCTGTGATGTCGCACCGCTCCGGCGAGACCGATGACACCACCATCGCCGACTTTGCTGATGCTCTCGGCACCGGCCAAATCAATACCGGCTCCGCCAGCCGCACCGACCGTATCTGCAAGTACAACCAGCTGATGCGTATCGAGCAAATGCTCGGCAGCCAGGCCATCTATCCGGGCAAGAACTTCCCGTTTAGAGGATAACACACATTTTTGTTGCAATATGATAAAGGAGCGGCGAAAACCGCTCCTTTTTTTTATGAATACGAAGGATTTCTTTCGGTTATGGGTAAACGATGGTACGATTGGTCACGTTGAGGATATGATCGTCTTCGTAATGCTTGCACTGCACCCAATTTCCTCTCTCATCATACTTGTATTTCCAGGCCAGTCGGTACAACATCATTTCTCCCCCCGTATAATAGCATTTCTCAGTTAAGGCCCCGTGGTCATCGTACCGGAAGGTGACCTTTTTGATGAGAGTGCTGATGCTGCAACACCGGTTGGGGTAGCGATTGTAGCTCGCAAGATTTTCCCCTTCTATCATCTGCAGCCTTCCTTCGGAATCGTATTGGGAAGTGAAGTTGCAATTGTCCTCGGAATAGTACGAAACACTGTCACTTAAGAGATCAACCACTTGGACGTTTTGCAGAGAGTCATCGTACAAGTATTGTTTGTGATGGATGGGGGAAACGTCTTGGCCAAGGGAGAAAGGAAGCATCTTTTCCGTGACAATCCTATTGTCAGCATCGTAGGTGTATGTAGTGATAGCTGATAAAATATTGGCTGAGAAATGATAGACTTTGATGATCCGTTGAAGAGAATCATACCGCAGGGCTTCGATTCTTTGCCAGTCAGATTGCGCTTCATTCTTCTGCTCCCAAAGAATGGGGAGCCCGTTTTCAAATGTGAAACGGTTATAAATGCGTTGGCTGGACTGGCAGGTTGGTTTTTTTAGGGAATGTCTCGCGGATTGTATCGGACCTCTCACAAGTCTAGTCGGATTGTCGTTTTTCGGCAGAAACTGTTTAGTCTTTACCTTCTGGAAATATGTTGTTTTAACTACCTCTTGATTGATACTGACGACTTTTCCCATGCTGTCATACGAAAAAGTGGTGTTGATCTTCGGGGTAGCGGTGTAAAGGATGTTTTTGCTGTATTTTTTGTTGCGACTGACTAAAATATAGCTATTCAAATCATACTTCGGATTGATTTGTCTATTTTGGGTCTCTTCTATTTTCAAAATATGGTCACCGATGTAAATGTTCTGAAGCTCATTCAGCATATTGCTGCTCACGGATGGCATAGGCTGGAGCCGTGTCGTGATATCATGATTGATGTAAGGACTCTCTTGTGCGTAGAGAATCCCGCCGGCAACCAGGCAAACCCATAAAAGAATGAAGACTCGTAGTCTCATTGTCGCATAAACGTTTTGATCTTCAGGGTGCAAAGATATAAAGGGGACCTCTATTTTTAACTTTTTCACGTCATATCTCCAGACCTCGCGAGGTCCGTTGAACAAAATCTGAAAATATGACGCTGCAAATCTACATAAATATTCTTTTAGTTCGGTCTGTTTTTTGAATTTTTCTACTTTTTAGGGGGGGTAGTATATTTCTGATTATCAATTAGTTGTCTTGTTTAATTCATCCCAAGGCGCATTACTTGCTCGTACCGGCACAGGTTGTAGACTAGGTTTGTCAGGGTATTGAAGGCCGCGTTCCGCGCAAAACCGACCACTCGGCTGTGCATTCCGTGAAGGCACTCTTCCATGAATCCGAACACATGTTCCACTCTCACGCGCAGCTTTGAGTTCTTCCTGTTGATGGTCTCCTGCCATTTGCTGATCTTCTTGCCTCTGGTGTTCCGCTTGATTACCTTGTCCTTCATTTGGAACTTCCGCATCACTCTTTTCACACCCTTGCCAATGTAGGCACTGTCGGCGAGCAAATCCTCACCCCTGTCATTCTCATCCACAAGCTCTTTCACCGGCTTGGAGTCGTGGTCGGAGGCAGTCGTGGTCGCCCCTTTCTTGATGAACTTGCTCCCCTTGTCCACCTTGGCGTGGTTCTTGTAGCCGTAATGTTTTTCGCCGCCCTTCTTCACCCAGCGGGCATCCGTGTCCTTCTGCCTTTTCTTGTTGGCCTTGCGTTTCTTCTCCTCCTCGGTGTCGCCCTCTTCGGGATTCCACAACTCGCCGCCTTTACCCTCCTTAATTTGTTTGTTTTCCTCGCGTGTGTTGCGCTGACGCGGCGCCTCCACAAAGCTCCCGTCTATCATGGTGCCCTCATGCAAGATCAGGTTGTTCTCGTCCAAGAAGGCGTAGAATTTATTGAATAATTGCTCGAAAAGACCTTTTTTTGTCAATTCCTCCTTGAAAGCCCATATCGTTTTCTCATCAGGCACTTTGTCGCCGCTGGCCAGTCCGAGGAAGTCGCGGAAAGACAGTCTGTCGCGAATCTGGTATTCCGCCTGCGCGTCGCTGAGATGATACATCCGCTGTAGAACCACTATCTTGAACATCAGCACGTAGTCGTACGGCTTCGCACCAACGTTGGTGAACTTCTCCTTGTAAAGACCTTTCTCCAACGTGTCTCTAAACATTTCAAAATCAATCGCTTCCTGAAGTTTGGCCAAGGGGTTGCCCATCTTGTTCAGTCGTTCCATTGTCTCGTCGCTATCGAAAAGCCCGACGTTGCCTTGCTGCTTGTATGTGGGTTTGTTCTGATTCATCGTTCATTCAAATTTGCCGCAAATATACAAATAATTTCCTGAATAACAATGTGTTGCGAAAGATTTTTGTCACAAAAAGTTCATTTGTGGCGAATTGGCTCAAACGGGAATTTCGGGTGCCGGTTTTAGTGAATTTTAGTTCGTAATCAGCTAATAGTCAGGAAGAAATAATTAGAGGTCCCCTTAATTATAAGTTAGTAATAATCATGTGGCTAAAAAAAAACGGACTGACGATTGCCAGTCCGTTTTCCAATGCAGTGAATCATGAATTATACCACTTGATCTTGCTGGTGATGTACATGATCAACCCCAAGATGACAAAGAGTCCGATACTGCCGGCGAGCAAGGCGTAACTCTCCATCTGCAACAATATGTAGATGAAGGTGTACAGACCGAGCAGCAGTCCGCCGATCAGCAATGCCGGCCGCTTGTCTTTGATGAGCGCCCACAAGAAGACGGTGATCATCGTGATGGTCATGACGCCTGCTATGACATAGGAAATCAAGAAGGAAATGTGCTCGCTGAAGGAGAGCAACAGGGTGTAGAACAACAGAAGCGCGAATCCCACCAACAGATACTGGATCGGATGGATGCGGATGTTCTGGCGGATCTCGGTGAAGAAAACCGTGGCGAAGGTCAGGAGGATGATGAGGAAGGCGTATTTGATGGAACGCGTGTTCTGCTGGTACTGCTCCACCGGCACCTGCAACTCCACCCCGAAGGCATTGTCGGAAATCAATCCCCCGCTATGCATGTTGCTGAGTGAATTCATGGTTTCCGAATAGCCGCTGTTCAGCGCAAGCACTTTCCAAGTGGCCTCAAAGCCATCCTGCTTCACGTCGCGCGTGACAGGCAGAAAGTCGCCCCCGAAACTCGGCGTGGCACAATCAGAAGTGAGATGTACCTTCGTGACACTGCCCACCGGCAGGAAACTCAACTCTTCGGAACCCTTTACGGAAACACTCGTCTGATAGGCCACACTATCGCCCATGATGCCCGACAAGTCGCCCAACGGACAGCTTACCACATGCCCCAAATAGCAGTTTTCTCCGGATTTCATCGGGATCTCCCGGTCTCCAATCTGGAAGACCACATTGTCGGTCAACCCACGGATGTCGTCAATGCCAATCATGACATACGCCTTGGAGAGATCGTAATGGGGCCCCGGATTTGCGAGCTCGGTGAGATGAAAGTCTCCGCTCAAGCCAAGCTGCGACTCATAGACGCTCACATCAAAGATGCCTCGGTGCAGCATCTGCGTCCGGACATCACCTTCGATGTCCAGATTGGCAGGGAGCAGGTAGATGTCGGGGATGCTGTCCTTCACACTCGGCAGACAGATGATCGGCCCGACCACCGACTGACGACCGCTCCACAGGTTGCTGACCTCCTCCACCGCCTCCTTGGATCGGGAATAACGTTCGTCAATCTTTTTCTGAATGATTTGTTGGGGGATGAGTAACAACAAGCTCAATGCCAAGATAACCAAGGCCTTCAGGCCTAGCTTCACTTGGCCACTGACGCTTCTCTTCCTTGTTCTGGGATTCATTTCCGGCATGTTCTGACTGCCGGCGTTCATGCTGTTTTCTGTTACATTTTCTGTCATGATGATAAAATTTTAAGGTTGTTGGAATTTATAAAGAACTTTGTATTTCAAAGTGTATAGGTCAAAAAAAATTATTTGTTCAGCTGGAGGAGGTTTTCGAGGGCTTGGAGGTGCTGTGTGAAAGCCAATCGCCCAGCCTCCGTGACGGAGAAGAGGGTGTTGGGTTTGCGGCCGATGAACTTCTTCTCGCAGCGGATGTAGCCAGCCTCCTCCAGGTAGCGGGTGTGACTGGCCAGGTTGCCGTCGGTGACCTCCAACAGCGTCTTCAGCGTGGTGAAGTCGGCTGCGCCGTTGGCCATCAGGATGGACATGACGCCCAGCCGGACCTTGTTCTCGAATGCTTTGTTCAGACCGTCTATGAACGCCATGTTAGCGGGATTTTTTTTCGTACAACAATATATATAGGATGCCGAAGAGGATGTGGAGCACGCCGAAGCCGAGGAACCAGAAAAGGAGGGCGTGATGGACCACGAAGCAGTCGATGAGGCCGAGCACTATCTCGCCGTAGCCCAGGAAACGCATGGAGGGGTAGGTGTAGTGCTGGCATTCCACCAAGGCAAGACCGTAGAAGATGAGCATGATGGAAGAGGTGAGTCCGTAATGGCCTTGCAGGATCATGGCCAGTGCGAACAGACCGCCCGCCACCATGGGGATGTTGAAACTGAACATCATCTTGCGCATTCGGGTGTCGAAGGCAAAAGGCAGATTGTGACGTTTGGCCTTGGCGTAGGCCATGATGGTCACGGTAGCCGCTGAGATGACAAGCAGAAGCAGTGCCGCCACGATGGCCGTGGTGATCCGGATGCCGAGGGGCGCGAGTCCCATATCGCGGTGCAGGAAGGGAATATCCAGTCCGATGATGCCCGCTGCGATGACGGCCGCGATGCATGCATACAGTCCCACGATGATGATGGACCACCCGCTAATAGCCTGAAACTGAGATGACTTGCTCATCATCTCTTTAATGTCGGTCAGTGTTTTTTCAATCTCTTTTCGCTCCATATTTCAAAAGTACTTTGCGCCGCAAAGATAATATTTTTTTGAATATGCAAGACATTTCTGAAAAAAAAAAGAGTGGACCCTGGAGCCCACTCTTTTTTGCGTTCGAGAGAGAAGGATTATTTTCTTCTCTTTCTCGGTTTGAGGTTGTGTGCTTTGATGAAATCATCCAAAACATCCTTCAAGGTCGGGGTGCCGATCTCCTGAAGCTCATAACCAACCTTCACAACGGGTTGTTTGATCTTGATGAAGCGCGGCAGGTCGATAGGAGTACCGATGACCACAGCGTCGCACGGAGTGTTGGCGATGGTCTTCTCGAGGTCCTTCATCTGCTTAGCACCGTAGCCCATAGCAGGCAGCAAGGTGCCGATGTTCGGATATTTCTCATACGTGGTGGTGAGCTCGCCAACGGTGTAAGGACGAGGATCGATCAGCTCGGCAGCGCCATACTTCTGGGCGGCAACCGTACCGGCACCGATCTTCATCTCGCCGTGGGTCAAGGTCGGACCGTCTTCCACTACGAGCACTTTCTTGCCCTTGAGCAGTTCGGGTTTGTCAACCGTGAGGATAGAAGCAGCATCGATCTGCTTAGCAGTCGGGTTGATCTCACGCAGGTTGTTACGAACGATGTTGATGTTCTCCAAAGAAGCGGAGTCGATCTTGTTGATGACGATGACGTCAGCAATACGAGCGACCACCTCGCCAGGATAGTAGCTGACCTCTGCGCCGGGACGCAACGGGTCGGCAACGCCGATGGTGAGGTCCGGTTTGTAGAACGGGAAGTCGTTGTTACCACCATCCCACAATACGATATCGCAACCGTCGGGATCTTTCTCGGCACCAGCCATCTCAATCCACTTGCCGGTTTGAGGATCTTTGGTCTTGCCACCTTTGAGGATAGCCTCATAGTCAACACCGGCGTAGATGACGTTACGTTTGGTCACCACGTGCGGTTCATACTCTTCCATCTCCTCGATGGTGCAGTTTTGATATTTGAGGTCATCCACGCAAGCGAAGCGTTGGACGATTTGTTTGTTCAGATCGGGATCGTACGGCATCGGGTGACGAACGGCAACCACTCTGAAGCCCATACCAACGAGGTATTCAATGATTTTGCGGGAAGTCTGGGACTTGCCACAGCCCGTACGGGTAGCGCCAACAGCAATGACCGGTTTCTTGGAGGGGATCATCGTGTCTTTCGGACCCATCAACCAGAAGTTAGCGCCGGCAGCGTTCACGATGGCACTGATCTTCATCACGTAAGCATAGGGCTTGTCGCTGTATGCGAACACGCACTCGTCCACGTTGAATTCCTTGATAAGTTCGGTCAACTTGGATTCCGGATAAATCTTAATGCCATTCGGATACAAATCCTCACCGGCCAGCTCCTTCGGGTACCAACGATCGTCGATGCCGGGGATCTGCTCAGCGGTAAAAGCTACCACGTTGTAGTTTTTGTTGTGGCGGAAAAAGGTGTTGAAATTGTGGAAGTCTCTTCCTGCAGCACCAATAATGATTACATTTCTTCTTTTTTGTGGCATAATCAAAAAGGTTTTAAGTGATTAATTATTTTAATAAATGATGAACATATATTTCTTTCAAAAAACGTGCGCAAAGATAATAAAAATGTTGAAATGTTGAGTGGTTTATTTGTCGAATTGTTGTATTTTTTCGAAAAAAGTAAAAAAACGAAGAAATAATGTGGTGTCAAGGTCATGCTTTCGTCTGATTGGCGACTCCTTCCTGTCTTGCTTTGAGCTCTTCTTCTGTCACGCCCAGATATCGGTCGCTGACCACCTGCATATCCTCGTCCAGCTCCATCAGATAGGGTATGCCGGTGGGGATGTTGAGTGTGACGATCTCCTCATTGGAGATATTCTTCATAAACTTGATGATGCCGCGCAGGGAGTTGCCGTGGGCGACCACCATCACTTGTTTGTATTGGCGAAGTTTTTGTACAATATCGACGTTCCAAAGGGGGATGATACGGCGGGTGGCATCGGAAAGGGACTCGGTGCCGGGACGCGCCTCCTTGTATTTGATGCTCTTGTAGCGGATGTCGTTACGCGGATGGCGCGGGTCATCCTCCGGCAGAGGTTCGGGAGCCACATCATAGCTACGGCGCCATAGTGCAACCTGTTCTGCACCATAGACCGACACCGCTTCCTTCTTGTTTTGCCCCTGCAGCATGCCATAGTGCTTCTCGTTCAATCGCCAGGTCTTTTCAACCGGCAACCACAAGCGGTCCATCTCCTCCAGCACATAGTTGAGCGTCTTGATGGCTCTCTTGAGATAGGATGTGTAGGTGTAACGGATGTCCAAATCCGAATTTTTCAAAATGCGGCCGGCTTCTTTCGCCTCTTCCACGCCCTGCGGGGTGAGGTCCACGTCTGTCCAACCCGTGAACTGGTTCGACAGATTCCATTCGCTCTGACCGTGTCGTATGAGTATCAACTTGTACATGTTCTTTTTTCTTAACTTCCTTACTTCTTAACTTCTTAGTTTCTCCGTTGAAAAAAATCAGATATGGTTGTCCTTGTCCGGGAAAATCACCCAGGGTTTGAATTTTTTGGCCTCATCAAAATCGAGGGAGCAATAGGAGATGATGACGACCACATCGCCGACGCAGGCCTTGCGCGCGGCAGGACCGTTGAGGCAGATGATGCCGGAACCGTATTCGCCTTTGATGACGTAGGTCTCCAAGCGCTCGCCGTTGTTGACGTTGAGCACCTGCACCTTCTCATTCTCAATCAAGTTGGCGGCATTCATCAGTTTCTCGTCGATGGTGATGCTTCCGACATAGTCCAAATTGGCCTCCGTGACGGCCACTCTGTGTATTTTCGACTTTAAAACTTCAATATTCATACTCTTTTAGATGTTTTTAATCCGCGGATTAAGACTCTAACTTATTGAAATCAGTTATTTACCGACATTTCTGTCCGATTTTTTTTAGCGGCGGCAAATATACAAAAACAATTTGGATTTTGAAACATTCTTTGCATTTTGGCAAAGGTTCCGGCGTTTTACGGACGACAAGGGCATGGAAAAGAGCACAGAAGGGAAAAAAGAAAAGGTCAAACCGTCGTTTTCTTGACACTTTGACCTTGATTTCTCGTGGCGGGAACGGGAATTGAACTCGTGACCTCCGGGTTATGAATCCGACGCTCTAACCGACTGAGCTACCCCGCCATTTTTTGAGGCCGCAAAAATACATTTTTTTTCATTACCCCCGACAAGGAAGAAAAAAATAATTTTGGCGCCACTTCGGATTTGGAATTCCGCTGGTTTTTTTGCACTTTTGCACCTTTATTTTCTTTAAGAAGAGTTTTATGAGTGCAGACTATATTTTTGAAACTTCGTGGGAGGTTTGCAACAAAGTTGGAGGCATATACACTGTCCTTTCTTCCAAAGCATCCACGGCAGTACATCATTTCGGAGACCATTACATCTGTATCGGTCCAGACATTTCCAAAGAGTATCACGGAGATTTTGTTGAAGACCCGGCGCTTTTCCGCAACTGGCGGGAGATTGCGCAGCAAGAGGGTTTGAAGATCCGGATCGGCCGCTGGCAGATCTGCGGGTCGCCCATCGTCATTTTGGTCAACTTCACTCCCTTTTTCGAGCACAAAAACGAGATCCTGACCACTTTCTGGATCAACCATAAGCTGGATTCCATCTCCGGTCAGTGGGACTACATCGAGCCTGCGCTCTTCGGCTATGCCGCCGGCAAGGTCATCGAGAGTTTCTACAACTACTACTGCAACTCCATGGACAAGATTGTCGCCCACTTCCACGAGTGGATGACGGGCACCGGCATTCTGCATTTGGAGACGGTGACCCCGCAGATCGCGACCGTCTTCACGACCCACGCCACCGTCTTGGGGCGCTGCATTGCCGGCAACGGACTGCCTCTGTACGAGAACATCCGCCAGTATCCGTCTTTGGAGACCGCCCAGCGTTTCGGCGTGCAGTCCAAGTTCTCGCTGGAGTCGCTCTCCGCGCAGGTGGCAGATGCCTACACTACCGTGAGTGACATCACCGACCAAGAGTGCGCGGCTTTCTTCCCCCACCCTGCCGATGTCATCACCATCAATGGCTTTGAGAACGGCTTCGTGCCACAGGGAGACGAACGCGCCCAATGCCACGCCACTGCCCGCCAGCAGCTGCTCCACGTCGCCTCCTCCCTGATGCAGCAGCCGCTGCCAGACGACACCCTGCTCGTCATCAACAGCGGTCGCTACGAGTTCAAGAACAAGGGCATCGATGTCTTCATCCGCAGTCTGGCGCACTATGCGCAACAGAACCCCAGCCGGACGCTCTGCGCCTTCATCGCCGTCCCGGCAGGCCACAGCGGTATGCGCGAGGACCTGCTGCAACGCATGAACCAGCCCCTCGGCACCACGCCCATCCTGGACGACTTCTCCACCCATGTGCTGCACGACCCTTACAACGACCCCATCATCCGCGCATGCAAGCAGTACGGACTGCATAACGCGCCGGAGCAGAATGTCAAGGTGGTCTTCGTGCCCGTGTATCTAGACGGCCACGACGGCATCTTCAACCTTCCCTACTATGACTTCCTCGCAGGCTTCGACCTCTCCGCATTCCCCTCTTACTACGAGCCCTGGGGTTACACGCCGCTGGAGAGCATCGCCTTCGGCATACCGACCATCACCACCTCGCTGGCAGGATTTGGCATGTGGGTCAACAGCAACTTCACCGACCAACGCAGCGTGACCGTGGTGCCCCGCACCGACCACAACGATGACGAGGTGGTCGAGCGCATCGCTCAGGCATTCCAATATTACAGCAGCTGCACCCCTGAGGAGAAAGCGCAACTCGACCAAAAAGCCGTTGAGATGTCGCAACAAGCACTCTGGAGCAGCCTTTACGACAATTACCTGCAAGCTTACGACATCGCATTGTCAAAAAGCGACAGTCGTTACGATCAATATCAGACCAAAACCTCAAATATCAGCCAAATAGTGAAACACACGAACATTGAACGTCCTGAATGGAGACAGATATCCATCAAATCGCATCTTCCAAAGAGTCTGGAAAAACTAGAGCTGCTATCAGAGAACCTCTGGTGGAGCTGGAATTACGAAGCCCGGGAGCTTTTTGAGGAGATTGCGGGCAAAGAACTCTGGGAGCGTTGTCAGCAGAACCCTGTCTATCTGCTCCAGGTGTTGCCGTTTGAGCGGGTGGAGTCTTTCACCAAGAATCAGGAATTCCTGGCCAAGTTAGATCAGGTGTATGCCAAGTTCCGTCAATACATGGACACGCCGCGCACCCGTCCGGAGGAGAAGGTTGCCTACTTCAGCATGGAGTTCGGCATCAGCAACGAGCTGAAGATCTACTCCGGCGGTCTGGGCATGTTGGCTGGCGACTACCTCAAAGAGGCTTCCGACTCCAACGTCAACATGATTGGCATCGGCTTGCTTTACCGCTATGGTTATTTCACCCAACAGATCTCGAGTTACGGCGAGCAGGTCAACATGTATCCGCCTCAAAGTTTCTCCAAGTTGCCCATCAACCCGTTGAAGGACGAGGAGGGCAACTGGCTCACCATCTGTCTGTCATTGCCGGGGCGCAACCTGTACGCACGCATCTGGCGTGTGGATGTGGGTCGCATCCCGCTCTATCTGATGGACACCGACTTTGCCGATAACTGGAATGAAGACCGCGGGGTGACTGCCACCCTTTATGGCGGCGACCAGGAGAATCGTCTCAAACAGGAGATGTTGCTGGGCATCGGCGGTCTGCGCATGCTCAGTCTGCTGGGCGAGCGCCCCACCCTCTTCCATCTCAACGAGGGTCATGCCGCCTTTGTGAATCTGGAGCGCATCTATCAAACGATGCAGGAGAAGCATGTCAACATGTCGGTAGCCATCGAACTCGTGCGCAGTTCCTCACTCTACACCACACACACGCCCGTGCCCGCCGGCCACGATGCTTTCCACGAGGATCTGATGCGCATCTACTTCGCCACCTATCCCGACCGTTTCAACATCAGCTGGGAGACCTTCATGGGCTTCGGACGCCAGCGTGACGACTGCACCAACGACAAGTTCTCCATGAGCATCCTGGCCTGCCATTTCTCACAGGAGATCAATGGAGTGAGCCGCATTCACGGACGTGTCTCTCAGGACATGTTCGCCAATCTGTACGAAGGCCGTTTTGCCGCCGAGTCACACATCGGCTACGTCACCAACGGCGTGCACTACCCCACCTGGGCGCACAAGCGTTGGCAGGCTCTGCACCGTCAGGTCTTCGGCGCCGCCTTCCTGCAAGACCAGTCGAACCCCGCCTATTGGCAGAAGATCTACGAGGTGGCCGACCAAGACATCTGGGCTCTCAAGCAAGACCTCCGCGAGGAGATGATCTTGGCTGTCAAGGAGATGCTGGGAGAGCAGCTGCGCCGTCGCAACGAGTCCCCGGCCTTCATCAGCGCCACGCTGAAGCAGATACGCACTGACGTGCTCACCATCGGCTTCGCCCGCCGCTTCGCCACCTACAAGAGAGCGCACCTGCTGTTCACCAACGAAGAGCGGTTGCGTCAGATTCTCTGCAACGAGAAGATGCCCGTGCAGTTCATCTTCGCCGGCAAGGCACACCCGCACGACAAGGCCGGACAAGACATCATCACCAACATCGTCCGCCTGTCACACAAGCCCGAATTCGTGGGCAAGATCATCTTCGTGGAGAACTATGATATGATATTGTCCAAGAAGCTCATCTCCGGCTGCGACCTGTGGCTGAACATGCCCACACGCCCGCTGGAGGCTTCCGGCACGTCTGGTGAGAAAGCCGTCATGAACGGAGTGCTCAACTTCAGCGTTTTGGATGGCTGGTGGGCAGAGGGTTATGTCCCCGGCGCCGGATGGGCCATCAAGGAGGAGATCACCTACCGCGACAACCGCCTGCAAGACGAGTTGGACGCATCCACGCTATACAGTACCCTCGAAGAGGAGATCGCCCCTGCCTTCTACAACCGCAACAAGGAGAACATCCCCGAGACCTGGGTCGCCATGATGAAGAAGTGCTTCGCCGAGATCTCCCCCATCTACACGATGAAACGACAACTCGACGACTACTATAGCAAATTCTACAATAAACTGGAGAAACGCTATCTCGACATCAGCGCTGACGACTTGAAAAAGACTCGCCAGATCATCAAGTGGAAAGAGCACGTCATCACCGAATGGGACAACATCGTCTGCCGCTCCATCGAGAACTCCAACCATCCCAACAACACCTATTACATCGGCGACAAGTTCGGTCTTGAGATAGCCTTGGAATGCGGCTCCCTCACACCCAACGACCTCAAGGTGGAGCTGGTGCTCGTGGACAACGAGCATGAAGGTGAGATCAAACTCATAGCCAAATATCCTTTCCAGTTCATGCGTAAAGAGGGCGATAAGAGCTTCTTCAAATGCGAAGTGGACGCCAAGAAGGTCGGCAACTGGAGCTATGCCATCCGTGTGATCCCCGCCAACGAGCTCCTGCCGCACGATCTGGATTTCAATCTGGTGAAATGGTTCTAACTCCCGCCTTATTCACAAAACTATATGGTAATTACCCCGTTGTCATCATTGCCAACGGGGATTTTCCTATGGCCGAACCCGCCCAAACTTTGCTGCAACATGCCGAAGTCATCGTTTGTTGCGATGGTGCATACGACACCTTCCGGCAACACCCATTGAACAGCCAAGCCGCTATCGTGGTGACTGGTGACGGCGACTCTCTTTCATCCAGCCTGGACAACACCAAGACCACCTTTATTCCCGACAAAAGCGTGGAATACAATGATTTGCAGAAAGCCTTGAAATACTGTCAGCAACAAGACTTTCGGAGAGTCTTGCTGACAGGTTGCGAAGGAAAACGGGAGGATCACTTCATCGCCAACCTCAGTATCATGGCCACCTATAGCGAGAGTATGGACTTGACCATGCTCACAGCACACGGTATGTTCAACGTCATCCGGAAATCTGCTACCCTACCCTCTTTTCAAGGACAACAGGTGTCTGTTTTCAGCACAGACCATCAGCTGCCGCTCTCTTTTGAAGGGTTGAAATATCCTGTCAAAGAGCGTTGCTTCCAGCATCTGTGGGAAGGATCGCTCAACGAGGCAACAGGAGAAGAGTTCACCATCGTATTACATGGTGAAGGCCTCGTCATCGTATATCAGGCATTAGCTGTTCGCTGAGAGTCGAATTGTTAGGTTGAAAAATTCTATCGCAGCTGCTCCAGCGCTTCGATGACCAAATGGGCAATGCCCTGATAGGCCGTCAACGATGCACCTGCAGAGGTGTCGTATGGATTGTGATACCCACCGGTACGTCCGCCCAAGGTATAAATGAAGATCGCCGGGACCCCTTTCTCCGTGAACGGGAAATGATCGCTGTTGGCCGCATTGTCGCGCGCCTTGACCTCCTTCACCCAATGGGAATCCGCGTTCAGCTGCACCAAGGAGTTGTAAAATCCGTTCGTCAGCGAATCTTTGGCATTGACCACCATGATACCGTCATCGCCACCGCACATCAAGTCAAGGTTGACCACCATCTTGACCTTTTTTAAATCGAAGAGCGGATGAGAGACGAAATAGGTAGATCCCAACAATCCTGCCTCTTCAGCGCTAAAGACGACTATCTCGACCGTATATTTCAGCGGATGGAGGCGGAAATAGTTGGCTAAATCCAGCACCGATGCCGTGCCAGAGGCATTGTCATGGCAACCCGGGAACATCACCTCCTCGCCCATCATGCCCAGATGGTCGTAATGGGCCGTCAGGACCACCATAGAGTCCGGCACTTCAGTGCCAGGAATCATGGCGCAGACGTTACGCGTATGGTGCTGGCGCGCCTCGTTGGTGTAAGAAATCTTTATCGTATTTTTCTTAGCATCCATCAAGTGTTTCTTCACATATATCAAAGCATACTGACACTTATGATAGCCCATCCCAACGGTCCAGGCGGACATCTCATCCACGCCCAGTATAAATCCTTTGCATCGGAAAGAATCCTTGAAGCGCTGCAGCATGCCAAAAAGCCGTTGCAACGTTTTCAACGTATCCGCATTCTGGCATCGGGTCAGATCGACATACAGCATCGACTTTTTCGCTTTCTTATTTTTGGCAAAAAAGTTATCCAGCGCCGGTTGGTCCAACAATATCCGATAATCCAAATCGACAATGGGCAACGAAGCATGCATCGTGGGTGAGAACGGGGCAATCACAAAATCCTCCCAACCTTTCAACACTTTACCATTCAAGATGATAGAGACAGGGCCTTCCATGGCATAAACGGGGAACTTGTATTCCTGCTCCTTCGTCTCGAGCTGCATCGATTGAAACCGCTTCACTATATAGTCGGCGGCGATACTGTCGCCATGGTAGGCATACCCCCGCCCGAACATGCTTCTAGAAGTCAGTGCGTCAATATCCTTACGCACACTATTGGAATCTTGCGCCTGCAAACCGCCGAAGCACGCCAGCATGCACAAAACGATTAAAGCGAACTTTTTCATTACCATTTCAGAATTTTAGAGGTTCCCATCAGCTGATCTTGGTCATACACTTTCACAAAATAAAGACCAGCAGGATATGATTGCAAAGAGATGGTCGGGTATGCTTCATCCACCTTTTGAGCAGATAGTTTTTGACCCTGGGCATTCAAAACCTCTACTGTCTTTTCACCTGAAGTAAAAGATGAAAGGTCTATCCGGATGTCGCCTGTAGTGGGGTTCGGGGCTATCTGGAGATTGTTTTTAGCATAGGAAGATACGCCATCCGGCAATGAAAAGACATCGTGATACGCATAATGGATGATCATCGTCATATTGACTTTCGCCAGCTCTACCACATTCGAGAGATTACAGGTTTCCATCATGTCGTTTTCTGTATGATGATAGGGCGACAACGTCGTTTCTCTAAAGAAAACAGAGGGCATCCCATACGCCGCATACAGATAGGAATCCCCATTCTGGCTCTCCGGAAGATTACCGGCAACATCCATCATAATGGGCAGCAGTTGTGAGAAGTTGTCGAACATCAGCGCCGCATCAGAGCGTTCCTGCATGGCATTCTCATACCACAGGACCGTCATCATATGCATATTCTGAGGATCATAAGCCACCCGATCGTTGTTCAGCATCAACTTCACCTTCTCTTGATTGGCAGCACGTTGCATAACGTCCATCACACTTCCGGCCATGTCAAACTCAAAAGCATCAAAAGCGATAAACTCCACCGTATTCAAAGGTGAAAAATTATGGGTGGTCAGAACGCGGGCCACCTCCAGCATGAGCGCCACGCCTGCGGCATTGTCATCGGCACCGCCAGCAATAGTATTCAGCAGACTGTCATTGGCGTCCAGCGTTTTCTTGTCGTAATGGGCACCCACCAGGACCACAGAATCAGCAGTCGCATGGCCAGGGATGAAACCACGGACATTATAGACATACCCCACAAACATTCCCGTCTGCCCATTCACAGTAGGATCCACGTAGAAAGAGTCTATCATCACATTTTGCAGACCGACTTGCTGCATCTTGCTGGCCACATATTGGGCCGCATCCCGATTCCCGAAATAGGCACATCGTTGATATTGCTGTAATTCCATCATAGTAGTTTGGATGGAATCGCTGTTCAACTCGGCTAACATGGTTTCTAATTCCTCTTGCGATTGTGCAATCGCCATAGAACAAGCGAGACACAACAACATGTTAAGTATCAGTTTTTTCATAAGATGATTATTTGATGATATTAATAATTTTTCTAGCCTGGCGACCTTCTTTGCTTTTGACGCATATCAGATAGGATCCGTCTGCCATATTCGACAGAGGAATAGTATATATCTCTTCTCCTTCGCAAGGAATGGTGTGCAAAAGTTGTCCAGTTATACTGAAGATTTGTATTCTATCGATATCTTTGTATTTCACATGAATGATTTCGGAAGCCGGGTTTGGATAGACAATCATATCCTGTTTTTCAAAACTCTCTACGCCGACATCGACGATCGAAACAAAGAGATGGATGATGCTATCGCAATCGTGTGAGTCTAAACGATAAAAAGTATATGTTGTATCAGATATCACTTCCGTGATATAGGTATGAAGGGACTCCACATAGTAAGGAAGTTCAGAGACAGTAAGATAGAGGGAGTCAAATGTTTCTTTTATAGGAATAAGTGATAAAGTCATGACTAGAACCATCTCTTCGCAACCATAATAATTAGTAGTATACGTAACCGTTTGAGTGCCAGCAGAATCAAAATAGGCTCCGTTCCAACTAATAGGAAACTCATTTTCACAAATGGAATCTTTTAAATAGAAAGTATCTGCATAAAAAACGGTGAGGTGGAGCGTGACGATAGAGTCGCAGCCGTGGACGGTGGCCAGCGTGTCGGTGCAGGAGCCCGACTGGGTGAGGGCGTGGGAGTGCCAGTGGTAGGGCAGGTCTGAGGAGCAGATAGTGTCGGTAAGGTCTGTAAGGGCCTTAGGGTGTATGGTGAGGTGGAGGGTGTCGGTGCTGGGACAGCCCTGGGCGTTGGTGTAGTTGTGGGTATAAGTGCCCGACGTGGTGTAGGTCGTGCCGTGCCAAGTG
>JAFZZT010000046.1 GCA_017615595.1 Bacteroidales bacterium
CCGTCGATCGGCATGATGTACGGCAGGTTGATTTCCGTGGAGTTGGAGCTGGAGAGCTCGATCTTGGCCTTCTCGGCAGCCTCTTTCAGACGCTGCAAAGCCATGGCATCCTTACGCAAATCCACGTTATAGTCTTTCATGAATTCTTCGGCCAGCCAGTCGATGATCTTGTGGTCGAAGTCGTCACCACCGAGGTGCGTGTCGCCATTGGTGGACTTCACCTCAAAGACGCCGTCACCGAGTTCCAGGATGGAGATATCGAAGGTACCGCCACCGAGGTCGAAAACAGCCACTTTGGAGTCGGCTTTTTTCTTGTCCAGACCGTATGCCAGAGCGGCAGCCGTAGGTTCGTTGATGATACGTTTCACATTCAGACCGGCAATCTCACCAGCCTCTTTCGTGGCCTGACGCTGAGAGTCGCTGAAGTAAGCCGGCACGGTGATGACGGCCTCTGTCACTTCCTGTCCCAGATAGTCCTCAGCCGTTTTCTTCATCTTTTGAAGAATCATGGCGGAGATTTCCTGAGCAGTATAGCTGCGGTCGTCAATCTTCACCTTCGGCATGTTGTTGGAAGCACGCTCCACCGTATAGGGGACACGCTCCACTTCCTTGATCACGCGGTCATAGGTCTCGCCCATGAAACGCTTGATGGAGAAGATCGTCTTCGTGGGGTTGGTGATAGCCTGACGCTTGGCAGGATCGCCGACCTTACGTTCGTTGTTGCCGACAAAAGCCACGATGGAGGGGGTGGTTCTTCTGCCTTCGCTGTTGGGGATGACAACCGGCTCGTTGCCTTCCATTACTGCCACACATGAGTTGGTGGTTCCTAAGTCAATTCCAATTATTTTTCCCATTGTTGTATAATTTTTATTGTTATTACTATTTTTTGTTGGTGCCATTCATCTAAAAGCACGGCATCTCATCATACAACAATTGTGCCAAAATCATTTTTGCCACCATCAAGTCACTGACATTTTGTCATATTGTCGCAAAAAAAAAAAGCGCTGACCAGTGAATGTCAGCGCCTGTAAATTAATAAGGTACAAGATTATTTGTGACCTTGGCACTTGTGCTCGCCCTCTTGATGGCCTTGGCATTTGTGTTCTCCGGCTTTGGCTTCGCCAGCACATTTGTGTTCGCCACCTTGAGCGTTGCTGCATTTGTGCTCACCGCCTTGGGCATGACCAGCACATTTATGCTCACCAGCCTTGGCTTCGCCAGCGCACTTGTGCTCACCAGCTTTAGCCTCACCGGCACATTTATGCTCGCCAGACTTAGCTTCACCGGCGCATTTGTGCTCGCCGCCTTGGGCGTGACCAGCGCATTTATGCTCGGCAGATTTAGCTTCGCCACCACATTGGGCTTCGCCTCTGCAGCAGGCAGGCAGTTTGGCGCGAGCCTCGGCATCGGCCTTCACATTGTCGGCATCATAGCCGAGCTTGCTGATACCATTGCGGATAGCCTCGGCGGTCGTCTGTTTGGGATCATAGGAGACCGTCAGCTTGGCAGTGGCCATATCATAGGTACAAGCCTGCACTCCTTCAAAGGTAGGAACGGCAGTCTGCATCACCTTGGCACAGCGACCGCACTTGCCGTTGGTCTGGATAGTTACATTCTGCGTGGATTGTGCGGACAATCCCATAGCGGTCATCACGACCAGCATCAAAAACATGATTTTCTTCATAGTGTTATTTTGTATTTTTAAGATGATTATTGATAGCAAAAAAACAAAGCTCTATTGACTCCGGAAAAGTGTGTTAGATTAATTTTTCAGAAATTAAATATTTGTTGCGGTCGGAGCCGTTGCGAGCGATCAGTTCCCCGAGGAAACCGGCCAGGAACATCATGAAGCCGATCACCATGGCCAACAGTGCCAGGAAGAAGAGCGGCTGGTCGGTCACGGCGCGATAATGCACCCCGGCATGCTGATGGACCAGTTTGGCCACGATAATCCAGATGGTGAAGATGAAACCCAACAGGAAGGAGACAGAGCCCCAAAGACCGAAGAAGTGCATCGGTTTCTTCCCAAAACGGGTGGCAAAGGAGATGGTCAGCAGGTCCAGATAACCGTTGACGAAACGGTCCCATCCGAACTTGGAGACGCCGTACTTGCGTTTCTGGTGTTGCACCGGCTTCTCCCCTATCTTGGAGAATCCCGCCCACTTGGCGATCACCGGGATATAGCGATGCATCTCACTATAGACCTCGATGGATTTGACAACATCCTTGCGATAGGCCTTCAAGCCACAATTGAAATCGTGCAGCTGGATGCCTGAAATCTTGCGAGTGGTCCAATTGAAGAACTTGGAAGGTAGGTTCTTGGTCAGTTTGTCGTCGTACCGCACCTTCTTCCAACCTGACACCAAGTCGTAACCATCCTCTTTCACCATCCGATAGAGCTCGGGGATCTCGTCTGGAGAGTCCTGCAGGTCGGCATCCATCGTGATGACCACATCGCCCTGACAATTCTCAAAACCCGTGTTCAGGGCGGCCGACTTGCCATAATTGCGGCGGAAACGGATGCCCTTGACGCGCTCATCCTGTTGGTGCATCTCCTCGATGAGCTGCCAGGAGTTGTCGGTCGAACCATCATCGATCATCAGGATCTCGTAGGAGAATTGGTTCTCCTCCATGACACGCTGAATCCAACTCACCAGTTCGGGGATGGATTCGGCTTCATTCAAAAGGGAAATAATGACAGATATATCCATATTTATACGTTTTCTTCTTGATTATCAATTTCTTCCTCGGGAAGATCTTCCATTTCTTCGGGGACATCCTCAGCCTCCTCCACCGGCACCTCGTCAATGGCATGTTTGGAACGGTAATGATAGACCGAAACAAAGATGCCGACCAGCAAGGCATAAATCCAGGAGAAGAAGGAGTTGACAGCTGCATACGACAGAGCACTTGTGTAATGGGGGATCTGGCCTTTTTTCTGCTCAAAGCGAATATCGGCGGTGTTGTAGTCACGCATCGCATTCTCGGAATTCTGCACTATCTGACGCACATACGGCGTTGAAGCGGCAGTAAGGTTCTGGTTTTCATAGAGTCCCAGCGTATTCATCAGGTTGCGGCGTGCCTTCTTAGAAAAGTTGGGCAAAGTCCAGACGGTGTCCAGGTGGGTGAGTTCACGCTTCTTGTAATCATTCTGCAGCGATGCCACATAATACTGCATGAGCATATCCAGCCCTTTCTGCACCTCCAATTGCATGGCATAATCCACGGTAGTGTCCTGGCCCTTCAGGAGTAGTGTCTTCTGTTCGGCCATCACCTTGGAAAGCGTGTCGGTATAGGCTTGCACTTCCGCGGAAGTGACCGTATCCTTCTCCACCGCGCTCCGGTAGTTGGCCAGGGACTGTTCGTAGCGTTTTTCCAGTCCGTCCGGCTCTATGTAAGTATATTGTATCACCTCGTAGCCCATCAAGAGGACGCAGCCGACCAAGGATATCAGGATACAACTCAGGAAGGCCTTGCCGAAGGAGAGCCGTTGGGGGTAATGCTCTTTGAATTCCTTGATGCCGGCGTAGAGCACCAGCACATAGAGGATGATCAGGGCGAGACTGAACGCCGGCTGGTTTCCGAACTCCAGATTACGCGCCACCATGCGGACCACCTCAAAGACGATGGCCGCAACTCCGAATATCAGGCCCCACTTGAGACAGATGAGCCAGGGAGATTTTTTATCCATAGCGTCAGGCTTTAATCTTGCTTCGGGCAGCAGAACTCGGTCAGGACGCCGCCAGTGGCCTTAGGATGGGCAAAGCCGATGAGCAAGTTCTCAGCGCCACCGCGAGGAGCCTTGTCGATCAGACGGACCTCTTTTTCGGCCAACTCGTTGAGTGCCTCGCCCGTGTCAGGAACGGCGAATGCAACATGGTGCAGTCCCTCGCCCTTGTTCTCCAGGAACTTGGCGATGGTGCTCTCCTCACAGGTCGGCTCCAGCAACTCAATCTTAGTCTGACCCACCTTGAAGAAGGCGGTCTTCACTTTCTGATCCTCCACTTCCTCAATGTTATAGCACTTAAGGCCGAGGATATTCTCGTAATAAGGGATGGCCGTTTCCAAGCTCTTAACGGCGATAGCGATGTGTTCGATGTGAGTAATGTTCATAATATCAATATTTTAAAATTAGTCTCGATTGTCATTTTTCAAAACAGCAGTATGATGTTTGATCATGTGGATGGTGATCAGCAGCACGGTGGCCACGGCAAGGATCCAGAGGGATGGGCGCAGCCATTGGTGCAGGGGCAAACAGGTATAGATGTGCCGATGCATCAGGAAGAAGAGCAGGTAGTCGGTCAGCGTATAGGTGAAGATCGTAGAATAGAAGGTCACATATTCGCGGCGCACGAAGGTCTTCCATGAGAATGTCATCGGGCTCTTCTCGCGATTGCGCAGACGGGGCAGGAAGGCGGGCACGCGGGCGGACCACTCCTCGAACTGCTCCCCGAAACGGCTGCGCAGGAAAGCCTCCTCGGCGAACATGATGCGCTCATAATAGAGACAGTACAGCAAGGAGACGATCAGGAAGGCCCAAACATTCATCGTAAAGACGAGGATGCCGGCCCAAATCAGGTAGTTGGCCAGATAGAGCGGGTGGCGCACCACGGAATAGATGCCTTGGGTGTTGAGGGTGTCGGCGACCTGGGTGCGGGTGTTGCGGCCGGAGGTGCCTTTGGGGGTCGTGCTGACCGTGTAGGCCCGCAAGACGAGGCCGGCCAGCGAGATCAGGAACGCGAGCACACAGAGCGTGATGTACCAGGCGTTGTAATGGCCTAGTCCAACCTCGGCGTACCAGTCTTGGTTGGTGAGGCAGACCACCGGCAGGGCGATCAGAAAGATCAACACCGGAATCTGTCCTCTGTATTTGAAGAGGAGGTTGCCTGTCCGTTCGAATTCCTGTATGAGTGCCATCAATAGATTTTTAAGGCTGCAAAAATAAAAAAAAAAGACTTTCCTCAAAAGGAAAGCCTAATGTCTTTGCTGACAAGCTATTATTAGCCTCTTCTCTCTTTGATACGAGCTTTCTTACCCGTGAGGTTTCTCAAATAATAGATGCGAGCTCTGCGAACCACACCGCGTTTGTTCACGGCGATGCCAGCGATCAGCGGAGTGTCAAAACGGAACACTCTCTCCACGCCGATGCCGCCGGAGATCTTTCTTACCGTGAAAGTCTTGTTGGTGCCTTCGCCTTTGATTTGCAGCACCACACCCTGGAATTGCTGGATTCTCTCTTTGGAACCTTCTACAATTTTATAGGAAACGGTGATGGTGTCGCCGGCTTTAAATTTCGGAAACTCATTCCGCGTAATGAAATTGTCCTCTACGTACTGAATCAATTCGTGTTTCATCTCTTTATATTCTTTTATTTATTTCACTTTTTTTCAAGGCTGCAAAAATACACTTTTTTTCTCTACTTTCATCTTTCGCCATCATTTTTTTCTTTGGAAGATCATTCTTGCTGTTGTTTAAATATATCATTTTGATAACTAGATAATTAACAAAATATAAACATGCTATCAACAGGATACAAACCTCTTGTCAACAATGGAGCGACACGAGAATTCCCATTGTTTTCCACGATTTTTCGGAGAAAAGACAGATATTTTTTGCATTTTTGCACCTCAAAACCGTTACGACATGAATCAGACGCTGCAGACCTGGGACGCCCAGGATTGGACATATCGATTTGCCAAGGCGCAGAAGCCGTACAGTCACCCTGTCATCAAGCAGTTGCGGCAGGAGGTCTTCTTTCACACGACCCAGGTAGTGAAGGACGGTGCTTATGTGCGGGAAGACGGCCAGGAGATGGCGTTGCCGCTGAGCGATCATCTTGCGGAGGGCACTTGCTTTTACAGTCGGAAGCTCCCCAGACAGGAAGGGGCCGAAACGTATCAAACGAACTTGGAGGTGGTGCCGCGCGACTGTCTAGCGGTTGCCCGCGCCTTGGTCTTGGAGCAGCATCTGGAGGTCTGTGTCCTCAACATGGCGAGTGCCACCATGCCGGGCGGCGGCGTGCTGAACGGTTCCGGCGCGCAGGAGGAGTATCTCTTCCGTTGTTCCGACTACTACCGCTCGCTATACCAATATATTGACTTCGGCCACATGTTCGGGGTGGCGCGCGCCCAGGACTCCTACCCTATGCACAAGCAGTTCGGGGGCATCTTCAGTCCGGCCGTGACCGTCTTCCGTGACACGGAGGCGCGAGGCTACGCCTTGTTGGACGAGCCCTTCCACGTGAACTGTCTCGCGGTGGCCGGCGTCAACCATCCGACCACGGTCATGCGGGACGGCGAGGAATGGATCGCGGACTCCGTGCTACCCACACTGTACAACAAGATGCGCACCCTGTTCCGCATTGCCATGGCACACCGGCAGAAGACGCTCGTGTTAGGCGCTTGGGGCTGCGGCGCCTTCGGCAACCCACCCCGCCACGTCGCACGGCTCTTCAAGGAGATGCTGGCCGAACCCGAATTCGAGCACGCCTTCCAGCACATCGTCTTCGCCATCAAAGGCGGTCCCAACGGCGGCAACTACACGCCATTCAAGGAAGTGATACTGGGGTAAACAAAACAAAAAAGGCGGTCGATTTGACCGCCTTTCAGTGTCCCCTCAGGGACTCGAACCCTGGACCCATTGATTAAGAGTCAATTGCTCTACCAACTGAGCTAAGGAGACATCTCTTAATCGTTGTGTTTAACGAGGCGCAAAAGTATATTTTTTTTTTATCTTTGCAAAAAAAAATTCACATGAAAATCTACACCAAAACAGGAGACAACGGAACGACCTCATTAGTTGATGGATCAAGGGTTTACAAAGACGATATGCTGCTGGAAGCATACGGCACCATCGATGAACTGAATGCACATATCGGGATGGTCATCGCCCAAAAACCGGAGGATTTCCTCACCAAAGTGCAAAATATGCTCTTCGTGGCAGGCAGCCTGCTGGCCACACCCACCCAAGAATGGGACACCTATTTCAAGGATGTTCGACTGGCAGAGTTCACCTCGGAAATTGAACACGAAATCGACCGCATGCAAGCCGAACTTCCCAAGATGACCGGCTTCATCCTACCACAAGGAAACCAACTGATCGCCACCCTCCATGTGTGCCGCACCGTGTGCCGAAGAGCGGAACGAAATATCGTCAGACTCATGCGCAACGACACCCATTATCAGGACATTCAAAAAATGACAAATCGACTCTCCGATTATCTATTTGTACTGGCCAGATTCTACCACAAAGAAATGGGCGTTGACGAAATTAATTGGAAATCAATAAGATAAAATTTATATAATTTTTGTCATTTGTATAAAAAATATATTATTTTTGCCGCCTCAAAAAAGACCATTATAACCCAAAAAAAATTGTCATGTATTGGACGTTAGAATTAGCAACAAAATTGGAAGATGCCCCCTGGCCGGCGACTCGCGATGAGCTGTTAGATTATGCTATCCGTTCCGGCGCTCCAATGGAGGTCATTGAGAATCTTCAGGAGATAGATGATGAGGGAGAGACCTACGATTCCATCATGGATCTGTGGCCTGATTATCCCACGAAGGAGGACTTTTTCTTCAACGAGGACGAGTACTAATCGTCTGACGGACCACATTATTAGAAAGGGTCCTTGGAAAAAATCTGAAAAAAAACGCGCTAACATGGCGCGTTTTTTTTATTCTGTCCAACTGGCAACTCTACTCTGCAATGACGACCGCGCCACCGCCCGGAGCCAGCTCCAAGGTCAATACGTCTGCTTGACGGATGCTGTAGGTCTTTTTTTGATAATCCACCCCTTTTCTGTGGGCATTTGGCCCGTCCGTGAAGGTCGTGACACGTCCCTCTTGGACGCCCAAAGCGGAAAGGTCAACCTTGACCTGACGCCGCGCCCAGTCATTGATGGCACCGACATACCAGACATTGCCTTTACGGCGGGCGATGACGACATAGTGCCCGACCTCGCCATCCAAGACTCGCGTCTCATCCCAGACGGTGGGCACTTGGGCAATAAACTCCGTGCATTCAGGTTCCTGCAGGTAAGCGGTCGGGGCATCGCACAGCATCGCAAACGGCGCTTCGAAAATGACGTACTCGGCCAGCTGGCGGCAGCGCGTGCCCTGACTCATCGGCTCGCTCCATACGGGCGCATAACAGCCCTTCGAAGCATTTCGCATAGCTCCCTGGGTGAAGTCCATCGGTCCAGCCAGCATCCGGATGAAGGGGATGGTGACCTCGTATGTGACCATGTCTGTCTCGGCGCCAGCCCACTTGCACTGCTCCAGCCCAAAGACGCCCTCGTAGTTTAGCACATTGGGATAGGTCCGGCTCAGACCAGTCGGCTTATAGGCCCCGTGAAAGTCGATGAAGAGATGATATTTGGCCGCCATGGCTGCCATCCGCTCGTAGAAGTTGACCACAATCTGGTCGTCACGGTCCATGAAATCGACCTTGAAGCCCTTCACGCCCATCTCGGAATAGTGCCGACACACCTTCTCCATATCCTTGTCCATGGCAGCGTAGCCCGCCCACAGGACGATGCCCACGCCCTTGGAGTCGGCATATTTCACCAACTCCGGCAGGTCTATCTCCGGCACTACCTGAAAGAGGTCGGCCTGCTTGTTGACGGCCCAGCCCTCATCCAGAATCACATACTCTATACCCTTCTCCGCAGCGAAATCTATATAATATTTATAGGTATCGTTATTAATGCCAGCCTTGAAGTCCACGCCCCAGATGTTCCAGTTGTTCCACCAGTCCCAGGCCACCTTGCCGGGCTTGATCCAGGACAGGTCATTCACCTTGGAGGGTTCGGACAGCAGATAGACGAGGTCGTTGTCGGCCAGCTCTTTCTCTTCGGTGGCGATGGCGATCACGCGCCACGGGAAAGCCCGCGTGCCAGCGGTCTTGGCGATGTAATCCTCGCGCTCCTTCACCACATACTGCAGGTTGTTGTGTCCGCCCTGCTC
This sequence comes from Bacteroidales bacterium, assembly GCA_017615595.1. Taxonomy (GTDB): domain Bacteria; phylum Bacteroidota; class Bacteroidia; order Bacteroidales; family WCHB1-69; genus F23-D06. The sequence continues at coordinate 8,970 of JAFZZT010000046.1, forward strand.
CCATTTCTTAGGCAGCGGGGCAAAGACACCCTCCAAGGAATGGCCATACACATGGTGCAGGTACATGCCCGGATAGTCGTGCAGGTCAGCCTCTGTGATCACAGCCATACGGGTGTGCAATTTATCGAGATTTCTTTCCAACAGCTGCTGATATCCCTGGGCCACCAACATAGGGAGGAAGGCCAACCGATAGTCATCCATCTGTTCCAGCGGGATCTTGGTGTAGGTATTTTCAAAAGAGGTGCAGAACTGCTCCGAGAAGTCGAAGTCTTGAGCTGCCGGACGGTTTACATAGGGGACAAACGCCTCCGTCTCCCGATAGCGGCCTTCAAACGGCTCCGGCGCTCCTGGCGAAAAATTGAACCCTGCTCTCTCGTTTTTCACCACAATGGAATCCTTCATATTGGTCACAAAGCGGTATGCCACCCCGGAGTTATAGGCGCGGAAGACCACCTGATAATTTCCTTTAAAACTGATGGTCAGTTCATTATAACTATCTAGGACCTTTGCTTTCTTGTAAAAACAAGCATCCACTATTCTATTCACAGACTTCCGCTCCGTCTTGACGACTTTCGGATAGACACCCAAGACGGTGCCATCACCCAGTTCCAGGCCAATATTGGAGGGTATGATAAAAGGGTACTTGTCATTATCGGACGTATAGACCGAATATTCAAGCAAATCCGAGCAGTTGATTTTCACAATCAGGTTACCGCTCGGGGAGGTCAGCTTGTGCTGCTGGGCGCCAACCTGAAGGGCGCAACACAGGAAAAGGGACAGAAATATTGTAAAATGCTTCATAACGAATGGACTGGTTTGACGAGGTGTTTATTCTGAGGTGGCTATTCTTCCATGGGCATCGGAGGTTGCTCGTCATCCTGCGAGGAGGCATGAAAATGATCCTTCATGGGCTTGTAGGTGACGACCAGCATGACGACAACGAACAAGGCGAAAAGACCGAGCAGGACGTATAGCAGGACATTGCGGAGCTGATGGGGATTCCGGTGCCGGGGCACTGGCACAGGCTCCGGGTGATAATCTTCCACGATATCATAGGTACTCAAGTCGCCGTCATCATAGAAAGTGTCTGAATAAAAGATCGTCAGTCCGGCAGGCTCGTTGTTGGGAGTCGAGGGCAGCACCTCGATGGTAACGGACTTCAACGGCATCTTTTTGTCGCCAACGGTAATGTTATTAGCCGGGATAGTGAAAGTTCCGACTGTATCTGCCACGAGGTAGAAGATGGTTTCTCTACGGGTTTTGGTATAGCGCTTGCCATTCTCCACCTTGACGGCGCTGCTGGCATTGGAGGCCTGGCCATTCACCATGAAAGGGCCAAAGTCGGGATCGTTGACATCCGTCTTGGCATTGGTGATGATCGTATAGGTGAAGAGCTCCCCCTTGGCCACCTGCTTGGGCGCACGCACCTCACAGGTCGGCTTGAAGGACTTGTTCTGCGTCTGGGCTGCGATCGGGGACTGCAGCCATACAAACAATAAAGAGATACATATAATAATATATGCTTTGCGTGTATTCATTCCGGTTAGATTTTATATGTTTTGGCTTTGCTTTTGGCAGATTTGTTCCCATCATCAGAGGGGCGTGTGGGTCCCGGGGTCACCTCCAGATGATATTCTTGAGAGGTGATGATCTTATGCGTGCCGGTGTCATAATCATAGTAATAGTATGAGGCACTGGGGATATAGTAGGTCCCTTCCGACCGCGGGATAATCGTGAACTGGAAAGTCTTGGTCCCCGTGATATAGTCGCCTTTGGCCACGATATTCTCCACCACCTTTGGATAGGTGACATCGCAATCATCGGGGAAGGTGATGTCGAGGTCATCGGCCTTGATCTCATGGAGGTTGCCGCTACCCGAGACGGTCACGGAGAGCACGACCCGCTCATTGACATGGCACTCGGTGCGGCTCAGGTTGGAGGTCATGGAGAAACCACCCACCACTTCTGTCTTGGCAGGATTAGAGCCGGGCAGGGCCTTCACCTTGACGGAGATGTCATTCGAGGTCAGAGAGACCTCCTTGGTGCGATAGGAGGAGATGTTGCCCCAGAAAGGATCCTTCACCACGGCCGGCACGCGGATTGCTAGGTTTACATTCAACTTGGGAATCGTCAGTTTGCCCGTTTTGGTGGGATAGAAGGCCGTCTGTTTGAAGACAAAGACGGTGTAGCTTTTCCCGTTGACCGTTTCGGTGGTGCGGTTCTGGCGGGATAGATTCAGCGATCCGATCCAGAAATCCTCGGAATAGTTGTAGGAGGCGCGCTCGACACTATAGCCGGAGATATCCTCTTTCACATACAGTTTGTATGTAACGACAATCCCCTCCCCTTGGAAAGCTTCCATCTTGGAGGAAGAGGCTTGGATAAAGATGTCGTTTTTGCCTATCTTGTCCTCAATTTGCACTTTCCCTTTCTCGGAAGGCTGCTCTTGAGGCTGTCCCCACTGAGGAAACTCAAAAGATGGGAAATCCTGGCCCCAGCCAAACTGGCTCTGGCTCTGGCTTTGGGCATTTTTGGAGACGGTAACCGTCACGGAGTTGCTCTTCACCACCTTGCCGTCGATAGACATGGTCACCCCCGGAATAGTGAAGGTGCCCTCTTTTTTGGCAGACAGGTGATAGGTATAGGTGTAGGTCGTATGTTGATCCACCTGGCCGTTGACCATGGAGATCGAGGTGCTGGTGCCTATACTCGGTCCGCTCACCAACTCGAATTTGCCGAAGTCGGTGGAGACGATCTCTCCTTGGCTGTTCACCGACACCGTATATTGAAAAGGTCTGTCCAAGGGAACTTCGGAGGGTGCCTTTGCCGTACAAGACTCCTGGGCCACAGCCGTCAGGAATGGCACTATCATGCAGCCAATCAACGCAATAAAACATCTAACATTTCTCATAGAATAACGATTTTAAACAAAAGCCCTTGAGTAACGAGAAAATGGCGTTTTTATTGTGGCTATTTCCTGCCAAAATCGGCGGGGATTTCGCCCCACGCAGGCGTGTTCCATTTGTAGATAGGAGTTGTATATACATTGTTGCGCAGCCAGTATTCGGCTCTGTTGAGCAGGTCGAAAATCGCGGCATTCTCCTCCGTAGGCAGGATGACCGACTTATGCTTTTTATTGCGCACCCAGGCCATGGCAGTCACACTGTCACTATAGATAGGGATATTGAGATTTTTCTGTTTCAGGAGGGCGAGGCCGTGCACCAAGGCAAGGAACTCGCCGATATTGTTGCTGGCGCCGGGAAATGGACCCTTGTGGAACCAGAGCTCCTTTGTGCCGGTGTGTACCCCGCGATATTCCATCACCTTCGTGACGGAATTCCAGGCAGCATCCACCGAAAGACTCTCCAAAATGGGTTCTCCCGCGGCTGTGGCACCCCGTACCGGCGATTTGGCCACAGGAGGGTTCTTCTTGTAATACAGCTCATAACCATCCGAAAAAGCCTCCTGAGCCTGGTTCAACGTCTCGAAAGACTTGTACTTAGCACCCTCAAAATGGACCACCTGACGTTTGCACTCATCCCACGTTTCATACACCCCCGGATTGTCACCAATCCAAACTACATAATATTTGTGTTTTTTATTCATTTTATTAATTTTTTTTGTATTATTGCACTTTCATATTTCAAAAATGCAAAAATAACTATATTTTAATATGATTCAACAGCAATTCAAAAAAAATATCATTTTTTTCGCAACCATAATTTTGATTGTAATATGCTGTATAACAACTATTTCATGCAATAGAACCCAGTTCGGCAAGAAAGCACAGGACACAATTGTCACCCATGAGTTCCCCAACACCAATTGGGCGTTCGAAGAGCGGGTTTTAACATTTGGATTTGACAATTCCGACTCCACCGCCAACTATCAAATCGGATTTATCCTTAATTATGACAAGCAGCATGTGACGATGGACGAGGTTCCCATCACGGTAACACTGGAAGCTCCTGACGGCATGGAAACCTTTGTCACGAGCACTATGAGACTGAAAGAGGACAATCCGGAATACATGAAAGAAGTGAATGGAATGACAGAGTTGGAAGTGGTGGCCTTCCCGAAGAAAAACCTGAATCGGAAGGGTCTCTACAATGTTAAAATTTACCGAAAAGCAGATAAAGCTGACAATTATGGTTTCAACAAGCTTTCTCTACGCGTCTCTAAGCTCAAAAACGACTGAAACTAACATCCCCAGAATTAAAAAAGACAATAACAATCAAAACTCACTATAATGAAGCAAACAAAAAATAAAGTACTGCTTGTTGACGAAAGCGAAAACTTGTTGTATGTAATTAAAGATTACTTGGAGTTGTCCGGATACGCGGTTTACGACTTCATGGACGAGAAACTGGCTGAAAAATCCCTTTCGAGTCATGGTTACAACCTTTGTATCATCGACATCATGTCCAAAGGCAAAGAGGATTTCTCCCTCTTGCAGGAAATCCGCAAAAACAACGACCTTGTGCCTGTCATCATTTTGACAGCCAACACCTCCAAAGAGGACAGAATCAAAGCATTCAAATATGGATGTGACGATTACATCACCAAACCGTTCTCCATTGAGGAGCTCGAATTGCGCATGCAGGCCATTCTGAGACGTTGTTCCCCGTCTCCCGACAAGATTTCCTCCATTTATGAGGACAAGATCTACAAGATGGGACATTTTGAATTCAATTACTCCAGCATGCAGCTCATTCACCCCAAATGCACACGCACGTTGACCCGCAAAGAGGCTCGACTGCTGCAGCTGCTCCTCGAGCACAAGAACAAGCTCATCCCTCGCGAGATCATCCTCAAGGAAGTGTGGGGCGATGAAGACCATTCTGTCAGCAGAAGTATGGATGTATTCCTGACCAAACTCCGCACCTACTTACAAATTGATGACGAAGCATACATCCTCCCCAAAGAGAGTGGCAAAAGAAAAACCGTTTACAAAGACGGCTACGAACCGCTCGTGGAGATCGTCAACTTCCATGGTGCCGGTTATATGCTGAAAGTCAAGGAATAACAACCAATATGAACATAGACAAACTTTTTGACGCTGTCGCCGAAAAGGGGCACGTCTGTGTCGGTCTGGACACCGACTATGGTTATCTGCCGGCTGCGATGGCAGCCCGTTATCCAGATACCTCAGAGGGCCTTTTCCAGTTCAACAAGGCCATCATAGACGCCACCCTGGACGTGGCGGCGTGCTACAAGGTCCAGATCGCCTATTATGAGTCCTACGGCATCAAGGGATTGATGGCGTATGCGCGCACCCTGTCGTACCTGCGCCAGCGCGGGGCCATCTCCATTGCCGACATCAAGCGGGGCGACATCGCCAAGACTGCCGAGATGTATGCCAAGGCCCACTTCGCCGGCGAATTCGAGGCCGACTTCATCACGCTCAATCCCTACATGGGCTTGGACAGTCTGTCGCCCTATCTGCCCTATCTCAAAGAGCAGGGCAAAGGCGTCTTCGTGTTGATCCGCACCTCCAACGAAGGAGCTAAAGACATCGAATACTTGCCTCTTGAAGATGGACGGCGGGTGTATCATGCGGTTGGCGAAAAGCTGAACACTATGGGCAAGGAGTTTCTTGGCCATTGCGGCTATTCCGCCATCGGTGGCGTGATGGGTTGCACGCATGCAGACGAGGCGGCAGAGATCCGTTCGCTGCTGGACTCGACCTTCTTCCTGATTCCGGGCTACGGCGCCCAGGGTGGCAAGGCTGAGGACATCGCCAAGTATCTGAAACAGGGCAACGGCGGCGTGGTCAACTCCTCCCGCGGCATCCTGCTGGCCTACCGCAAACAGGAACACGGCGAAGAGGACTTTGCGGGTTGCGCCCGCGCCGAGGCCATCCGCATGCGCGACGACATCCTGAACGCCGTCCGCTCGCAAGGACTCTGACATGGACTATGCAGGGACGCATCTTGCGCCCCTGCCACAATTGATAACAAACGTGAAATATTTTCAATCCACCGTACTATCCAACATACAGCTCACCGATGACATCTTTGTCGTGCAGGTAGTCCGCCATGGCGCTCCGGTCTCGGCCGGACAGTTCTTCATGTTGAAATGCTGGGACAAAGAGCTGACTTTGATGCGTCCCATCAGTGTCTATCAGGCCACCGAAGAGACCTTGTCCTTCATGTATCGCGTAGTCGGCGAGGGCACCCGCAGATTGTCACAACTCCAAAAGGGAGACGCCATCTCGCTGTTGGGAGGTCTGGGCAACGGCTACCCGCTCGACCAGCTTCACGGACATATTGCCGTTGTGGGCGGAGGTGTGGGCATTCCCCCACTCTCCCTGACTGCCCGGATGCTCCAGGCGCAAGGAGAGACCGTGGACGCATACCTGGGCTACCGCGACCAGCTCTTCGCCATCGAGGCTTTTGAGCCCTACTGCCGCGACATCTTCGTCTCCTCCGAGCATGGACCGGAAGGCTATCGGGGCTTCATCACCGACCTGCTGAAAGCGGAGCAGTACGACGCTGTGCTCACCTGCGGTCCGGAAGTGATGATGCGCAAGGTGGCCCAGCTATGTGCTGAGAAGCAGGTTACCTGCTGGTGTTCCATGGAGCATCGCATGGCCTGCGGTATCGGCGCCTGTCTCGGCTGCAGCATCCCCACCTCCGAAGGCATGAAACGGGTCTGTAAAGACGGCCCTATCTTTTTATCCACCCATCTGTTTCAAGAAGTATAACCATGGCAAATCTGCAGACCACCGTCAACGGGATAACATTCAAGAACCCTATCATCGCCGCCTCCGGCACCTTCGGGTTTGGGGAAGAGTACAACCAGCTGTTTGATGTCAACTGCTTAGGCGGCATCAGTTCCAAAGGACTCACACTGAAGCCCAAGGACGGCAACCTAGGCATCCGCGTCTATGAGACTCCTTCCGGCATGATGAACAGTGTCGGCTTGCAGAACCCGGGTATCGAGGCTTTTATCGAACATTACATCCCGGTGATGCGGCAGTGGGACACCGTCTTGATCGCCAACATGGGCGGGCACAGCATGGACGACTACGTGACTGGTGCGGAGATGCTCTCCCGTGCCGACATCGACATGCTGGAGCTCAACATCTCCTGTCCCAATGTCAAGAGCGGGGGCATGGCCTTCGGCATCAAAGCGGATGTGGCCGCCGAAGTGGTCACTGCCGTGCGCAAGGTATGCCGGAAGCCATTGATTGTCAAGCTCTCGCCCAACGCCGAGAACATCGTGGAGATGGCCCAGGCGTGCGAGGCTGCAGGGGCTGATTCTTTGTCATTGGTCAACACCTTCCAGGCCATGGCCATCGACATCCATCGGCGGAAGCCCATTTTCAACAATGTCTATGCCGGCCTCTCCGGTGCGGCCATCCGCCCCATCGCCCTGCGGATGGTGCATTCCGTTGCCAAAGCGGTCCAGATCCCCGTCATCGGCTTAGGCGGCATCACCAGCGCCGAGGATGTGCTGGCCTTTATGATGGCCGGCGCCTCCGCCGTGCAGATCGGCACCGTCAACTTCACCACGCCCGATGCAGGAAAAATCATTGTGGAAGAGCTCAACGCCCTCTGCGAACGAGAGCATATCGAGAACATCCAGGATGTTGTGGGAGTCATCTGATCCCACCCATTACTCCTTCTCATAGACCCCAAAGACAAAATCACTGGGGTTCTTCCGCAGATAGTCATCTTCCAGACGAAAGAGCATCTCCAGCTGCGCTGATGTCTTCTCATCCTCCAACAGGAAGTGATGGGCTATGTCTTTCAGCAAAGGCATCAGCAAATTGCCGCCATAACCCTTTTCTTCCACAACCGTGAACCTACGATGTATCTCCGGCAAAATACGCTCCGAATCCACACATTCAGATGGATCAGACAAGCGCATGCGCAAGAGCCCTGAACCATAATATCGGTTCTTTTGAAGTTTCGTCTTGTAAATGGCCTTATAGGACGGCTCCAGTCTCGACAGACCTTCGTTGATGGCAGCAAGCTGTCCCTTGCCGTATTGCATCCTGTCGGGGCCCACATATTCATTGATCACCAGCTTGCCGTGGGGCTTCAAGACATTCCACATCCTGGCGACAAACTGGTCCATCGGTTTGAAATGATGCAACGACTGGTGAAAGAAAACGATATCGTAGGTCTCTTCAGGTATTTCGTAGGAGTAGATGTCCTCCGGCAGAAAATGCATATTCTTCAACCCGTAGTTGCCTGCTTGGCGCGAGGCTTCTGCCAAAAGATTTTCGGAAAAATCGACACAGGTGATGTCCCAATCTGGGTTCAGTTGTGCCAGCATCAATTCATGGCTACAGACGCCGGACCCGATGGAGAGCATCTTCACACCATAATCAGGAAAGGAGAATTGGGTGGAAAAGTATGACTCATACCCCGAGCTTTCATCTCCTGTAATGAGCTTGTTCCAACGTTTCCGCACAGCGGGCACCTGCGACCAATCGCTCGCGGGAATCTCGGTATCATTAAAACTGCTCTTCGTTCTCTTGGACGATGAGAAAGAGAACTTGCTCATCAAGAACGGGAGACCGCGCTGTGCTGATTTGATGTAAACATCTCTAATATCTTCAAGCGAAACGACACGCATTTTGAACAATGGGGTTTGAAAATGCAAAGGTACTATTTTTAGCGGATATTCAAAAAATGTGTACCTTTGTGGCCTGAAAAGAACGGGGTGATCGGAGGACGGCGCGCGCTATCGGGGATAAGTCACCCAGAAACATAGCGATTATTTAACACAATCATACTGACAATGAAAACCTTAGAACTCACTTCCAAAGTATTTGAATATGAGCGGGAAGAGCTTCCGCACGACGTGGCCATGTTGTTAGCCAAGGCTGAAGAGGCGGCCACCAGAGCTTACTCCCCCTACTCCCGCTTCCAGGTAGGTGCTGCCATCTTGCTGAACAACGGCGAGATCGTCACGGGCAGCAACCAAGAGAACGCCGTCTATCCCTGCGGTCTCTGTGCCGAACGCACCACGGCCTTTGCCGCCTCCGCGAAATACCCGGAAGTGCCCTTCTCCAAGATCGCCATCACCGCCATCAACCCGGACGAGCCTCTGGCCATTCCGGTGTCGCCCTGCGGAAGCTGCCGGCAAGTGCTGTATGAATATGAGCAGAAATTCCAACAACCCATTGAGGTCATCCTCTCCGGGCAGACAGGACCCATCTACATCTTCCATTGTGTAGCAGACCTCTTGCCCTACACTTTCCACGCAGGCTTCCTGCCTTAGGATTTCTGAAACTGGTCTTTGGCCTTCAGATTCTTCATAAACGCAGACTCAATAAACGAGAACCTGCGCAAGGTGTTATTGGAGAACACCATAAACACAATCACCAATAACGTGATCAGGATGATAACCCACTTGGTATAGCTGAAGAACTTCACCAAGATGGAGAAGACAAAGAATCCGGCAATGATAAAACGCAAGATGGTCCAGACGGTGATCACCACCACATTACCCTTGTTGAGCTTAACCAGCTCCATGTAGAGTTCCCGCGTCTTCTGGTTGTTATAGACAATACCATAGAGAAATGGCGTCATCACCAGCAGAACGCCGGCCGCAAACAGCAGATTGTACCACCATTTTGGAATCTTCTGCAACAGTTCTATCTTCCCAACGAATGGAACCAGATAGTTGAAAATGACAAACAGCAGCGCAACACTGACCACCGAGAAAATCAACACTCGGGGCAACGTGCTGGAGATGATGCTCTTCCAATCCTTTTTGCCAGACTCATTACCCAGAAGAGAGTACTCGTCGAGACGAGACTTGAGACTGGGCGACATCTTTCTATCCAAGAACTCATACATCGGCTTACCGGCACGAATCCAATAGGGTGTGGTGAAGGTCGTGATGACAGAAGCGGCGATGATGACCGGATAGATATAGGATGGCATCACCCCTTGGGCGACACCCACGGACGCGATGATGAAGGCGAACTCACCAATCTGGGAGAGCGTGAAGCCCGTCTTGACAGAGTCCTCCAGGTTGGCCCCCGCCAGCACCGCAGAGAGTGTGGAGATAAAGGCTTTGACAATCAGCGTGATGAGCACCAACGACAATACCAGCTTCCAATATTGCTGCAACACAGACGGATCGATCATCATACCGACAGAGACGAAGAAAATGGCGCTGAAGAGGTCTTTGATGCTCTTGGTAAGTTCTTCAATACGATGGCTCTCCACCGTTTCCGAGAGAATGGAACCTATGACGAAGGCACCGAGAGCGGAAGAGAAGCCCACCTTGTTGGCGATGATCACCATGCCGAAACAGAGTCCGATGGAGATGATCAGCAGGTTCTCGTCGTTGATATATTTCTTGGCGGCTCTAAAGAAGGAAGGGATCACATAGATGCCGATGACAAACCAGAGGATAAGGAAGAAGACCAGCTTGACGATGCTCATCACCATCTCTTTGCCGGGGGAGGCGTTCTTACTGGCGGCCACGGTGGACATCAAGACCATCATGACCACGGCCACGATATCCTGGATGATCAGCACCACCATGGTGAGGTCGGCGAAGGACTCCCCTTTCAGCTTGAGGTCATCGAACGCTTTGATGATGATGGCGGTGGACGACATCGACAGCATGCCGCCGAGGAAGATGCTCTGCATGATATCCCAGTCCATGATCAGGCCGAGCAGCACGCCCACGCCCATCATGCCGAGGATGCCGACAAAGGCTGTCACAAAGGCTTTGCTGCCCACGGAGAAAAGCTTTCGGAAGCTGAATTCCAGGCCCAGTCCGAACATCATGAAGATGATACCGATCTCGGACCAGACCTCCACATCGGCCACATCGGTGACGGTAGGAAAGATGTTCAGGTGCGGTCCTACGAGAAAACCGGCCACGAGATAACCGAGTACCAAGGGTTGTTTGAGGAGTTTGAATATGATCGTGACGACGCCTGCGGAAATAAGGATCAGGGCGAGGTCGGATACGAGACGAAGGTTTTCAGACATGTTATTTGTAGTTTACACTCTATTTAACAAACACAACACAATGGCTCCAGCGACGATGGCTAAACCAAAGCTAAGCAAGGTGCCGACCAATACATATTCAGACTTATTCGTGGCACTATCTTTAAAACGCAGGAGCGATTTCGCAGCCAGCAGGAAGCCGATGGCTTCAAACTGACCAAAGAACATAAAGATCAAGGTAAGCAATCGCTCCACATCGCCAATCACATGCCCTGCATTAGGCAGATCTTGAGACGATTCCGACGAATCGGCATCGTTCCCCTCCGGTGAAATCTCTCCAACCTCATGGTCATGTGGACACTTGATTTGGGCATTGGCCAGGATTGCACCAATGATAATATTGGCCGGACGCAAACAAAAAGCAAACGCCGTGATCCAGAGCAAGGTGGAGTTCGATATCATATTGAGCGGGGTGACCAGACCGTCGTCAAAGAAAGGAACTTTATATTTCACCGTACTACCGAACCAAGCGACCACCGCACAAATGACCACCAAGTGTAACAATTGGTCGATAAAAAATACCCAAGGGATATTTTTGAAGTGAGACTTCAATCCGTCAATAACGCCATGCAGCACCGCAATGACCATGGAGGCCCACCAGAAATCAAAGGTGTAGGGATACAACAATGACAGCATCCAAGAGAAGAAGAACGTGATGGCCACATGCACGTACAAGTGGGGCGACTGAAATCCACTTTTAGCCTTATCTTGGCAGGATTTACCTGTCTGTAGATAAAAATCGCTGATAATATGGGCCAGAATCTGTAATATGAGAAGTTTAGTCATCATTTTTAAAGTTTAGCGATTCATAATAGAGCACCGTCTGTTCCAACGCATTCCAGCCGACAGCCGTACTATGCTGGTTTACCGCCGATTGCTTGATATGCAGGATTTCAGCTATCTCCAGTTCTGTTTTTCCGGAGAGTTTATGATATAAGACCTCGCACTGACGGGCATTCGCCTTTCGAAGCAAAACGTCCATAAGGCCCAGCAGCACATTCATCTGTTGGGTCAAGGAGTCGTCATGCGCTTTGAAGAAGAGCGTATTCTTCACCACCGCCCGACCTTTTTGGGAGGTCCCCTGGTATTCCATCAGACGTCCGGCGTAGTATATGGCCTCGCCATCCAGCATATCACGCTCTTTGTCAGCGACGGTCATTTCGCCCAGGCCTATGGCTATTCGGATGCCATATTTCTGGAAAAGGCTTCTTTTATTCTTCAATTCGGGAGTTCCTTCCACCGCATCATTCAAAGGCATCTGTTTCACCAGGGTCTTCAACCTCAAGGCTGTACGCAGAACCTTGTGCGGGTCGGACAAGAAAATCTCCACGGCGTCTCCTTTGACAATCCTACCCCATTGTATGGTCGTTTTGTCATTTTCGAGTTCACTCAAGAAATGGCGAATGCGCTGGTTCAGCACACTCTTCTCCTCCAAGGACAAGGAGGAAGAGGAGACGATATCTGCCGAGATAGCTGCTTGTATCATGATAAATATTTTGGGTGCAAATATACATTTTTTATAAGCAAATACACTTATAAAAACAATTTATAAGTAAAAAAGCTTATAAAACACATTTATAAGCAATTACACTTATAAATTACATCCATGAGAAGATTCGGAATCCAGATATTGCTCCCATTTCCAGGCGCTCTCCATCATATCATGCACATTATAGCGGCAGTGCCAATGAAGGAGGGTATTGGCGCGGGAGCTGTCGCCGTAGATGGCGGGGATGTCGCCAGCGCGGCGGCCGCCGATCTCGTAGTTGAGCTTATGGCCGACAACCTCCTCGGCGGCCGCCAGCATCTCCATCACAGAGACGCCGTTGCCGCTGCCCAGGTTGAAGACCTCGCACTGTTGCTCATTGCGGTGCTCAAGCAGGTAGTCCATTGCCTTGACATGTGCGTCAGCGATGTCGGAGACATGCAGATAGTCACGAATGCAGGAGCCGTCGCGGGTGTCGTAATCGGTGCCAAAGACCTGCATAGAGGGCTGTTTGCCGGAGGCCACCCGCATGATGATGGGCACCAAGTTGTTGGGCTTGTCGGGCGAGAGTTCGCCATTCATGCCGGACACGTGCGCCCCTACGGGGTTGAAATAGCGGAGGATGAGCGCGTTCATATCGGGGTTGGGCACCATCATATTGCGGATCATCTCCTCCCCTATCTGCTTGGTGTGGGCATACGGGCAGAAGGCCTGCCCCATGGGGGTATCCTCGCTGACAGGCAGATTCTTGACTTCGCCATATACCGAGCAGGATGAAGAGAAGATCAACGCACGGACATCAAAGCGCTGGCAGGCCTCCAAGACATTGGCCAGCGCGCCCAAGTTGTTACGATAATACATCAGCGGCTGCTCCACCGACTCGCCGACTGCTTTGTAAGCCGCAAAGTGGATGATGCCTTCAATGCCGGGATTCTCTTCAAAAACACGGAAGAAAGCCTCTTTGTCACAAATATCCACACGACAGTTCTTCACCTTGACCCCCGTGATACGCTCCACCCTGGCCATCGTTTCCGGAGTGCTTCGCACATTGTTATCCACAGAGATCACTTCATATCGGCCACTTTGTATCAGTTCGATGATGGTGTGGGAGCCAATATAGCCACAACCGCCTGTTACCATTATCTTTTTCATGTCCATGACATTCTTTAGTTTCTAATAATTGACTGTGATTTCGCCCACGCACTTGCCTCGGTTGGTCATCTGGTAAATCCGGGTACCTACTACTAACATCGGCTCGGCGAGTTCCTTGTGGGAGTGTCCACCGATGATGATGTCTATGCCAGGCACGAGGCGGGCGATGTCGGTGTCGCTTATCTGTCCTTCTATGAGTCCAAGATGCGAGAGGCAGATGATCATATCACAGCCTTTCTCTTGCAGCTTGGCCACCACGAGATTGCCCTTGACCACGGGATCCTGATAGGAAACCTCCTGCGCAATCTCCGGCGACACCAGCGAGTTCAGATCTACCCCCAGACCGAAGATACCGATTTTAAGGTCGCCCTTCTTGATGATCACATAGTCTTTTACTGCGCGTCTCAGGGCTTTGTTGTGAAACAGGTAGTTGCAGCACACCACGGGGAATTTGGCCTTGCGGATGCGCTTGGCCAACTCAGCGGAGCCATTGTCGAACTCATGGTTGCCCAGCGTGGCGGCATCATAGCCCATCTGGTTCATCAGGGTGATCTCCATATAGCCTTTGAAAAAATTGAAATAGGGCGTTCCTTGGGAGAAGTCGCCGGCATCCAGCAACAACACGTTGGGATGGTTCTGGCGCACCTCGTTGATGTAGGCGTCACGGCGGAGAACGCCACCCACATTGGTGTCGGCCTTATAGGTATAGGGCTCTATCTGGCTATGGGTGTCGTTGGTATGCAGGATGACCAACTCACGATTCTGCGCATCCACGTTCATGAAGAGCGCGCAGAGAATGATTATCAGCGTGTATCTGAGAATATTCATAATCACAATAAAAAGCCTGCAAAGGTACATAAAATTCCAATAAGACGGACAAATTAAATCCCATGGAGAAACGGAAGGACAGGGCACAAAAAAAGCAGAGCTTGGACTCTGCTTTTTCTCGTCAAAAAATTATTACTATATGGTATAGGGGTTATGCGTAGAGTTCCTCGAAGATCTTGCGCAGCTCAGGGCTTTCGCGCAGTTCTTGCAGAGTGAATTCAGCATGTCCCTTCGTATAGCCGTTACCCATGATCATGTTCACATCGCTGCCGATGCCTTCGGCACCGAGGCTAGCCTTGGTGAAGCTGGTGGCCATGGAGAAGAAATAGACGATACCGTCGTCTTTGGTGCAGAGCACAGCGGTCATCTCCTGGTCAGGAACGTTGACGCAGTTGATGGTGACGTCGGCCATCTTGCCGTTGGTGAGTTTTTCGATGAGTTCATAGACCTGCACCGGGGTCATGCCAGCGGCAGACTCCACGATATCGCAAAAGCCGAGGTCTTTGATACGTTGTGTGCTTTTCGGGCTGTTGGCAATACCGATCACCTTGCCGGTAACGCCCACGCGCTTCTTAGCCTCGTAGCAGCAGAGCATACCGCTCTTACCACCAGCACCGAGGATAACAACGGTCTGGCCGTATTGGCACAGCTTAGCCGTTTGGGCAGGAGCTCCAGCCACATCGAGTGCGCTCAAAGCGAGCTTCTCAGGCATGTCGGTAGGGATCTTGGCATAGATACCGCTCTCGAAGAGGATAGCCTTACCCTTGATGTCCACTTGGTCCACTTCCGGACGAATCTCCAGAATCTCATCGATACGCAAAGGAGTCAACGAGAGACTGACCAGTGTGGCGATGCGGTCGCCTTCCTTGAGATCAATCTTGCCCTTCAAGGCATCACCGATCTTCTCTACACGGCCGAGCAACATACCACCAGAACCAGTACGGCGGTTGCGGTGCTTGCCTTGCAGTTCAACATTCAACAACATCTCTTTCTTCACCTCTTCCATGACAGCTTCCACGCTAGCGCCTTCGCCAGCTTGCTGTTTGGCATAGTTGTGAATATCCGTGAAGGATGCTGAGTCTATATTCAACGTCTGAACATCAATCAATATCTCGTTGTCATAGATCTCATCCATGTTGTTGTCAATCTTGTTGGCAGGCTGCGGAAGAACGCCTTTGGGTTCGATGACACGATGAGTGCCGTATTTGTTGCCTTTCTTTTGCATATTGTTTTGATTTATAATTTGATAAAAAAAATCTAGTGCCTTTAGCAAGCGAGTGCAAAAATAGTGATTTTTTTGGAATAATTAAACTACCGTAAAAAAATAATCCACAATGAGATGTTTATTAAATACATCTTATTGATTTTCACTATTATACAATGTATTTCCTTGAATAAAATCGCTCATCAGCCGGTAAATCTCCTGCCATCGGGGGTCGGTCAGTGCCTGGAGGTGTCGGCCCATCACCGCCTCGTCCCCGCGACAGGCGGGACCGGTCTGCGCCTCCCTTGGCGGAAGGGTCTGCAGCTTAGTCACGGTCTGCTCCAGCAACGGCAGGATAAGGTCGAGGCTCATCTCGTGTTGTTGCAGGATATCCTGGGCGACCACACACATAGCGTTGGAGAAGTTGCAGGCGAAGACGGAGGCCAGATGCGCATAAAAACGCTGGTCGCCATTCAGCAGCCGGACCGTGTCGGACAGGGCACCCGCAAGCGACATCAACAACTCGCGATGCGGCCCCGCGTGGTCACACTCGACACACAAGGGCACTTTGAGCGCCGACATGTCCGTATTTTTGGAAAAGGTCTGCAGCGGATAGAGGACCCCATAATGCTCCGCGTGTGGCGCGAGCGTCTCCTGCGGCACAGAGCCTGCCGTATGCACCGCAAAGGGCATCTTAAAGGGAATCCGCGACAGCACTTGCGGCAGCGCATCATCGCGCAAGGCGAAGATGAAGATACGACAACGCGGGTCGAGCTGCGCAGGGTCGTCAACCGCCTCGGCACCCACAATGGCAGCCGCCGCACGGGCATGATCCATCTGCCGGCTATAGACCTGCGCCACCGGGAAGTCCGGACAGCCGCGAAGCCTCTGCAACAGCCAAGTGGCCACATTACCCGATCCAACCAGACATATCATCAGTATTGGAATTTGCTGCCTCCGACAAACTCGCGCAGGATGGAGGTCCCGGGAATATCATTGACGGAGATGGAATGGAAGAACGAGAGGAATTTCAACAGACGTCTGGCCTCAGCATACTCCGGCACCGTCTCCGGCACCTCCTGGAGGATGGGAATGGCATAGTTCTTCAAAATCCCCAGCTCAAAGATGAGCGAGGTGTTGATCATGACATCGGCATTCTCTTGGAAGGGGAAGATGTTTTTGTCTTCTCCATTGCGGACGCTTTGCCAACGTCTCAATGTGTCCAAGGCAGAATAGCCGCGGTAGTTGTAGTCGCGCACGATACGGCGGATCAACCGGTTGTCCGTTGTCGGGATGGGATTCTGACGATCAATGGAGATGGAGGTCAGGGCGGAGACGAAGATCTTGAACTTGAGGTCGTCAGGCACCTGCTCCGTCAGTTTGGGGTTGAGGCAGTGGATGCCCTCCACCACCATGATGGAGTTCTCTTCCAGCTGGAGCGTTTTCCCCGTCCAGATCTTGCTGCCTTTCGTAAAATCGAAGGTCGGGATCTCCACGCATTCACCCGCGACCAATCTTTTCAACGTGTCGTTGAAAAGGGGCAGGTCTATAGCCTCCAGGGCTTCGAAGTCTTTCTCCCCTTTTTCATCCACGGGGGTCTCATCGCGCTCCACAAAGAAGTCGTCCACCGAGATCTGCACAGGCTTATACCCCAGCACCGCCAGCTGCACGGAGAGGCGGCGGCAGGTGGTCGTCTTGCCAGAGCTGGAAGGACCGCTGATGAGCACCATTTTCACATCTTTCTGCCGATGAATATCATCAGCCACCTTGGAGATCCACTTTTCCTGGAATGCCTCGGCCACCAGGATGGTTTCCAACGCCCTACCCTCTCCGATGATACGGTTCATGTCGGTGACTGTGGCCATACCCATGAACTCCGACCAATCTTTGGACAATTTATACTGAGAGAACAACTTGGGGTTGGCATGAGTCTTAGGCAGCACTTTGATATTTTTGGCTGACGGAATTTTCAGCAAGATACCATTCTCGTACATCTCCAATCCAAACAGCTGGAGATAGCCCGTGGAAGGAACCATGAAGCCATAATAGTAGTTGATGGTGGTATCCAGACGATAGACGGATGTGAATATCCGGTTGCGATCCTTCAGGAGTTCATACTTGTCTTCCAGTCCATACTCCTGAAATGCCCGGATGGCGTCTTCCGTCAACATCTCCACTCGCTCGAACGGAATGTTCAACCGGACAATCTTCTTCATGTGGTTGAACATCTTCTGGACGAGCTCTTCGGTAATGGGCTCATCCATATTCTCCAGCGTGCAGAATCGCCCACCCGAGATGGAGTGCTTGATGCGCAGCTTCACCTTCATCGGGAACAAATCATGAACGGTCTTGCACAGCAGCAGATACAAGGAACGAACATAGAAACCGCGGCCGGCTGTGGAATAATAGTCGAAGAAGTCGATAATAGAGGGACGATGAATCTGATAGCTCAGATCGCGCACCTTGTTATTGACCAGCGCACCCAGATAGGGCACCTCCGGCAACATCTGGTGTTCCTGCAGGAAGTCATACAACTTCTGTCCAAAAGGAGCATACACCAGACTGTTGGTATTCTTACAATATATGGGTACTGTTTGCATCGTAACGGATTTTGCTTACATTTTCACTCTCTTGAACATTCTGTCCCAACGGATCTTACCCTTCTCGCCGAAGGATTTGTACTTATCCAGGGAGAGCCACACCATAGAAGGATGTCCCACCACATGGTCTTCCGGCACGAAGCCCCAGAAGCGGGAGTCGGCGGAGTTGTGGCGGTTGTCACCCATCATGAAGTAGTAGTCCATCTGGAAAGTATAGCTGTTGGCTTCTTTGCCATTGATGAAGACCTTGCCGTCCTTCACCTCCAGCTTGTTGCCCTCATATTGGCGGATAATCTGCTCATAGAGGACGATATTCTTAGCGTCAAGGCTCACCGTGGCGCCCTTGGCCGGGATGGTGATGGGGCCGAAGAAGTCCTTGTTCCACGGATAATCCGGAGAGTGCGGGAAGATGGCGGGATCGTACTGGCCGGCAGAGTCCTGATAGCATTCCACCATGAAGCCCATCTTGCGGATCTTGTCGCACTGTTCTTTGTTGAGACGGTACAGCACCGTGTATTGATCCACTCTTTGGGCATCATCTTCATTGACATCCAACTCCTTGCGCTTTTTCTGTGAGAGTTGCATGCCATTGGGATGGAAGACGAAGTAGGCGAACTGCATCCGTCTGGGGTTCTCCACTGCCTTGCCGTTGATATAGACTTGCTTATCCACAATCTGGAGTTCGTCTCCAGGCACAGCGATACAGCGTTTCACATAGTTCTCGCGCTTATCGACAGGGCGGTCGATGACGTGGTACTCATTCCAGACAGCCTCACGGCCTTTGCCCGGGTAGTAGGCGCCGGCGTATTTTTGCTGGAAGTACTGAATCATATCGGGACTATAACGGCCCATGACATCACGTTTCTCCTCTGGAGAGGCTTTGGGGTTGAGCATCGCCTCGAACTCCCGGACGATGGCATAGTAGCTCTCGGCCTTGCGCTCCACCGCCACCGTGTCGCCATCGGGGTAGTTGAAGACCACGACATCGTTGTTGCGCACGGGCCGCAGTGCCTTGGTGCGCATATAGGGCAGTTGGATGATCTTGGAATAGGACTTCACCTCAGTCTTGGGCAAAGTGTTATGGATAAAGGGAATCGCCACCGGCGTATTGGGCATGCGCACGCCGTAGGAGAGTTTGGACACCGTCAGGAAGTCGCCCACCATGAGGGAGCTCTCCATGGAAGAGGTGGGAATGGTATAGAGCTCAAACCAGCAGAGGCGGATGATGTAGGCCAGCGCCACCGCGAAGATGAGGGCGTCACCCCAGGAGCGGGCGCTGCTTTTCTTCCACTCCGGCAGCTGAGCGATGTATTGTTCCTTCTTGGAGAAGCCTAAATACGGCAGATAGACGAAGAAAAACAGTGTACCGAGGATCAGTGCACCGTATCCATTCTTGTTGAAATGATGGATAGTCTCCCAGATGATGTAGAAGAACATGAAGATATTGAGGAAGGGGATGAGGAACAGCAGCATCCACCACCATTTCTTGCGGATGACCTGTCGGATCCAAAGCCATACATTATAAAAAGGAATCAAGGACTTCCAGGGTGCTATACCGGCCTTGCGGAAAATGCCCCACAAACCAACATGGGTGCATATCAGGAAGATGATGCCGATAATCCAGAGTGCGGTAGTCGAAATAAGCATAAGGTTTCTTTGTTTTTGAGATTATGATACTATGATTCTAAGGTTTCAGAAAATGAGCAGACGGTGCCGGGATGTTGGACGAGCCAGAGTGCCGTGCGGATAGCGCCGGCAGCAAAGCCCTGTCGGCCGTGGGCGTTGTGGGTGATGGTGATCTCATCTTCCGGAGAGCTCCAGTGGATCTCATGGATGCCGGACACGTCTCCCACACGGTGCGCCTGCACTGGGATGGTGGCATCGTCCAGGGGTTGGCCCTCATCGAGCTGCCAGCGAGAGTAGCCGGGATGCTGGGCGATGATGCCTTGCGCCAACGTGATCGCTGTGCCACTCGGCGCATCCTTCTTGGCCGTGTGGTGGGTCTCTTCCATCGTCACGGCATACTGGCCATAGCGGCTCATCTCGGCAGCCAGCCACTGGCTCATGCGGTTGAAGAGATAAACCCCTATGCTGAAGTTGGTGCCATAGACGAGCGATGCCTGGCAAGACTTCGCCTTTTCCACGATCTCGTCCAGACGGTCGTACCAGCCGGTGGTGCCGACCACGATGGGGACGCCAGCCTCAAAGGCACGGAGCATATTGGAGACCGCCACAGAGGGCATGGAGAAGTCGATGGCCACATCCGCCGTGCGGAACGCCGCCATCTGCGCCTGCCACTCCTCTTCATTGTCGATGACAGCCACAATCTCCTGTCCGGACTCGCGCAGCATGGATTCCACCATCCTGCCCATCTTGCCATATCCTAATATTGCAAACTTAATCTTCTCGTTCATTTTTCAAGATAATAAATGTTACCAGCGCAACTGCAGATTGAGGCCAAAGGCATATTGTCTATGGGTGTAATCTGGCATCACCAGAGGCTGCCAGTGCAAACTCAAATCATCGGAGACATCAAAATAGTACAGATGGGCGTCCACCATGGCATCGATGAAGTTCAGCACATAAACGACTGCCGTTGCGGCGATGGAGATTTCCAGATTCCGCCGCTGTTTATTCTTCATCTCCAGAAGATTCTCGTCAGAATATTCCGCCAGGGTGAAGTTTTGCATCGTCACTATTCCGTCTCGGCGATAGATAAACTCATTCCGATAGACCGTCATCTTATGGGCAGAGCGCCAAACGAAATAGCCGGTAGCAGCCAATGCGCCATAGACGATAGGCAGTTTCCAATACTTCTTGTTATAGATCTGGCCTCCGCCTGGAACGATGGAACAAAGGATCGCCGTGGTGGGCGAATGTTTCACCACCTTGACGGAATCAGCAGGGGCAACGCGGGATGTGGTCGTATCTATCAGCTCTTCCTGCGCCTGCAAAGAGAGCATTATCAAACAGCAGATAACGGACAATATCCAGCATTGAATTCTCATACCCGATACAAACGTAACATGCAGCCGGTTTATTGCAACTGGTCGATGATTTTCTTCAGTTCTTCATCTGAGGAAAAAGGTATGGTGATGGAGCCTTTGCCTGTAATGTCCTTTTTGATTTTCACTTTGGTCTTCAGCTTCTTGGAAAAATCGGCCTGGAAGGCGCGCACCTCATCGGAAAGGGTGATCTTCACCTTCGGTTTGGCGGGCTCTAGTTCGTTGCGCAGTTTCTTGACCTCCAGCTCCGTCTGCCGGACAGAGAGGTTCTCATCCACGATCTTTTTGATGACTTTCTGCTGCAGGGCGGCATCCTCGAGGACTACGAGCGGGAGGGCATGGCCCATGGAGATGAGGCTGTCGCGAACGGCGACCTGTGCGGGGGTGGAGAGGCGCAGCAGTCTCAGGTAGTTGGAGATGGTGCTGCGGTCTTTGCCGAACTTCTCGCTCAGCTCTTCCTGGGTGAGATGACACTCCTCCACGAGCATCTGATAGCTCATGGCCACATCCAGAGGGTTCAGGTCGGCGCGCTGGATGTTCTCCACAAGCGCCATCTGCACCGACTGCATATCATCGACAGTGCGGACGAAGGCGGGAACCTCTGTCAGCCCTGCCATCTTGGCGGCGCGATAGCGGCGTTCGCCGGAGATGAGCTGGTAGCGGCCGCCCTCCACGGGACGGACCGTCACGGGCTGGATGAGACCGTATGTCTTGATAGACTGCGCCAAGCCCTCCAGCAGCTCCTCGTCAAACTGAGTACGGGGCTGGAAAGGGTTCGCATCGATAGAGTCGATTTTGATATAGCTGTTGCCGCCGGGATGGGCGGAGGGCTGGACCGAGGAGATGTTGACATTCCCCAAGATGGCCTCCAGGCCCCTGCCTTTAGGTTTCTCTGTCTTATTCATGGTGTTGTGCTTAAATCGTATATCCGTTTTTGTTGAGGAACTCCGTAGCGAGGTTCAGGTAGTTTCTGAAGCCTGTGGACCTCACATCATAGAGCACGATAGGCTTGCCATAGCTGGGGGCCTCGCTCAGACGCACATTGCGGGAGATGATGGTGTCGAACACCAGGTCCTTGCAGTGAAGACGCACATCATCGACCACCGCATTGGAAGACTTGATACGGGCTGTGTACATGGTCAGCAGGATGCCTTCAATGGCCAGCGCCGGGTTCATGTTGGTCTGGACGATGCGGATGGTGTTCAACAGCTTGCCAAGGCCCTCTAGGGCGAAGTACTCGCATTGGACAGGAATCAGCACCGAGTCGGCGGCCACGAGGGCGTTGAGGGTAATCAACCCCAGGGAGGGCGCGCAGTCGATGAAGATGAAGTCGTAGTCGTTCTTCAAGGAATAGATGGCGTCTTTCATGCGATACTCGCGGCGCTCGTAGGAGATCATCTCCAGCTCGGCACCCACGAGGTCCATGGTGGCGGGCAAGAGATGCAGCTGCTGGATGTCGGTAGGCTGGATGGCCTCCACCGCCAGACGATTGTTGACGATACAGTCGTAGATGGAAATGGTCTCTTCCGTGCTCTCAAAGCCGAGACCGCTGGAGGCGTTGGCCTGCGGGTCGGCATCGATGAGCAGCACCTTCATGTCGAGCGCAGCAACACAGGCAGCCAGATTGACCGCCGTTGTCGTCTTGCCCACACCGCCTTTCTGATTTGCGATGGCAACAATCTTACCCATTACAACGTGAAATCAAGGTTGGAAAAATCCTGGTCCAAGTCACGTTCGTTCAGTTTCTCCTCGGTCTCGAAGTTCACCTCCTCAGGGACTTTGCCCGTGTTGATAAACTCAACCATACCGTTCAGAGCATTCTGGAACTTCTCAAAATCCTCCTTGTACAGGAAGACTTTGTGCTTCTCGTAGAAGAAAGTGCCCGTAACATCATTGAACTTACGCTTGCTTTCCGTAATCGTTAAATACATTTCACCCGTCTTCGTACTCTTCACATCGAAGAAATACGTTCTTTTACCTGCCTTTACAGCGCGAGATAAAACTTCATTCTTGTCTTGATTTTCCATAATTATTCGTTTTTATTCATCAACTCAATGATGGGGCTCATCATCTTCGTCAAAAATTATTATTTGGATTTCTTTTGTTGTTGTCTTTGCATCTGGGCCTGCTGCTTCTGCAGTTCCTCCATCTTGATCTGCCATTTCGACTTCTTCACCGGCTTTTTCATGTTGGCCTTGAGCTGCTCGTGCAGTTTCTCATCATCGACAGCCACACGGAAAATCCACATCTGCAAGAACGTGAAGATGTTGAACAGCAAGTAATAGTACGTCAATGCGGAAGCGAAATTGTTGAACATGAAGAAGAACATGATCGGCATCATATACATCATGATGCTCATCATGCGTTGTTGGTCTTTATTGCCTTGGGTGGGGTTCATCAGCTTGTTGTTGATCCACGTATAGACAATGGTGGCGATGGTCATGAGGATCGTGAAGAGGCTCAAGTGGTCGCCCAGCAACGGCACATGATGGGTAAAGTTCCAGATAGAATCGTAGGTGGAGAGGTCCTCGGCCCAGAGGAACGACTGTTGTCGCAGCTCATAGGAGGCCGGGAAGAAACGGTACATGGCGATGAGGATCGGCATCTGGAGCAGCATGGGCAGACATCCGCCAGCGGGCTTCACACCCGCACTGCGATACAGGGCCATGGTCGCCTGCTGTTTCTTCATCATGTCCTCCTCTTTCGGATAGCGTGCATTGATGGCTTCAATCTCCGGCTTCAGCACACGCATCTTGGCGGACGACATGTAGGTTTTGTAGCTGACAGGCAGCAAGACGACCTTCAAGGCTATCGTCAGCAGCAGGATGATGATGCCGTAGCTCAGACCATAGACCTCCAGCCAGTTGAACACCGGGATGATGATGAAACGGTTGATCCAATGAAGCAGGAAGAAGCCCCAGCCCAGCGGCACCTGGCGTTCCAGTTTCATCTTGTAGGTCTTGAGCAGCCGGTACTGGTTCGGGCCCACATACATCGACATGTTGAAGGAGCCCTTGTTCAGATCAGGCATCTGGAAGTCGAGGTCGGCCTTGCAGTACTTGAGCACCTCGCGCTCCTCCTTGTCGGGGGCAGTGGCTGACAGCGTGCCGGAATCAAACGCCTGCTCACCGTCAACAATCAGCGTGGCTGTAAAGAACTGCTGTTTGAAGGAGACCCACTTCAGAGGAGAGGTAAAATCCTTCGTGCCACCCTTGCGTTCGTCTATATTGCCAACCTCCTCCGTGTTGTCCATGTAATAGACGGAGGTGAGGTTTTTCTCATTCTCGTAGTTCTTCTCCACATTCTTGGGCTCGGCGTTCCATTCCAGCGTATAGTTGTGCTTGGTAGGATACAGATAGGGCTCCATGTTGACGAAACGCACCTTGTAGGTGAACATGTAGTCGTCCGGAGAGAACGTATAGAGATACTCGATGTAAGAGTTGACGTTGAGGGTCTGGCATTGGTTCGAGTCGCCCTGGTTGTTGGGGTAGATACGCAGCGACAGGGAATTGTGCTCCTCGTCCACCACGAGAGTGTCCGCGCCCATCTCGGACAAGAAGATGCAGTCGCGGGTACCAATCTCGGTCTGATCGCGCAGCTGCAACTTGATGTTAAGATCGTTGGTGCCGCCCTCAAAGACTTCCATCAAAATCTTGGCGGAATCTTTGGGCGTGTAGCGGTACACGTCCTTGAGGCAGACTTTGCGAAGGCAACCGCCCTGCTTGGCGAAATAATACCAAGCCTTGTTGGTCTCCACCACATAGTCGTCCATGTTGGCCAGCTGCGGTGTCGAGAACTGCTGCTGAGCCACCGGAGCGGGGGCCGCCGTATTGTCATTCAGTGAATCTTGGGCTGTCAACGAGAGCGCCTGCGCGATAGAATCTTCCTCCTGTCGAGCCATCTCCTCAAGAGCTTGCTGCTCTTGTTCCTGCATTACCTTCCTGGCTTTGTTGGACTGATAGAAGCTGAACCCAAGGAACAAGCCAAATATCAGCAACAATCCAATAACCGTATTTCTATCCATACTAACAAATAAAATTGGCTGCAAAAATACAAAAAATAATTGTATTATTGCAGCGAAATCATCATCCTTATGAACTCGAACCATTTTTTTGTATGGATGCTTACACTCAGCCTGTTGTGCGCAAATCTCGCAGTGACGGCACAGAATGACACCATCCCTTTCCTCTACCGGGGGCACCTGTATGTTAACGCCACCATCAACGACACCATCAGCCTCGGCATCATATATGACACCGGGGCCTCCGACCATTTCGGGGTGGACTCTGTATGGCTGGCCCATTCCGACTGGACGCCCACGGATATGGGCACTGCCCGAAGCGGAGGCGGGGCCGGTTACATGACCGTCCCCCTCATCCTGGATTCCACGAAAGTAAACATCGGCACCATCCAGGAACAATATGCCATGGTTCCGGTCTTCAAGCTGCGGGACGTGTTGGACTGCCATCTCGACGGCATCAGCGGCATCAAAGGGATTACCGACCACCCGTTGGAGATCAACTTCGAGCAAAATTTGATGATAAAGCACAAAAACGGCCTGCCCGACACGAAAGGCTACCAACAGATTCCCATCCGATATGAAAACACCCGTATACTGCTACAGGTAGAGACTAATATCGGGGGCACTCTTGTCAAAGGATGGTATCTGATGGACACGGGCAGCGGCGGCACCGTCACTTTCACAGCCCAAGCCACCAGCCTTTTTCAGCTCGACACCATTTCCGGCAAAAGATACATCAGCGATGTAACCCAAAACGGTCTTGGCGACAAAAAACAGGAATACTATGTCAGCATGATGCCCGACCATATCATCATTGGGAGTGACACCATCTTTGAAAGACCCATCTCCTATATTCCGGAAGGTGTGGGGGCCTTAGGCTACGCGAAATACTTAGGGGTGATTGGCAACGGCATCTGGTCAAGGTATAACATCATCATCGATGTGGAAAACGAGGTGCTCTACCTGCGTCGTTTCAAGGAGTTCACCCCGCCTATACCCACCTATGACTATACGTTCAGAAACCGCACGGACATCTGCAAAGGATGGGTTGTCTCAGGGCTGATCCGGGCGGGCGATGCAGTCAGCGCAGGCATGGCCTTGGGCGACACCATCATCTCCATCAACGGAAGAAATGTGACCGACTATTCTTGGGATGAGGAATGGGACATCGACACCATCCCTATGCAGGTGCTGGACATCATAGGCATCGACGGCAGCGAAAAGCGCATCACGATAGCGGCAAAGCGGTTGTGGTAGAATATTAGCGGTTGGCTGATTACTTCTTGAACGGCAACGAAATCATAAAGGTACTCCCCTTCCCTTCGATGCTCTGCACCTCGATTTTTCCTTTATGCATGGTGACAATCTTCTTCACATAGCCCAATCCGAGTCCGTAGCCCTTCACGTTATGCACGTTGCCCCTCGGCACACGGTAGAAGTTGTTGAAAATCTCAGGCAGTGATTTCTTCGGGATCCCGATGCCTTTGTCGGTCACGGAGAGCATGAAGTATTTCTCGTTGGAGAGGGTGTTGATGAGGATTTCAGGGCATCCCTGGGAGTACTTGATGGCATTCTCCACAAGGTTAACCAGCACATTAGTTAAATGCTCTTTGTCTCCGAATATCTTGTAGTTATCTGCATTCAGCGCCAGATTCAGCGTGCCTTGATTGCTGTTCACGAGCAGGGCGATACTATCCACCACTTTGCGAACCAGCTCATGCATGTCGATCAACTCTATGTTCATCTTCACCTGCCCTTTTTTCAATTGTGCGATCTGCAGAATATTGGTGACCATGGATTGCAGACGCTCGTTTTCATCCCGGATGATGTTGACGTATGTGGCTTGCAGTTCCGGGTCGCTCTTGGTCACGGAGTCGCCCATGGCCTCACAAGCCAAGGAGATGGTGGAGATGGGGGTCTTGAACTCATGCGTCATGTTGTCCACGAACTCGTTGGTCACCTCCGACACCTTTTTCTGCCGATACATGGAATACAGTGAGACAAACGAGATGGCGGAGACCAGGAAGACCAGGCACAGAATCATGATCACAATCGTGCTCATACGCTGCAGGAAGATGCCTCGCTCCGTAGGGAAATAGAGGATGATATAGTGCGGCGAGCTGACCTTCTCGTTGTATTTCAAGCGAAACACATAATCACTCTTGAGCATGACCTCGCGCGGGATAGTGGCGGGCTCCACCACAAACTCGGTCGTGAAAGCATTATACAACGCAAAATCAAACTTGGCCTCGATGGTCTCTTCCCGCAAGGCCTCCTTGATCAGGTTTTTCAAAAAGCTGGGATTCAAAATATCCTTGGTGGTGCTGTCAAGCTGCACCATATTGACATCCACCTTCTCGAGAAAACTCTCCGGAACATTCTCCTGCTTTTTGGGAGACCAAGGATCCTTATAGAGCGGGAACAGCATCCGGAAGGAGTCGCTGAAGTAGGTGGTGTCACTGGAAACGACACGCACATTGTCCTCCTTGAGGTATATTTCCGTCATGATCACCCCTATGGGTTGATTGTTAGTACTGTCTATCAAGAACTTACGGGAGTGTTGCACCGAGACGACATCGGTGGTGTCGATAGATTCCGTGAGCGTGGAATCCGCCACAGGCATCAACGTGTCGTTTTTCAAGATAGCATCGATCTGATTCACCACAGTATTGCCAGCCGTCAGCACCTCATTCACAAAGATGCTGCGTTGCACCTTCTCCGCCTCCGTGTAGAGCTTGAAGATGGCGAGGATCAAGAAAAAAGTGGTGACGATAACCACGAAAAACAAGGACACTATAATACGTTTCTTCATAATCCTGCTAGATTTTTAAGAAAAGTGCATGTTTCATCCAAATATCCGGCACTTTGGAAAGCAGCGCCGAGCTCCACCCCGTCTTTTGTTATATCTTTTTTACTTTCAACAAGATATATATCTAAAAAAGAGTGTTCTAGCTGTTTCTTCACCTCCTCCATGTCCGAATAAAACACATAATGGATAACGCCGACTGGCGGGATTTCTTGTGTTTGCTCCACCAACAAAAAAGTACCTGCATCCATGTAGTACTTCTGGCTCATCAGGCGGATGGACTTTTGATATTCCAGATGATTCAGGAACTGGTGATGCTGCTGGATAGAAACACTCTGCTTCTGGATAGCCTGCAACAACGGAACAAAGTCATAACCATCTGGCACATAGATCGTTCTCACAGACTGTCGGGCCCGGCCGAAGAAACGGACCATGTCCTTTGACAATTGCAACAGGTCGTCTTCGGATTCTTCTCCAGTCAGCACGGCGACAGAGCCTTGGCGGGGACGTATCAAGTGTGGGGTGTCTGGCAGATAGCGTTCCCAAACGGCCGTATTGCCTTCCATCTCATTCACGATAACCGCATCGCAATGAGGCAGTTTCTCCACCACGCGCATGCGGCCGCGAAGCAGCGGCTCCAGCGTTTCAAGCTCTTGGATCATCATCGGCAATAAAACGCTGTCGTCTGGATGTTGCTTGATGACACAGTCGAACCCCATCAACACCGCGCAGAGCATGTCGGCAAAAGCGGACAACGGGGTCCTGCCATCCGGCACCAAGCCCACAGTCCGAACAGGGAATCTGTCAAAAGTAGAATTAAACCTATTCTTTAGGTAATCAATATCAAGTATCTCTGCAATAGACATTAATGACATGCTGCAAAACTCTGGCGTAAACCAAGGATTTTGCAGATACTGTCGTTGGATAAGAGGTTCTTTGGATTGAAAAGAGTCGTCCGCTTTCAGCTGAAAGCCGAGGTTGGCGAAAGGGTATATCGTATCGTTTTTCAAGGGCAACATCAGCGGACCTCCTCACAGACTTCGTGCATGATGTTCGCGATTTCGTCAGCGGGGAAGACTGGGATGATTCCCTCCCGTTGCATATCGTCCACGATTTGGCGGGTCTGGTAGATGTCGTGGGAGGCGATGTCATAGACCTCCTGCCAGGTGCGTTGCTTGCGGGCCACGCCTTGGCTGATAGCCTTCATGGCCACGTCTGCGGCCACCGTGGGGAACATGTCCGTATCCATCATCGTAGGCATAATATGCTCTGTGTTAATTCCTTGGCGTTCCGCGTAATCGGCGATGGAGTGTGCGGCACAGATGGCCATCTCATCGGTGATCTTGCGGGCAGAGACCAGCAGGGTGCCCTTCAGGATGGCGGGGAAGCACATCGAGTTGTTGACCTGGTTGGGGAAGTCGCCGCGGCCGGTGGCCACGATATAGGCGCCTGCCTCCTTGGCCTCGTACGGATAGATCTCGGGCACGGGGTTGGAGCAGCAGAAGACGATGGACTTCTCGGCCATGAGGGAGATCCACTCCTTCTTGATGGTGTCGGGACCGGGCTTGGAGAGGGCCACGAGCACGTCCGCGTTGCGGAAAGCCTCCTCTTCGGTGGCGATGCGTTGCGGGTTGGTGGACTGGCAGAGCTCCCACTTGCGGTAGTAGCGGGTATCCTGACGGCAGTCTTCCCTACCCTCGTGCAGCGTCCCCTTGCTGTCGAAGATGATGATGTTGGCGGGGTTGGCGCCGTCTGTGATGAGCAGGCGCGCGATGCTGGTGTTGGCCGCGCCGGCGCCATAGAGCACGATCTTGACATCGCCGATCTTCTTGCCCGTCAGCTTCAGGGCGTTGAGGATGCCGGCAAGGGTCACACAGGCGGTGCCTTGCGCGTCATCGTGCCACACGGGGATGTCGCAGGCCTCGCGCAAGTCGTCCAGCACCTTGTAGCAGTTGGGCTGGGAGATGTCTTCCAAGTTGACGGCACCGAAACTGTGCTGCACCATCTTGACAAACTCGATTATCTTTTCGGGCTGATGTTTGCCATTCTCGTCCCGACTGTCGATGCAGAGTGGCACGGCATCCACGCCACCGAGATATTTCATCAGCATGGCCTTGCCTTCCATGACGCCCAAGCCGCCCGGCGGGGTGCAGTCGCCATCGCCCAGCACTCGCGTGCTGTCGCTGACCACCGCCACCATCTGAGCACGGTTGCTCAGCAGGAAAGAGGTGTCGTTGTCGTCACGAATGGTGGTGGAGACGGCCGACACGCCCGGCGTGTACCAAACGTTGAACCAGTTGAAACCATATACCGGCGCCTTCGGCAAGGTCTGCATCTTGCCACCATAGAAACGATGCGCAGCAAGGGACAATTTCTTATAAAACAAAGTCTTGGCTTTCGCCTTTTGTGCTTCTGTAAAATCTTTTGGAAACAAAGCATCCAAATCATCCATGGAAAGAATCGGGTCTGTCATATCTGTAAAATTTGGGCGCAAAGATACGATTTTTTACAGAACGAAGGTTTGGGTACAGAAGATTAACGTACATCGAACTAACGTTAAAATATGTATTTTTGCTTCGTGTTTTTGAGATTTGTCTGAAATATCGAAAATCCAACATTGAGTTTATCCATTATAATCCGATATAGTTATGAAAATTAAGGATTTCATAGTTTGCGCCTTGACCGTGTTGGCCGTGCCGTTGTCGGGCCAGGTGGTCTCGCATCCTATTGCAGAGGATTGGGAGTCCGGGGATTTTTCTTCCCTCTCATGGGAGCGTCCCGGTTCGCAGTATCGTTGGGAAATCACCAGCGAAGGGGCGCACAACGGCCGGTATTGCGCCCGCAGCGGCAACTACTACACGCTGAACACGCAATCGGTGTTGCAGCTGGGGGTCTATCTGACGGAGAGCGGGAATCTCTCGTATTACCGCAAGGTCTTCTCGGCGGAGGGCAGCGGCGGCTTCCTTTTCTGGCTGGACGGGGAGCTGCGCGACTCGCTGGCGGGATATGTGGATTGGAGCGAGTTCCAATGCCCCATCAGTTCGGGCTACCATGTGCTGAAGTTTTGCTATACCAAGAACCAGACGAAAAGCAAGGGGTCGGATTGCGTGTGGATTGACGACATACAGCTGCCCGAAGGCCTCATAACGCAATGGCAGACGGGCTCTTGCGAGACCCCAGACGCGCCGCAAGCAGTGGTCAGCGACAGCCAGGTGGTGTTGTCGTGGAGCAACGCCTACCATGCGGAAGATATCCTGCTTTTTGATGATGTGGAAGGTCATCCCTACGGGGCTGTCAATTCTCCCGGCACGCTGGGATGGCGCTATATAGACGGAGACGGGGCGCCCACCGCCCCCTTCGGCGTGTTGAGTTTCCCCAACGTAGGCTCGCCAATGGCCTATGTCGTGCTGGACGACTATCTCCTCGTGGGAAACCAATACAACGTCACGGCGCATTCGGGCCACCGATTTTTCGGGAGCCCATTCCACTCGAACATCTCCAACGACGACTGGATTGTAAGTCCGGAACTGGACTTCACCGAGCCGTTCACCTTTTCGTTTTATGCCCGCAGCTTCGCCGACCGGTTTGCGGACGAAAAATTCGTGGCGGCCTACTCCATCACAGACACCAATGCGGGAAGTTTCATCCCCTTGCACTGCGACACCATCACGACCATCGCCGAGTGGAACGAATATTCCTTCCTAGTGCCCGCCGCGGCTAAATATGTAGCGATACACTGCGTATCGCACGACCAGTATATGTTTTGCTTGGACGACCTCACCATTCATGGACGAAGGACGAGCGGACACCCTTGCAATGTTTATCGAGACGGGGTGCTGATTGCCTCGGAGGTAACCGACTCGGTGTATGTGGACAGCCTAGCCACCGCCGGAGCGCATTGTTATTCCATCACCTATATCTGCGGCGAGATGGAGTCAGCGCCTTCCGACACCGTATGCATCCATCTCGCTACCGGACCGGCAACGGTCACGACAGAGAAAGAAGACACCGTGCCTTACGTGTTGACGTCCGCATCCAAAGACATCAGCGACAACCACATGGCCAACACACTGGAGGAGATGCTGCGGTGGAACAAGTACCCGACTTACGGGGTTTACACCCAACTCTTGCAATATTTCCAAGACTCCTTCCCGAATCTTTGCCAGATAGACACCATTCTGGAAGACACGCCCCATCCGGATTTGCATCACTCCATCTTCGCCATCCACATCAGCAACACGCTGGGGCAGGCCACCACGAAGCCGGCCTTCCTCTATTCATCAACCATGCACGGGCGGGAAGTGGTCTGTTACTACATGGTGCTGCGTCTGGCGGACTATATCCTGAACCATGCGACCACCGACACCGTCGTTCAGAGGCTGCTGGACAATGTTGACCTATACATCTGCCCGTTGGAGAACCCAGACGGGACCTACCATCAAAGCGACGACCTGATTTGGGACGACGGGGTCCATACCATCTACCACAATTACAACAATGTGCAGCTGAATCTCAACTACCCCTATCTGCCTGGATTGGAGGGCGCAGCCAATATCCAACCCGAGACGCAAGCCATCATCGACTGGGTCACGCCCATCCATTTCGTGATGTCGGTCAACTTCCATTGCGGCGCCGAGATTGTGAACTACCCGTGGGACGCCTGGACGACCCAGCAGCGCGCCCATGCCGATGCTGACTGGTTCCGCTATACCGGCCAGAACTATGCCTCGCTATGTCATGCACAGGACACCGCCTATCTCTATGGTGATTACCGCGGGCGTTCGGTCATCGAAGGCGCCGACTGGAGCCCGCTTGTTGGCGGCCGGCAGGATTATATGACCTACTACCAGCGCTGCCGCGAGGTGACCATCGAGATGAGTCACTTGCCGCTGATCACGGACACGACCTTATTGCCCACCTACTGGGACAAGAACAAGGATGCGCTGCTGAGCTACGCGATGGAGTGCAGCTATGGATTCTGGGGCACTGTCACGGATGCTGCGACCCACGAGCCCGTTGAGGCCATGGTGAAAGTGCTGAATCACGACCGGTTCCACTCCGAAGTTTTCTCACATCTGCCGTTGGGCGTATATCATCGTCCGATCATGGCCGGCACCTATACGGTGGAGGTGTCTGCCCCCTGCTATCAGACGGCGACGTTCACCGTCACCATCCGTCCGGGGATGGCTGTCCAGCACGACGTGGAGCTCCAGCCGCAGGTCGAGGCACCCGTAGCCTTCGACCAGTACATCTTGCCGGGGATGCAGACCACGGTGGTCGCGATGGCAGAAAACGAGGTGCATTGGTACGATTCAGACACTGCTTCGCAAGCCATTGCCGTGGGGGCTTATTACACCACGCCAGTGCTTTTTGACACGACAACCTATTATCTCGAAGAACAGTATCAGAACGACTCGCTCCTGTGCATCAGTCCGCGCAGTGCTGTCACCGTGTATGTCCTTGACAACGTCTCTGTTTCTGAGCATAATGAAGATTCCGAACTGAAAATTTTCCCGAATCCCACGGGAGATTTTCTGACGATAGACGTCGGTGGCGAATCCCTGCGTGCCGTGTCGGTCTATGACGCGGAGGGAAAACAAGTGTTGACAAAAAAGATTACGGCCTCAGGCATGCTGGATGTCACCTCCTTGAAGCCCGGCAACCACCTGCTAGGGGTGGAATATGCGGAGGGACAGTGGCGCTGGGTAAAGTTCGTGAAGATTGGGGATAAGTAGAGGATAAGATTTGGGGGTTGCAGACTTACTATGATCCAAATTGATATTTTTGAAAAAAAAGTTTTGACGAGTCAGATAAATGTGTATGTTTGCTGCTTTTAAACAAACAATCAAAACAATGAAAAAGCGTTTCACCTTATTTTTGACTATAATCACCCTTATGACCACTTCCCTGCGGGCGCAGAGCGATCTGGACATGAACTCGCTATTGTCGCAGATCAATGCGGACAGTTTGTTGCAGACCGTGATGGACTTGCAGAATTTCGGCAGTCGTTTCGCCCTGCGGGAAGGAGGTAACATAGAAGTGGCCGAATACTTGGTAGAGCGTCTGCACCGTTACGACGTCTCGGCGGTCATCGACAGCTTTCACCATGACGGGTACTTTTGGTTAGGAGGCTATTATGACCAGTGGTTTTACAATGTCAAAGGTATCCTGCCGTCTGCGAATCCCGTTGACGACTCCATTGTGATTGTGGGTGCACATCTGGACGCCATCTCCTATGACCACTCCAACTACTCGTTACAAGCCCTGGCGCCGGGTGCCGACGACAATGCCTCCGGCGTGGCCGTCATGATCGAATTGGCGCGCATCTGCCACGCCAACCACCTGCAGTTCCACCGAGACATCCACTTCATGGCTTACGACGGAGAAGAGCTTGGCCTTTTCGGCAGCTACTACGATGCCGAAGCACGACTCATTGCTGAAGAAAATGTGAAACTCATGATCAACAACGACATGGTGAGCTTCCAGCCCGACAACGACTGGCGGCTCACGCTGCACTGGTACTCCAACGCCATGGAACCTCTACATCGAGCCGCAGAGCTCTGTGCCCAGTACACCGACATCGAACCTTACATCCCAGATGTAGCCGACAACACAGATGCTGCCTACAGCGACAGTTACGCATACTATGTCAAGGGTTTCCCTGCCGTCTTTGCCATTGAATACACCTTCTCCACCTCCTACCACACGGATCATGATGTCGCCGACTCCAACAACTACGCTTATCATGCAGACGTGGCGCGATACAACATGGCCCTGCTGGCAGACTATGCGCTGTGGTCGAATGGCACGGGCGTGGAAGAGCATGAGACAACCACGTCCTTGTGTCTATCTCCCAACCCTGTGAATGACAGAGCCGTGCTACTGTACCAGAACGAAGAAGGCGCCATCGCCAGCATCTCGGTGTATGACATGACTGGACGTCTTGTGCTACGGCAGGACGAGCAGGGAGACGTATCTGGAACACACCGTACCGAACTCAACCTGAGTCATTTACCATCGGGGTTCTATATCTGCCGCCTTCAAACGCCCTCCCGCGTGGAGACCGTGAAGTTTGTCCGCGAGTGATTCTACACGCAGATCTCGCAGACAACTGCAAAACAGAAATCTCCATAATCTTTTTCTCAAGGATAGTCTATTTTTGCGTACTTTTGCCGCTTCAAAGTAAAAAACAATGGTTTTTAGCAGCACACTCTTCCTATTCCTTTTCCTGGCGGTGTTTCTGGTGATATACCACCTGACACCGGCGAGATGGAAGAACCTTGTCCTGCTCCTCGCCAGCCTGGCTTTTTACGCTTGGGGCGCACCGAAATTCATCTTCATCCTGTTGGGTTCCTTAATCCTCAATTTTTACATTGTCAGGAATATGAGCCAGCAGACCCAGCATCGTAAAGTAGGACTCGTTCTCTCCCTGCTTTTGAATCTCGGTCTCCTCGCCTACTTCAAATACGCCAACTTCTTCGTGGACAATCTGAATCACCTGATGGCAGCCGTCAACCTCAAACCGGTGGCCTGGATGGAGGTGGCGCTGCCCATCGGCATCTCCTTCTTCACCTTCCAGTCGCTGACCTACACCATCGATGTGTACAGAAGAGTCCACGCACCGCTGCGCCACCTCCACGACTATCTGCTGTACATCCTGATGTTCCCGCAACTGATTGCTGGTCCTATCGTGCGATTCAACACCATCGCGGACGACATTGAGGACCGGCGGCACAACGACACCATCGACAACAAGCTCTACGGGGTGTATCGGTTTGCCCTCGGACTTGCTAAGAAGGTACTCATCGCCAATATCTTAGGCGCTCAGGTGGATCAATTCTATGCGCTCCCGCACGAGCAGGTCACGGGCACCATCGCACGCATGGCCGCCCTCACCTACTCTTTCCAGATCTATTTCGACTTCAGCGGCTACTCCGACATGGCCATTGGCCTGGGATATCTGCTGGGATTCAAGTTCCCCGAGAACTTCAACAACCCATACACTTCGCAGAGTGTCAGCGAATTCTGGCGGCGGTGGCACATCACCCTCGGCGCCTGGCTCAAAGACTATCTCTACATTCCGCTCGGCGGCAATCGCGTGCGTCCGGCACGCATGTACCTGAACCTGGCCATCGTGTTCGTCATCTGCGGCATCTGGCACGGTGCAGGCTGGAACTTCCTCATCTGGGGCATCTGGCATGGCTTGTTCATCGTCAGCGACAAGCTTTTCCTGAACCGATGGCTCTCCAGAGTGCCGAGAATCTTGCGCGTGCTGCTCACCTTCACCGTCGTCACCATAGGCTGGATATTCTTCCGCAACGATCTCTTCGGGGACGCCATCTTCTACATAGGCAAGCTCTTCGACTTCCACCACACCGCAGCCCAGCTGACTCCCGAGTTCATCACCGTGTTCTGTCTGGCTGTGTTCTTCTCCTTCTTTACTCTCTGCAAGCCAGGTCTCAAATTCGAGAGCATCTGCTATGCGCCCGAAAGACCCGAATGGCAACACTATGTGTCGTTTTGCTGCGCGCTTGTGCTCGTCATCGCCTCCGCAAGCTATCTGAGCGCATCCGGTTTCAATCCTTTCATCTACTTTAAATTCTGACGCTATGAAAGGAAGAAAAACCGTTCTCTATATCATTTTCCTGATCACGCTGCTGCTGCCCTTGCTGCAAGCGCTCACCCGACTGGTTCCTGAACGGCCACTTGCAGGGGCCTATGTGCCTCACGAGAGGCCCTCGCTGACCGCCAAAAACTGGTTAGACGGCTCCTTCCAAGCGGATTTCGAGCCCTACACAAACGAGCACCTTGGATTTCACAATAGTTTGGTGAGACTGCGCAATTTATTCTGCTTCAAGGTATTTCACCAAACCAACGCACAGAACGTAGTGCTCGGGAAGGAGAACTATCTGTATGAACAGGACTACATTGACGCACACTACGGTACCGATTTCATCGGACGTGACCCCATCCTATCCCAAGTGAAAAAGACGCGGGAGCTACAGGATCGCCTGGCTGCAAAGGGCAAAACCCTCATCGTGTTTTTAGCGCCCAGCAAGGCGGACTTCTTCCCTGAATACATCCCAAAATCTCTTCAAAAGACTGAAACAGACAATACCAACTACAAGATATACAGCCAATTGTTAAAACAATATGGAATTAACGTCATTGACTACAACGCCTATTTCCTATCGCAGAAACAGCGCTCGCCCTACCCTCTTTACCCACAATATGGCATCCACTGGAGCGATTATGGCATGGTGAACGCCACCGATAGTCTTTTGCGCTATCTCCGTCAAAAAGGTGGGTATCATCTATCAAAACTGGTCATTGACGAGTACAAAATCAGCGAGGAGGCTCAAAAAACAGACTACGACCTAGGGGATCTGCTCAACCTTGCAGGGAAGCAGCTGCATTGTTATCCTCTCTGCTATCCCAGCTGGCACTGGGAAGAAGACACCACCACGCCCAAACCGACCCTCACCGCCATCTCCGACAGCTACTACTGGGCCGTCTTCAACATGGGGATACAGCAATTCTGCTTTAATGGAAGTTTCTGGTACTACAACAGTACCGTTTACCCCGAGAGCTACACGTCAGCGACAAACACCTCTGATTTGAATATGAAAGAGGAGATCGAGAAGACAGACATCTTCCTCATCATGAGTACCACTCCAGGGTTGAAGACCTTCTCTTGGGGAGCTCTTGACAGTCTGTTACAATAATCCGCGCACTTATCGCATCACCTCCGCGACAATTATCACCTTCTCTTCTTTGCCGAGGGTAGTGCCGATGACGAACATCTGGCCACCGTCCCGTATCTTCAAACGGTTGCGGAGCTCTTCGGCAGAGAGTGGGAAGTTGCGTACCGCCACGTTGGCCTGCGGAATCTCCGCCGCGAGGGTTTTGATGGTATGCTTGTGGAAAGGCATGGTCTGGACAACCTTGAAGATACGACCCGGGAAGTCGGGAACCGCTTCGTCCGAGGTGTAGAGATGCGTGCTCGGGGCCAGCTTGCGGACGGGATAGCGCCGTGTCAACGTCTTATAGCCTCCCGCCTTCATGATGGCGGCATGGGGTTCGTACAGATATGGGCCAACACTGTCAGCCAAGGTTGGGACTGTTTGTGCTTCCTCTTCCGGAGTGAAGCAGAAGGGTTGCGTCTCACGCTTCCCGATGTTGACCGCCGTGAAAGTTAACGGTTGGGCCTCCTTTGCCAAGATAAAGAGCAGCTCCTTGCACTCCCCTTCGACAGCCACCACCTGCACGGCAGTGGTCTCCGGCAGCTGGCGCAGCGCCTCGCGGATATCCAGCATAGGAGACAACTTCAGCATGATGCCCTTAGAGGCCTTTTCCAAGAGCAATGACTTGTTCGCGACCACATCGGGCACGCACTCCGACAGACTGACGACCCGCCGTCCGTGGGTGTCGCGGCGGGACGGGTCCACATAGAACCAGTCAACAGGGCCAAGCTCCGGCAGAGCCTCTTCCATCGTTTTTGTCAGCACCCCCACATTTTGAATACCCATCACGCCCATATTGTGGTGGACCATCTGCGCCAATTCCGCATTGGGCTCTACATACCAGCCCTTGTCAAACCGGCTGGCAAACTGGATGGTGTCAACTCCAAATCCGCCGCTAAGATCGGCGAAGGTGCCACCGGCTATCAAGGATGCTTTATAGCGAGCCGTGGCCGTGGAAGAGCACTGTTCCATATTGACGGTCGGAGGATATACTATTTCCTGACAGACATAGAAGTCCGGCAGCTTGTCTTGGGCCTTCTGTCTACCCTTGATCTGCTGCAACGCAAAGGGAAGGTTCACGCCTGCCGGGGCCGGTTGCAGGGCCAGACGGGCCACATCCTCATCGGCATGGGCCAGCACATATTGCCGAGTCTGTTCATCGTACAACATCAGGCTTCGGATTTTATCACATGATTGAGCTTCTCCAGCCAGTGCAGTGCCGCCCGGATGGTGGGGACATTGTGGACGATGAACACCAGATGATGGTTGATCTCCTTCAACTGGATGAGCGGATGATTGCGTTGCATGAAGGACAGCACACGGCCGAACTCCTCCGTCTGGAAGTACTTGGAGCTGGCGTTTCCGGCAAAATGTCCCATGAAGGTTTTATTCTTCAACACCACCTTTTCAAAATGAAGGTCACCGGCCAGCAGGCGAAGAGGCACGCTCAGCATCAGTTCTTCAGTCTTGGCAGGCATCTGTCCGAAGATATCGACCACCTTCTTCTTGAATGCCTCCAGCTTATCCAGATCCTTGATAGCCTCCAACTCTTTGTAAAGGCTCATGCGTTCCGACACGCTGCTGACGTAGTCGGTGGGGAACATTGCCTCGACATCGGTCTCCAACAGACACTCGCGCCGCAGGATCGCGCTGTTATCGGCAGGCTTGTCCTCTCCAAGTTCCTCACTGCCCTCATCGCGCATCTCCTGGATGGCCTCGTTGAGGATCTTCTGATACATTTCGTAGCCCATTTCGTTGATGAAGCCGCTCTGGTCGGCGCCGAGGATGTCGCCCGCGCCGCGGATGTCGAGGTCGCGCAGGGCTATCTGGATGCCGCTGCCGATCTCTGAGAACTCCTCGATGGCCTTCAACCGTTTCTGGGCGTTGTTGTTGAGGAACTCAAACGGTTTGGTGAAGAGATAGCAGTATGCCTTCTGGTTGTTGCGCCCCACCCTGCCGCGCAACTGGTGCAGCACGTTGAGGGCAAAGTTCTGGGCATCATTGACGATCATGGTGTTGGCGTTGACAATGTCGAGGCCCGACTCCACGATGGTGGTGGAGACCAGTACATCGTAGCGGCCCTCGATAAAATCGGTCATGACTTTCTCAAGTTCATCGCCCTCCATCTGGCCATGGCCCACCACAACACGAGCCGTAGGACAGAGCCGTTGCACCATGCCCGCCAGCTTCTGGATGTCCTGTATCTTGTTGTGGACAAAGAAGACCTGTCCGTGGCGGTCCAGCTCGAACTGGATCGCTTCGCGAAGTATCTCCTCGTCAAAGACATGCACTTCCGTCTGGATGGGCAAACGGTTGGGCGGTGGCGTGGAGATGACCGATATGTCGCGGGCTCCAATCAAGGAGAACTGCAGGGTGCGTGGGATGGGCGTGGCCGACATGGTGAGGGTGTCCACCGAGACGCGCAACTCGCGCAGCTTCTCCTTGGCCCCTACGCCGAACTTCTGCTCTTCATCAATGACAAGCAGTCCCAAGTCTTTGAACACCACATCCTTGCTCAGCAGACGGTGTGTCCCTATCAAAATATCAATCTTGCCCTCCGCCAGCTCTTTCAGCGTGGCCTTGATCTCTTTGTTCGTCTTGAAACGGTTGACATATTCCACGCGACACGGCATATTGGCCAGACGGTCACGGAAGGTGTTGTAGTGTTGCAATGCCAGCACGGTGGTGGGCACGAGCACGGCGACCTGCTTGCTGTCGCACACGGCCTTGAAGGCGGCACGGATGGCAATCTCCGTCTTGCCGAAGCCCACATCCCCGCAGATGAGACGGTCCATCGGACAAGAGCTCTCCATATCTTTCTTCACATCCTCCAGCGTCTTGATCTGGTCAGGAGTGTCTTCGTAGATGAAGGAGGCCTCCAACTCTGTCTGCAGGTAGCTATCCGGCGAGAAGGCGAACCCCTTGCGGGCCTTGCGGGCGGAATAGAGCTTGATGAGGTCGATGGCCAACGCCTTGACACGCTTCTTGGTACGCTCCTTGATGCGCTCCCAGGTGCCCGACCCCAGCCGGTGCAGCTTGGGCGCAGTGCCCTCCTTGCCCACATACTTGCTGATCTTATGCAAAGAATGGATACTCACATAAAGGATATCCCCACCCTCGTAGGTCAACTTGATGACTTCGTGCTCTTTGCCGTTGATTTCCGTCTTCTCCAGACCCTGATACACGCCGACACCGAAGTTAATATGGACCACATAGTCCCCGGGTTGCAGGTCGTAAATCTCTTTGATGGTGAAGGCCTCGCTCTTCTTGTAACGGTCGCGGAGCACCACACGCTCCTGCTTCTCCAAAAACTGGTGGTCGGTATAGACGGCCAATTTGCGATCTTCATCGCTGAAGCCCTCATGCAGTTGGTATCGCAGCGGTGTGTAGAGATGCCGGATGTCGTAATTGGTGGCATTATGGCGGTTGTATTTCTCCAAAAGATCCTCCATGATCTTCTCGAGACGTTCCTGCTGCGAGGCGCTCTCGGAGAGGAAGACGCTCTCCACCCCCTTTTTATAATTCTCAATCCATTCCAAGAACAGATAGTCGAAACTCTTGCCAAAGTTATTCTGCGGCTTGGTATGGAAATGCACCGACAGGTCGATCACCGTTTTGGGCGGCGTGTTAACCAGGATATGCGCATACTTAGGCCATCCCTTGTCAAATTCCTTCTTGGGGATGAGGAGATCCTCCACGGGAAGGGCAATCGGAGCATCCGAGTCTGCGGAGGCCGGCCGGGCAGCCAACTCGGAAGCGGTATTCTTATAGAGGGCATCTATCTGAGAACCAATATCCTGCGGACTATGCATCCACAGAACCGTATCTTCGGGCAGATAATCAAAGAGCGAAACACGCTGTGTCTCCACCGCCATATTGCTGATATTGGGCATAATACAGATCTCTTCTTTATCGCAGATAGAGAGCTGTGTCTCTGGGTTGAAGAAACGGATGGAATCAATACGGTCCCCTTCCAACTCAATACGGTAAGGATACTCTTCCGAAAAGGAGAAGATGTCGAAGATGCTGCCACGCCAGGCGAACTGTCCGGGCTCTGTTACAAAATCTTCCTGCTGGTACTCCAGGTCATAGAGATACTGGAGGAAGACATCCACGGGGATCTCGGCATCTTTCTGAATTCTAAAGGTATTATCGAGAATATAATGCTGATTGACAATCCGTTCAGCGACCGCCTCCGGATAAGAGACAATGATGGAAGGGACCTCTTGATTGGTAAGTTTGTGCAGCAACTCGGCGCGAAGCTTCACGTTGGCATTGTTCAGTTCTGCGGAGGTGTGGGCACGCCGGAACGAGGAGGGCAGATAATGGACGCGCTTGAGAGGCAACGGTCGGTCTTTGTCTTCCAAAATGCGCTCTATGTCGTTGTAGAGATAGGCGGCCTCCTCTTTGGACTCGGCGATGAAAAAGTGTAGGCGGTCCTGTTCCTGCACTGTTTGCGCCGCCAGCAAAGAAAAGGAGGAGCCTACGAGTCCATCCACAGCAATAGCAGGGCGCGAGGATTTGTCCCCGAGCCTTGACTTCAATTGAGAAACCTCTTTCGAGAAGAGTTTTTGTCTTAACTTATCAACTGTTATCATCTCAAATGCTCGCCACCGGGCTGAGCAGCCTTCATTCTTTGATCCATTGCAAACCTCAAATTTGCAGCCGCAAAAGTAAACAAAAAAAAGACACCCGCGGCAGGCCTCTCGCAGCATCTTGTTTTAGGGTTGGAAAAACAAATATTTTTTTGTACTTTTGCCGCCGTTTTTTTCAAACATATTTTATTCACTAATTTAAAAATTACAAAACAATGAAATCAGTATCTATTAGCGGTTCTCCGAGAGAGAACGTAGGGAAAAAAGATGCAAAGTCACAACGCAGACAAGGTATGGTTCCTTGCGTCATTTATGGTGGCAACGAGCAGAAACTCTTCCTCGTGGATGAGAAACAATTCGCCAAATTGCTTTACACTCCTGAAGTAAGATTCGTGGAGCTGGAGCTGGACGGCAAAATCACCAAAGCCATTGTCCAAGACACGCAATTCCATCCCATCACCGATAAGTTATTACATGTTGACTTCCTCGAAGTCGTGGACGGCAAGCCCATCACCATTGAGATCCCGTTCAAGGTCAAGGGTACCTCCCCTGGGGTTTTGAAGGGTGGTTCTTTGAAGAAGAGAGTTCGCAAGATCAAAGTCCGCGGCCTTCTCGAGAACATTCCGGAAGAGATCACGGCCGACATCTCCAACTTGGACATCAACCAATTCATCAAGATTGGTGACTTGTCTTTGGACAACCTCACTATCGTTGACAATCCCAACAAGGTTATCGTCATCGTCAACCCGACTCGTAACGCTGTTGCATCTGCTGAAGGCGAGGGTGAAGGCGAAGAGTCTGCTGAGGCAGAGGCTTAATTCTCCGGCATTAATCAATTAGTAAAAAACTCAAAACATTTTTAATATGGCAGCAATTGGCTCAATCAGAAAACACGGTGTAGCCTTGATGATCATCATCGGTATAGCACTTCTTGCTTTTATCTTGGGTGACCTTTCCCAGGTTACACGTACTTTCTCCAATAAAAATGTGATGGCCAAGATCGACGGCAAAAGCGTGGATCAGGAGTATCGGACACTGTATGATCAAACCACATCTCTCTTCCGTTTACTTCAGAACAAGTCCTCTTTCGATGAGAACGAGACCGCCCAGATTCACCAGACCACTTGGGCATCACTGATTCAAGAAAAGATTCTCGACAAGCAGCTCGCTGCTTTAGGTCTTTCCTACAGTTCCGACATGGTGGAAGAGCTCAAATCCGAGATGTTGGCAAGTTTGAACACCCAGCAGCCGAACCAGTACATGATGCAGTTTGCGCAGGCTTTGGCCAACCAGATTGGACCGGAGCAGACCATGGCTGTGCTTTCCAATATTGAGGAATACGGCAAAGACGAGCGTGGCAAAGATCTGTACAACGCCTATCTGGCCATCGTCAGATATGCCGCTCTTGGCGAGAAGTTCAACCGCTACAACGCGCTGGCTCAGAACACCCTCTATTTCTCCGACCCGCTGGCCAAACAACTCGGCGAAAACAACAAGAACGCCATGGTCACCATGATGGTCGTCAGCCCTGAGGCTCCGGCTTTCAAGGACATCACCGCCTCCGTGTCTGACAAAGAGATCAAGGATTTCTACAACACCCACAAAAACGAGTTGTTTGTAGTGACTGAGCAGAACCGTGACATTGATGTGGCTATCTTCCCCATCAACCCCTCCGCCGCTGACTTGAAAGCCATCGAAGACAGTG
This sequence comes from Bacteroidales bacterium, assembly GCA_017615595.1. Taxonomy (GTDB): domain Bacteria; phylum Bacteroidota; class Bacteroidia; order Bacteroidales; family WCHB1-69; genus F23-D06. The sequence continues at coordinate 53,103 of JAFZZT010000046.1, forward strand.
TGCGTGCCGACTACGCGAAGTTCTCCACTTCCGACATGGCCGCTTTCTGCACTGAGATGAACCGCAACCTCGACAGCACCTATTATAAAGAGGAAGACATCGTCCTGGAAGGTCTCGACAGCATCCTGTTCAAGGCTACTGCCGTGGGTTCCTTCATCGAACCGTTCGAGTATGAAAACTCCAGATGGTACTATGGCAAGGTGTTCGGTGCCGCCGAGCGTCCCGACTCCATCCATGTGGCCCTCATCGAGCTCCCCTACAAGAACTCCCAGAACCAGAACGAGACCCGCACCCGCAAAGAGGCTGCCGCTTTGGCTGACAGCTTGAAGGCCGTCATCACCTCCAACCAGAACAGCATCTTCAATCTGCAACGCGACTACATTGCTGGCGAGCGTACCGACTCCACCCTGTGGCTGCCCGAGCGTGGCACCATCGTAGAACTATACAACGGCCTGATTGGCACGCCTAACGGCGGTGTCTATGTCTATAAGGCTCAAGGCGGATACCTCGTGCTCCAAGTGCTCGAGCGCACCGCCCCGGTCAGCAAACGCCAGTTCGTGCTCTTCGACTATCCGATCAACCCCTCCGATGCCACCATCAGCCAGATCAAGGCTCAAGCAACGGAATTCGCCGCCTCCATCAACAATGCTGAGGAGCTGATCTCCAAAGCTGCAGCAAAAGGCATCCAGACCGTGAGAGGCACCGGCGTGCCCTCCATGTCCGCCTCCATAGGCCAACTGCAGAGCTGCCGCGACATCGTCTCCTGGGCATTCTCTGATGACGTCAAGAAAGACGACATCTCCGACGTGATCAATGTTGACAAGATGTTCTTCGCAGTCGCTGCCGTCAACAATGTCCGCAAGACCGGCACCCAAAAGTTCGAAGACGTGAAGGCTGACATCGAAGCCATGATGACGAGCGAGAAGAAAGCTGAAGCCATCGCCGAGAAGGTGAACAAAGACCTCGCCTCCTCCAACATGGAGACCCTGGCCACCACCTACGGTGCCCAGCTGCGCGACAGCGTTCGCCTCGTTTTCGCCGGCGACATGTACCAAAACTCCGGCGTGGATGGCAAAGCCCTCGGCACCATCTTCTCCCTGCCCACCAACAAGCCGACCGCAGTGAGCGGCAAGAACATGGTTTATGTGGTGGATGTGAAACAAGTTGAAAAAGCTACGCCCACCAACGAGCTCTATCTGGAGAAGAACTTCCTCCAGAACCTCTTGGTCGGAAGAGAACGCAACGAGTCCACCATCCTCAACTATCTGACCAAAGAAGCCAAGGTGATGGACAACCGCAATCGTTTCTACCAGAACTAATTACAATTTTCTATGATAGAAAACAGCATGGTGCTCCGGCATCATGCTGTTTTTTTTATTCCACCCTCAACAGGCACGTCTTTTTCTAACAAAACGCTGTTTATATTCTTTTTCAACCAAGATACATTATAAGGTATAAATATAGTATTTTTGTGTTTTTTGAAGCCAAGTCCATCAAAACATACCAAAACATCTATGAAAGTCACCCACTCCAGCGTTCAACCCAAACAGGCAAGTAAAACAAAAAAAGCGAAAAACACTCGTTCCCTGCAGAAATTTGCGAAAGCCAAAGCCAAAAAATCAACCACCAAAGCGCCCAAAAGCACTAAGAAGAAAACCACAAAAGGAGATTCCGGATTCTGGAAGTTCATCTCCTCGGAGAGAATGATTCAGTTCTACGGAGCCCTTATCATCCTGTTCTCGCTATTGCTGTTTGTGTCCATCCTCTGGTTCTACCTCGACCCGCACGGCAACATGTCGTATGTGCATGACACCGCAGGGTCGTCTCCCAACATTGCCAGAAGCGTGGGGTCTTACCTCTCAACAGGCCTGGTGGAATACACCTTCGGCATCGCCTCCATCGGCTTCTCCATCTTGTTTTTCCTCATCGGCTTCAAGCTTTTGTTCAACAAAGACCTGCTGCCCCTGGGCAAGACAACGGCCAACATCATCATCTCCATGGCATGGGTCTCCATCTTTTTTGGATTGATCATCAAGAATCCGGAAAGCACCTTTATCAGCGGCTACTTCGGCAGCTATCTGGCACTCATGCTGCTCAAACTCGGCAAGCTGGTGGCAGCTCTCATCATGCTGGTGCTGTTCATCTTCATCTTCGTCCTCTTCTACAACGTGCAGCTCAACGAACTGTTCCAAAATATCGGAGCCTCCATTCAAGCACGGCGGGAGCGCAAGCAAGCAGAGCCTAAGGCCAAAAGAAAGAGAAGGAATAGAGACGAGGACTCTCCAGAAGAGACTGTCCATCAGGATCTGGACGACCCCTATATTTCCGACCACCATGTGTTCACCAACGAATATCTTGGCAAAAACACCTACACCTTCGAGACACAGGAAGACAAATCCGATCCTGTGACTCCGGACCCCTACCCTGCCGACAACACCCCCTCCCACACCGATGAGGTTCCCTTTGAAGTGGTCACCAGAAACTTCAAGGAAGAGCCTGTCTTGAAGGAAGAAGACAAACCCGCCGAAGAGCAGGAGCCCGTCACCTCTTTTGAGCAGCTGAAAGACCTCGAGCCTTACGATCCGCACAAAGAGCTCTCCAACTACGAGTTCCCGTCCATCGACCTGTTGGATGACCACGAAAGCTCCGAGACAACCCAAGAGAATATCAGAAAGGAGCTGTTGGAAAACAAGCATCGTATCGAGAACACCCTGAAGAGCTTCGGCATCCCCATCAAGCGCATCACCGCCACTGTCGGACCGACCGTCACCCTTTATGAGATCGTGCCGGAAGAAGGCGTGCGCATCAGCAAGATCAAGAACTTGGAGGACGATATCGCCCTCAGCCTGGCGGCGTTAGGTATCCGTATCATCGCCCCGATCCCAGGACGCGGCACCATCGGAATCGAAGTGCCCAACAAGAATGCCAACATCGTCTCCATGAAGGAGATCATTGAGTCCGACAAGTTCAAAAACAACAAATTCTCGCTGCCCATCGGCCTGGGCAAGACCATCAGCAACGAGGCTTTTGTCGTGGACTTGGCCAAGATGCCGCACCTGCTGGTTGCCGGCGCCACCGGTCAGGGTAAGTCCGTGGGTCTGAACGCCATCATCACCTCCTTGCTCTACACCAAGCATCCGTCAGAGATGAAGTTGGTCTTGATTGATCCCAAGAAGGTGGAGTTCACCCTCTACTCAGCCATCCAGAACTACTATCTGGCGGAGTTGCCCGACCAGTCGGAGCCGATCATCACGGACACGCAGAAGGTGGTCCGCACCCTGAACTCCCTCTGCGCCGAGATGGACCAACGCTACGACCTGCTGAAGGCCGCCAAGATGCGCAACATCAAAGAGTACAACGAGAAGTTCTGCGCCCGCCAGCTCTCTCCGGCCATGGGGCACCGCTATCTGCCTTATATCGTCCTCATCATCGATGAGTTCGGCGACCTGATCATGACGGCGGGACGCGAGGTGGAGACCCCGCTCGCGCGACTGGCCCAGTTGGCCCGTGCCATCGGCATCCATCTCGTCATCGCCACCCAGCGTCCGTCCGTCAACATCATCACCGGCAGCATCAAGGCCAATTTCCCTTCCCGTATGGCCTTCCGTGTGGCCTCCAAGATCGACTCCCGCACCATCCTCGATGCCAGCGGCGCCGACCAGCTCATCGGCAAGGGCGACATGCTCATCACCACCGGCAGCGACCTCATCCGTGTGCAGTGCGCCTTCGTGGACACGCCCGAGGTGGAACGCATCGTCAACCATATCGAGGCCAAGAGCGAGCTGAGCCCACTGCTTGAACCCTACGTCCTGCCCGATGTGCCCGACAAAGGCAAAGAGGACTTCTTCGACGATCCTGACGACACCTCCTCAGACGCCATCGATTCTATGTTTGTGGATGCCGCCATGCTGATTGTCCAGACCCAGCAAGGCTCCACCAGCTTTATCCAACGTAGAATGAAGCTGGGATACAACCGCGCCGGCCGCATCATGGACCAACTGTGCGAATTCGGCATCGTGGGCCAGGCCAATGGTAGCAAACCCCGCGAGGTGCTCATCAAAGACGAAGCCCAACTGAGAAACCTTTTGGCATCAAAAGGCATGATTTAATTTAACCTTTGCATAATAAAATCGTCTAACACCTCGTTTTTTTCTCATTCAATACCATCAACATGAAAAGAATATCCTTCACCACCATACTGATTCTCATGATTGCCTTTGTCAGTGCCCAGAACACAGACGGCGGCGCCACGGAACTGCTGAAGAAAGTGGCCCAGAAGTATCAGGCTTTCACCTCCATGCAATTCCACTACACCCTAGTGACCACCAAGGATTCGAAGACCCTGGGCACCTCACAAGGCGACTTCTACCTGAAAGGCAGCAAGTACCAGACCTCCTACGAAGGGCAGACCTTCTTTTGCGATGGTGTGTCACTGTGGAACTACCAGAAAGCCACCAACGAAGTGTCCATTTTCGAGTATGATCCGGAAGACGATGACAACATGATGAACCCCAGACTGCTGCTGAAAAGCTGGGAGAAACATTTTCGCGCCAAGTTCATCCGAGACGAATTCTCCAACAACCAACCTGTCTCCATCATAGACTTGACCCCGAAATACAACCAGTCTTATTATCGCATCCGTCTATTCATCAACAAGAATACACTGACCATCAACAAAATAGCGGTTTACGAAAAAGACAACACCATCTATACTTACCACATAGAACAATTCAAAAGCAACGTCACGCTTTCTGACGACATCTTCACCTTCAACAAGAGCAAATACCCGGGTGTGGAAGTGAATGACATGAGGTAACACTATAAACACAAGTTTGTTAGAAATTTCTATATCAGCTTTGATTAAGATAAGAGAGAAGTAATTATTTTTGCTAAAATTTTAGAACAATGCAGATATCCCTATTAATGGCGCAAGCCGCCGAAGCCGTGGAGGTTGCCGCTAGTCAGCCTCAAGTCAATGAAACCACCTATTTCCAACTGGTTTTTGCCAAGAACAGTCTTTGGATCATGATTCCTCTATTCCTGATGTTGGCGTTTGCCATCTATCTCTTCGTCAAGAAGATGATTGTGCTGAATCGCGCCTCCAAGGAAGAGCACAACTTCATGAACAACATCCGCGACTTTATCCATGACGGCAAGCTGGATTCCGCGGTGGCGCTCTGCAAGGGCAACGACACCCCGACAGCCCGTCTGATCGAGAAAGGTCTGTCCCGCATCGGACATCCGCTGGAGGACATCCGCACGGCCATTGAGAATGAAGGCAACTTGGAAGTGGAGCGTCTGGAGAAGGGCGTCTCCGCCTTGGCCACCATCGCCGCCATCGCCCCCATGTTAGGTTTCTTGGGTACTGTTGTCGGTATGGTCTCCGCTTTCCACGCCATGGCAGCCGACCCCAACAACTTCAATATCGGCACCTTGTCCAACGGTATCTACACCGCCATGATCACGACCGTGGCCGGTTTGATCGTCGGTGTCATCACGCTGGTGCTGCACAACTTTATCGTTTCCAAAATCTCCAACGTGGTCTATCTCCTCGAGGTTCGCACCACAGAGTTCATGGATCTCCTTCACGAAAACGCATAAAGCTCTGAGCCATGGCTATCAAAATGCAAAATAAGATCGATACAACATTCAGCGCCACATCCATGTCGGACTTGGTGTTCCTGTTGTTGATATTCTTCATGCTGACCTCCACGATGGTGTCGCCGAATGCCATCAACTTGGTGCTGCCGAAGAGCACTGCCGACAAGCAGTTGGTGACCAAGGATGTGGAAGTTTATATCAATGAAGACCTGCTGTACTTTGTCAATCCGCAAGGGTCCAACGCGCAGCCCATCCCCTACGAGGAGCTGCTGCCCGCTTTGCAGAATGCCATTTTGCAAGACAACTCCGACAACCACTCCATTATCCTGCGCGCCGACAAGAGCGTGCCCGTGGAGAATGTGGTCGCCCTGATGGATGTACTCAACGAATTAAACGAGGGATTTCCCGAAGAACAACGTTATAAAATGGTACTGGCCACCGAAGCAAAATGAGAACGGAAATAGATCATAGAAAAGACGATATCATTCCGAGCATTGTGACGGTTGTCACGATGGCGCTCATTGTGGTGTTGCTGCTGGTGTGCAGTCTGAAATCGCTGATTCCCCCTCCCCCTCCCAAAAAGATGGTCTATGTGGAGTTGGAAGCTCCCACCACGGGAGGTGGCGGCGGTGGCGGTGCGGATGAGCCCACCAAGACCACACACGCCAAGCCCTCGGCGCCCAACTATGCCACACAGAATGCGGTGGACGCCCCGGCGACCGCCCATGCCACCAACACGAATCCTGACGCACAGCCCCAGCCCACCCAGACCGTGGACCAAAACGCCATGTTCAAAGGCGGTAGAGGCGGCAGTGGCAGCGGTGGCGGTGAAGGCAACGGCATCGGCACGGGTACCGGATCTGGTCTCGGACCGGGCGAAGGCAGTGGCAGCGGTGGCGGCTTCGGCTATGGTACCGGCAGCCGTGGACTGGTGAAACAGATCAACACCGAAGTGAATGAAGAGGGTCAGGTAGCCGTGGAAGTCCATGTGATGGCCGACGGTACGGTGAGCGAAGCCCGTGTGGTGAACAACGCCAAAGGGCGCACCACTATCACCAACACCTTCATCCAGCAACAGTGCATCCGGGAGGCCAAGAAGGCCAGATACAAACCGGGGAAGGAAGAGCTGCGGATTATCTTGTTCAAGTAGATTACCGCAAAGGCGCAAAGGACGCAAAGTTGCGACCGCAAAGACGCGAAGGGCGCAAAGTTGCAACCGCCAAGGCGCGAAGGACGCAAAGCTGCGACCGCCAAGGCGCGAAGGACGCAAAGCTGCGACCGCCAAGGCGCGAAGGACGCAAAGCTGCGACCGCAAAGGCGCGAAGGACGCAAAGTTGCAAACGCCAAGGCGCAAAGGACGCAAAGCTGCAACCGCAAAGACGCGAAGGGCGCAAAGAGGAATCACAGGTGATTGACAATTCGTTTAATGCCATCTTTCATCAGTTCCACATTGAAGTTCAGCAACAAGCCCAATTTATATCCTCCTAACTTCAGATACGTTAAAGTTTGTGCTATATGGATGCCCGCAAGTTCTGCAACGCTCTTAACTTCTACCACAACTTTGTCCTCCACCACCAAATCCATCTTGAATGAATGTTCTATATACAAGTCGTCATATACCAATGGCAACCATTTCTCTTTCTGCACTCGTAAACCTCTTTTAAGCAATTCATAGAATAAACATTCCTGATATGGTTTTTCCAACAGCCCTGGTCCCAACGCCTTATGCACTTTCACCGCTGCATCAACAATCTCTCTTGCAATATCATTCTCTGTCATACATTTATTTTTTTTGCAAAAGTATAAAATTAATTAATATTAATATAGTTATTTAAAATTATTTTTATAACAAACCAATCTTTACGCCATTTGCGCATTTGTAGTTGCATCTTTGCTCACTCTGCTCACTTTACACCCTTTGCTCTCTTTGCTCACTTTGCTTACTTTGATCACTCTGCTCACTTTACACCCTTTGCTTACTTTGCTTACTTTGCTCACTTTGCTCACTTTACAGCCTTTGCTTACTTTGCTCTCTTTGCTCTCTTTGCTCTCTTTGCTCTCTTTGCTCTCTTTGCTTACTTTGATCACTCTGCTCACTTTGCTTCCTTTGCTTCCTTTGCTCTTCTCTTTGCAGTTGCAACTTTGCGTCCTTTGCGCCTTTGCGGTTTAATAACAACATTATGTACAACGAAATCCTAAACGACATATTCCACGCCTACCCCATGTATCACAAGGTGGGCAGCTCAGCCTACAAGGAAGGTTTGGAGAACATCGAAGCACTGCTTTCCATCATCGGCAATCCTGAGCGTAAGCTGAAAGCCATCCACATCGCCGGCACCAACGGCAAAGGCTCCGTAGCCAACATGATGGCCTCCTACTGTCAGGAACGGGGCCTGAAGACCGGACTCTTCACTTCCCCGCATCTGGTGGATTTCCGCGAACGCATCCGCATCAACGGACAGATGATCACTGAAGAAGAGGTAGTGGACTTTTTCCGCCAATACAAGGCACAGTTCGACCATCTGGAACCCTCCTTCTTTGAGATCACCACCGCTTTGGCCTTCCACTATTTCGTCCAACAGAAGGTGGACATCGCCATCATCGAAGTCGGGTTAGGCGGACGGCTGGATGCCACCAACGTACTACGTCCCCTGCTCTCCATCATCACCAACATCTCCTTGGAACACACCCAGTTGTTAGGCGACACCATTGCCAAGATCGCGTATGAGAAGGCGGGCATCATCAAAGAAGACACGCCCGTCGTCATCGGCGAGTTCCATCCCGAGAGCTTCCCAGTATTCAAAGATATCGCCGACCAGAAGAAAGCCCCCCTGTTCCTCGCCGAAGAGCATTTCGAGATTGAGGGACCGTTGTCCGACTGCACCATACGCGATACGGACGGCAACCTGCTGTACGAGCACATCCATTGTCCTTTGGAAGGCGAATACCAACGGCTGAACCTCCGCACCTTCCTGACTGCCGTTCGCGTGTTGGAAGAGCTGAGACCTTACGACAAAGACGTCGTGCGGGAAGCCATCGAGCACCTGATCAGCAACACCGGGTTGATGGGCCGGTGGCAGGTGCTACGCCAAGCGCCACTGACCATCTGCGATGTGGGGCACAATGTGGGCGGACTGGTCCTGACGATGAAACAGCTGAGCGCCCTCCCCTGCCGCAACCTGCGCATCGTCATGGGCATGGTCAGCGACAAGGACATAGCACACATCATCCCCTTGCTGCCCCAGGACGCCGACTATTACCTCTGTCAGGCGGCCATCGAGCGCGCCATGCCCGTAGAGACCATCACGACTCTGTTTGAAGCGGCAGGACTGCGCTGCCGTGTTCACCACACCGTCATCGAAGCCTTCAAAGCCGCCGAAGCCGATGCGGCCCCTGACGACATCCTCTTCGTCGGAGGCAGCTGCTTCGTAGTCGGAGAACTACTGGGCGCGCTTCAATAACAGGTTGAGAGCGCCTCGACAACATCCACTTGCTTTTGTGTTATGAATTTTATATATTTGCGGCCTAATAAGAATACCGCAAAATAATAATCAAAACGCTAATAAACAATAAGTTATGGCAAGCAGGAAAAAAGAACTATTCCCCAACGTTACCGATGCAGAATGGAACGATTGGAGATGGCAGGTCCGCAACAGAGTGGAGACCCTCGAAGAACTGAAAAAATATATCGAGCTGACCCCGGAAGAGGAGGAAGGCGTGAAGAAGTCGCTGCAAACCCTCCGTATGGCGATCACCCCGTATTATCTGAGTCTGATTGACCCCAACAACCCGAACTGTCCGATCCGCAGACAGGCGATCCCGACCGGCGCCGAAGTGCACCAGTCGCCCGCCGACCTGCTCGACCCGTTGCACGAGGATGAGGACTCCCCCGTTCCGGGCCTCACCCATCGCTATCCCGACAGAGTGTTGTTCCTCATCACCGACATGTGCTCCATGTACTGCCGTCACTGCACCCGCAGAAGATTTGCCGGCCAGAACGACTGTGAGTCCACACAGGATCGCATCCAGGCTGCCATCGACTACATCGCCCGCACCCCGCAAGTGCGCGACGTACTGCTCTCCGGCGGCGATGCTTTGATGGTGGGCGACAAGATGCTGGAGTCCATCATCCAACGTCTGAGAGCCATCCCGCATGTCGAGATCATCCGTCTCGGCTCCCGCACCCCTGTGGTTTGCCCGCAGCGTATCACAGACGACTTGGTGAACATGTTGAAGAAATATCATCCCATCTGGCTCAACACCCACTTCAACCACCCGAACGAGGTGACCGAAGAGGCCATGGCCGCTTGCGCCAGACTGGCGGATGCCGGCGTGCCGTTGGGCAACCAGACCGTGCTGTTGCGCGGCGTGAACGACGACACCGAGATCATGAAACAGCTCGTCCACGACCTCGTGCGTATGCGCGTGCGTCCGTACTACATCTACCAATGCGACCTCTCCATGGGTCTTGAGCATTTCCGCACTCCCGTCTCCAAGGGCATCGAGATCATCGAGAACCTGCGCGGACATACCTCCGGCTACTGCGTGCCGACCTTCGTGGTGGACGCTCCTGGCGGCGGCGGCAAGATTCCGGTGATGCCCCAGTACGTCATCTCCCAGAGCCCGCACAAGGTGATCCTCCGCAACTACGAAGGCGTCATCACCACCTACACCGAGCCGGCCGACTATCAGGAGAACACCTGCAGTCCGCTGCCCGACAAGAAGCACGTCGAAGGCGTTGCCTCCCTACTCCACGGCGAGCAGATGGCCCTCGAGCCCAACGAGCTGGCGAGAAAGAAAAGACACAGAAAGTAGGGGTCAGTGAACAGTGATCAGTAGAGGCGGTATGCATACCGCCTCCTAGAAATAAAAACATAACGTGGTACGGTAGGATTTCTGCCGTACCTTTTTATTTGTTACGACTATTTCAAAATGCAGGCTAAAAATCGGACATCCTTGCCGCTGTGGTTGGCGATGCTGTGGCTGGCGCCGTTGCCAGTAAACATCACGTCGCCGGCACGCATGATAGCAGTTGTGTCGTTGTCGGTAACCTCGGCCTCACCCTCCAGGATGTAGTAAATCTCGGCATCTTCAATGTGCGGGTGCTCCTTGATACGGCTGCCTGAGGGAAGGGTGATGATGTTGAACATCGACGCGCGCTCCAGCATCTCCGCCGGCGTGAGGATGATGTCCTTGCTGATACTGCCTTCAATGTTGCCCTGATTCTCAACGGTTTCGATCCGAATGTCCTGTTTGTTTTTTATCATTGTTTTTTATTTTTAAGGCAATAGAGGGGATTGTAGGGATGTCATATTTTGGCATCCGTGGTCAATCCATGACAGTGATAATCTGATTTATAGTGCATAAATCGGTTACATAAGTCAACCTGCAAAAATAGAAAAATAACGAATACACGAAAATCTATTATGCGGAAGGAGCGTGGCACAAACAGCAAATTAGTCTCATGCTCACGATTTTTTTCCAAATAGATTCCGATATTAGAATTTTTGTATTTTTGCACCGTTGATAAAGGGAGTATCTTTATCGTAAAATTACCAATGAGTGCAGTACTGGTAATTTCAAGAAATAGCCTGATTCATTCAGGCTTTTTTCTTAAGTCAAAGGCTGTTAGCAAGAATACTTTCTCTTGATTATCCCACCTTGTTTGTATGACTATCCTAAAGGTCTCACTTTCTAATATCAATTTCTTATCATCTGATTTCTTAACAGACAAATTACCGAACTGCACAACAATCGGAATGAAATCCTCAACTTCAAAACCTAACTCTTTGATGCTTTGACCATGTTTTTCTACAATGTGCTTTAGGCCATACCCTTTATTTGTAACCGGGTCGTTTTCACCCCAAACAATGTCAATGAATCCAATGTCTTCTCGACACAACGCTTTTGGGCACTCTCCGTTTTGCACTTTCAACAAATGCTTGATTGCCATTTTAGGTTGATGCTGAAATTGGTCATAAATGGGACCAAATAATCCTACTTTTTTATTCATGTTTTTTTGTGGCAAAAATACATTATATTCCGACTCATAAAAAGATAATTTTCCAATGATTTTATATTTCATTTATTAACTATTAATTGTTAAAATTAAGATTCACAAATTTTGTTGGGAAAAGTGTGTCCCACGCCGCGCAGCGCACGATTAAAATGTAACCTTTTGGACTTTTTGCATCCTATTATAGAAATGTTTATTTTTGCAGCATTGTTTGCCGTTCTTGATGATTAACGGACTTCGTACCAAGATCGGCGGGAATATGAAGTAGTAAAGAATAAAAGTCCCCTTTTTGTTATGGAAAAACATATCATTTTTATTGCCATTTTAACAGTTTGTATGGCTTTATGTTCTTGCAACAAAAACACTTACTGCGATACCGAATTGCCCACAAGCAAAGATGTACCTAATACTACTATGGCTACCGAAAACCCCTATCGAAGCCAATATCTAGTGGATTCCATCACATGGTATGACAGCCCGGACAACCACAAAGAGACCAAATACATATATGATGAAGACAACAATCTTATTAGCCGCGTTATCACGGGACAAATTCTGGAAGCGGGACTCATCCGCGACGTTCGCTATGAGACCGAATTTGAATATTCCAACGGGCTGGTATCGTCCATCATTGAAGACGGCAGAGTGACAACCCGAATTTATTATGACAATCAAGACAGAATTACAAAGATGGAGCATTATGGTAATGACGTATACTTCCACTACCTGAATGGAAAAGTTGTCAGTATTTATTACCAAGGAAAAGATGTTTTCAGCAACGGTTTCTTTGTTTACGACGAGCACGGCGATGCCGTGAAATATGTTTCATTCAATCCTGATTTGAATTTTTTGGGTGAGCCCATCGATGGCACTTGCCATCCTCGTGAAATTAGTTTTACGTATGACCAAGGCGTTAAACCAAATTTTGGATTGGACTATTTATTTGTTTATCAACCGATTCCAGGAATGGGCACAGTGCCTGCATACGCCAGGGAGTTGTCGTTGAGCAATTTGACCTCTGGCTGTGGTTCCACTTGGACATACACTTACAACGAATTGGGTCTGCCCGTCACCATCCGCGAAAGATGGAATGGTGACACCCCTGTAAACGATCCGCATTACACCATCTACTACAAGAAAAAATAGTGATGCCGATCGTCCGCAGGTACCGCTCCCCACGGGTCGTGGAGGTCGCCCCGTCATTCCTGAACGAGGGCGAAACCGTGATCTGGTTGAGAAGTTGACGACACCTCACCACCGAGATTGGCTTGTCAACCACTCCGCGTCGGGTATTGGGAGCTTCTTGAATTGTTCATTGGCAAACTTCAGGGTACAGAGAAAATAGTCCTGCACACTGCCGTCTGAAAATATTGACGGAAAAAGTCCTAGGTTTTCACGCAAATACTCCTGCAACAACTCGTTATGTACGAGTCTGTCTTGGTACCCCAACTGCTCGCAATCCAGTTTTTCAACATCAACAGTCCGTGTGCCTAACTTGAAATGCCGATAGGAGTCTGAAAAAGATATCGGACAACCTGACAGCTGAACATACAACCGTACCGTAGGAGCCGTCGAGGCGACATATTCCGCAGAATTAACCTGCTCTAATGTATAATAGGAGACATTCTCTCCTGTTTTCAATTGTACTTTTTCATGCGGAGCCAATGTCAATGTGTCAAATGGGAACACTTGCGACTTTTCACCAAAACGACTTGCTTCAATGCGGTTCCAATAATACTTGAAAGTTTGTGGCCGCCAGTGTTCTCCGTCAAAGTATAACTTCCCAAGCCGCAGACTGTCATAATACAGAGTGAGGAACGAATCTGTTGTATTTGTCAACGTGAAAGAGTATTGCATCACCACATCGGACAGCAGGATGCAGTCAAACGGCGCGTCCCTGCGCGGCGGTAACTTTTCAGTGCTGACGTGGTTGACAGCAAGAGTGTCCAAGGAGATGGTGATCTGCGCGTGTCCAAGAAACGGAACAAGACACGTCACGGCCATCAGCCAGAATATATTCTTTATTTGTTTCATCGCGCATAGGGGACTTCTACTGTTAAGCCTTCACGATGCCCCACCCTGATGCGAAGTCCAATGAACATCAAGATAAGCAAACAATGCTGCAAAAATAATTCTTTTATCTATTAATAGGATGCAAAAAATGCGAAAGGATATAGGGTGTTGAAAAAAATGGTAATGATTATCCATGTTAGTTTTTTTTGTACTTTTGCATCGTTGATAAAGGGAGTGTCTTTATCGTAAAATTACCAATAATTGAGTATTTTTGCGGCAGAAACAATTAAACTGCAATGATGATGCGCAAAACCACCTTGATTCTCGCGTTTTTAGTCGTTGTGCTGTGCGGCAGAGCGCAGGACTTCCTCACGCCGGAGTCCTACGGAATATACAACTACTTCGAAAATGGCAATGAAACCTTGTTCCGGTTATTGATTACCGGTGAAACATTCGAAGGAAGTGCCACCTGGGAGGGAGGACATTCGACTTTCTATCTCTGCACGCCCAGTTTCTCTCCAGAATATGCTTTAGTGATAGGAAAAGATCAATTGGTTTTGAACAAAGCCAAAGAAAATATCGGGTATTACATTACTGCAGAAGCATATTCCCAAGCGCCTGACTTCAACACACGAAACAAAAAGCAGCGCAAACAGATACTCAATATGATCAATCGCATGCAGTCAACCCCTGTGGACAGATTCACATTGAGCATCTCTAAAGAACAATCCGGGTGCATAGCTACCCTGTTCAGATATGCCACCCTCACCGCCACACACCTTCAGAGCGCAACCCCTGGCATCGATGGCACAGAGTTTTACTTCAACTATAGGGAAAAACTCGCATCCGTTTGGGAACCGCAAGGTGGACGCATAGCCCAATTAGTGACCATGGCTGACAGTCTTTGTTACGCCGTAGAGCACCATGACACAGTTGTATTGAACCGACAGATGGAAGTGTGTAAAAATCTGATCCGAAGTTTCAAAAAAGAATTCCCCTTATCATATTTTCAACATGCAGAATTCTCGTGTGTCATCTATGCTGTGCCTGGCATTTGCCATTGCAGACATGTTGGTGAAGGCTCAGAGGTGTTTATGCAGTTGGATGTTCTCAGCGACTCCGCCGTCAGCGGGGAAATCTGCTCCAACGTGTTACGTCAATACACCGATAGTCTCGCCTCTTGGTCGCGGGAGATATTTCTGATGAGCGACAATCCCTGTTATCCCTCCGTGATCATCGACAATCACACCGACAGCGCTATTTGCATGGTGGAACAAAACGACAGGGGTTTTGAACGAAAAATCACCATGCCAGAAACCTACTGGCGCCGTGAAGTGATCCTCTCCACCGCGCAACTCCCGCCGGGACAGTACTATTTCTCGGAGGAAGCATGGAGAGATTCTAAATCATCACTCCTGGAAGAAGCTATTGACATGTCCCAGCCTGCGGACACCGAGGAATACTACGACTCTGACGGCGCCATCGTGGAGTGGTTCTGTTGTTCTCCTGAATTTCCTGGAGGAAACGACTCTCTACAATCATTCCTAAAAAAAAATATCCAATTTCCGATAGGGTATGAAAAAGTGGTTAATGGAATCGTGTTGGTAGAAATTACCGTGGAGATTGACGGCAGTATCACAAATCCCAGAATAAGAGTGTCGCTCACTCCAGAACTCGACGCTGAAGCCATACGTGTCGTCAAGCTGATGCCAAAATGGGTATGGCCTCACCCTGAACAATGTTATGGCGGCATCATTAGACGATGTTTCTATAATATACCCATTAAGTTTGACAACAGGTAACTGCCTAAACAACCCCTGACCATCACGAGAAACACTGTTCCCTCTTCACTGTTCACTAAAAAAAGTATCTTCGCGGCAAATTTTAATGATTATGAAAAAGATTCTGATTGTGCTATTCTGCTGCCTATCAGCACAATTCGCCTTCGCCAACGACGGTGTCTTCTACGCTGCCGGCAACCAATTGATACCGATTACCGAGACAGACATCAGCGTGAAGAAGGAGGTGCTGACCATCAACCGCGTGGGCGACCATCTGGAGGTGACCGTCTATTACGAGTTCTTCAACCCAGTGGGAGAAAAAGAGTTACTGGTAGGGTTCGAAGCCCAGTCTCCGTACAATAGCAGCCTCGATCCCATCGCTCTATTCCCCAATCATCCCCACATGCGGAATTTCAAGGTGGTGGTGAACGGTGAACCGCTCAAATACGAAATCGCACACGTGGAGCGCGGGCACTATGACGAGAACGAAGAATACATCCTTCCGCCTTATTACAGCAACAGACAGTTCAAGGATTGGTCGAAGAAGCAGTGCGAAGATTCGCTAAAAGCCTGGGACTATGTGGCTTCCCCTTTCGACTACGTCTATCATTTCAAAGCGAAATTCCATCCCGGACTGAACATTGTACAGCACACTTACGAGTATGATCTCTCCTTTTCGATTGGCGAGGAGTTCTATTTCCCTTACGTCCTAACGGCGGCTAACCGCTGGGCCAACCACCAAATTGACGACTTCACACTGAACATCAATATGGGCGATCGCGAGTCGTTCCGTATCAAAGAAACCTTTTTCCAAAAGCCCACCGAATGGATCATTAACGGGCTTGGCATGGCCATGAATTGCGACTGGCCAAGCTGGGATACGGTGAAGAGCGGGGTGATTTTCCACATCCAGAAGGGCGGAATAAGTTTCCAAAAGCAGAACTTCCATCCCGACGGGGAACTGTTCATCGCCAAGGATCATCTCATTTTCTGTATGTGGAACGACTGGAACGGCGAACAGAACAGCTCCAGTGAAGAAAAACTCATAACAGGTCTCAAAACCCAATATTTTACGCTCGACACTGCCTTTATCACGGGATTTTTCGAAGAGCCCCCACAATTTACCCCTGATCAGCGTCGCATACTCAGGAATCTGCCCTTCGCCTACCGCGGCTACAAATTCAAAGACAAAAAGTTAAAGAAATATTTCGAATCCACGCAATGGTACATCCTCAACCGAAAATACAAAGGCGAAATGGAGGGATTCAACGAGATGGAGAAGGCGTGGGTGAAGCGCTGGAGTGATTAGCCATTGGCCGTTGGCCATTAGCTATTAGCTGTTAGCTTTTAGCTATGACATTCTCCGGCAACTGACCACTGACCACTGATCACTAATCACTGAACACTGCTCACTATAATAATACGTTTCGCAGTTCGTTATTGTGATTATGAAAAAGGTACTATTTGGGATATTGCTATGTTTGAGTGCGTTGAACTTTGCCACTGCGCAAACAGACTTCTACGCTCGTTTGGCGGACTCTGCCTTGACGCTGACCCATCAGCGGGTCCAGTATGATCCTTCCTACTTCAAGATTTCCTATCCTAATGGCGATGTGCCCGCGGACAAGGGCGTGTGTACCGATGTGGTGATCCGTGCCTATCGGAAGCTTGGTATCGATTTGCAGCAGGAGGTGCATCTGGATATGAAAGCCCATTTCGACCAGTATCCCAAAAACTGGGGCATGAGCCATACTGACCCGAACATCGATCATCGGCGGGTGCCGAATTTGATGACCTTTTTCAAAAGAAAGGGCACCGTTCTAACCATCAGCGACAAACCCGAAGACTACCATCCCGGGGATATTGTGTGCTGGAACTTGGGAGGTGGCGTCACGCATATCGGAATCGTGTCCAAAAAGACCACCCGCGATGGCAAACGCCATCTCATCATCCATAACATCGGGGCCGGACAAGTGTTGGAGGACTGCCTGTTCAGCTATCGGATCATCGGCCACTATCGTTACGCAAAACAGGGCAAATGATATCTTTGAAGACATTTTCGACAACATCCCGAAACATTTCCGCTCACTGTTCACTCATCACTAAAAAAGTGTATCTTTGC
>JAFZZT010000047.1 GCA_017615595.1 Bacteroidales bacterium
GCGGCATCATGTCCGACAGCGTGGAAAACCTGCAGACACTGGCCGCATGGCACACCGCGGCGGGAATCTACGCCGACCCCTACTCGCTGACGGAAATAGCCACGGCTTTGGGTACTACGGATGTGTCGAATATATCCTCCTCGCAACTGTTCCAGCCGGAACTTGACAACTTCATGGCCTTTCGCGCGTTGGCGGCCTCCCTGCGCCCGAGTGCGGACAACCCCGCCGTCAACTGGCCCGCGGCCACGCCGGTACAAGTGGCCGAGCTGCAGCGCATCGCCGAGGCCAACGCGGGACGTTCCTCCTCCATGGCCAAGGGCGTCCTCTGCTTCTTCTTCGACATCTGCTACGAGGAGGATGAGGGCGAGACCAGGGGGCACCTCGTGGAGACGTTCCATGGAACGTCTCTACAGGACGGCACCGACGGCGGGCTGCTGGTATATCCCAACCCCACGGACGGCACCGTGACCGTGGAGGCCATAGGGGATGTGCTGATGGAAAAAATCCTCGTGTATGACTCTTTCGGACGTATCGTGTTCACTAAAGAAATAAATGACTATCTTTGCACCCTCGACTTGCGCCATCTTGACGGAGGATTGTATTTCATTCAGGCGTTGAAAGCCGATGGAGACATGACATCCGCCAAAGTGATGAAGAACTGACAACGTAACCCGCCCCAACCCGTAATGATTTAATAGCTTAATAATTTAATAAATTAACAACAATGAAACCAACACTTTACTTATGGATGCCCATTGTGGCTCTTTTGTCCAGTCTCTTGCTGTCATGCGATCGGGAGCCCGAACCCGAGCCTGAACCGCCCAGGTACGAGATGCCGGACCCCTATGTCGTTCCGATGACGTCCGAGTCCATCACCCCCTACGACAAGCTCTATGGAACTTGGGTTTTGTGCGGTATCTCCATGAATGAGAATGTGGAACCCGAGTGCAATTTAAACCCCTCAAACAACGAAAGAGACACGCTCATATTCACAGATTCCACAGTCACGTTAAAAACACATTCCACTCAAGTGTGGACCCTTTACAACCACACCGACACTACCCTCTGCTATCAAAACCCAAATCTTGTGAAGAGAATCAAGTATCGTAACAACAATATGGAAATGCTGATATATGGCTGGCCAGACCATTACTCCTGGTCCGGAGTGTTTTACAACCTGGTTTGTTTCTCCAAAATTGAATAACGAAAGCCGTTAAAATTAGAGCAATATGAATGGTATATTATTGAGTATATTGTGTGTGTTTTTGAGTGTCTGGCTGTTGTTGTGGCTGTCAGCCTTGGTGCTGTGTGTGCGGAAAATGAAACAGGATGGACTCTCACCCAACATTATGGTTCAACACCTCTTCTATATTTTCATAACGGCTGGTATCGCATTCCCCTTTGTATTAACATATAAAAACAAACATAAGAATGAATAGATATGACATTATCTTCACATGTTATTTTGTGATAGTCTTGTTTTTTTGGATATATATGATAGTCCTTAGACAAAAGAACAAAATAGATACACCTTTACTTGTGGCATGGCTGGTAGCTGGGAGTAATCCGATAGGCATCATCCTCTTTTTTGTTTGCAGAAATAGGTTTCTGCTATCGGAGAGTCAAGAATAACATTTGCCATCATGTGCCGTTGCTTACAGGTTTCACATTCAAGCTTGGTGTTAGCTTTTAAAAAGTTATTTGTAGGCATATAATTATTAAAAAGACGAAGAATTGGATAATCGTATTGGAAAGATAATATTTGAATCTGAGACGCCCGTTCACTCCAAAATTCTCCTGAATTTTACTATTCCACCCTCGCTTTCAACATGACAAAGAGCGTGAAAAACCATATTATGACACAAAAATCTATATTATAAAATATTGAAAAACAGCTTTTTACCCCCCCCCATCAGAAAAGATAAAAATTCTTAAAACATTTGGAAATCACCCAAAAAAATATAAATTTGCAACTGATTTTTTAAAGTTAAGAAATTAAGAAACTAAGAAGTTAAAAAGCCAACAGCTAACAGCCAAAGACCAAAGACTAATAGCTAAAGGCCAAAGACAAATAACAAGAGACAACAACCCCCAAAAACACCCTAAAAATGAAAACGACAAATTCCAAGACCGGGAAAATGCACTGGCTGCTGACAGCCCTGCTGCTGACAGTGACTCTCTTCGCCGCTGCCCAGAACCCATACCCGCCGTACGACTTCAAACAGGCGAATGCAGACGGCGACACGCTCTACTACCGCATCACCTCCTCCACCGCCCCCTATACCGTGGCCGTGACCCGTTGCCATGACTCCGTCTATCACTCCCTGCCTTTCCCCACAGCAGCCTTTGAGGTGGGAATGCCAGGGTTCGTCTATCCTGTCTATGACTATGACTCCCTGTTGGTCATCCCCGCATCGGTCACCCACAACGGCGTCACCTATTCCGTTACCAGCATCGACAACGAGGCTTTCTTCGAGCAGAAAGGCTTGGGCACCGTGATCCTGCCCGCCTCCATCGACACCATATACAACACAGCTTTCTACTCCTCCACTTTGTCGCACATTGAGATGCCCGCTGTGCGCTATATTGAAGATTATGCTTTTGGCAACACAAATTTGGCGAATGTCAACCTGCCCCCGTCCCTGACATGGCTGGGGTTTGGAGCCTTCGTCAGCAGCAATCTGCAATCGGTGGAGATTCCCGGGAGCGTCAAGGTGTTGCCGGATGAATGTTTTATGTGGTGCCCGTTGCAACAGATAATCCTCCACGAGGGCCTGGAACGGGTAGAGCAAAATGCTTTCGGCATCCCGCTGGTTGACACATTGGTGTTTCCCTCCACCCTCTCCTATCTGGCACTTTCTCCAGAAACTGGATTTTACACCGAGTATACCACCTTTTCGCTCTCATGTGTGGAGATTGCAGATGGCAGCACCCCTTTGGAGTTGGGTGCGTGGTGTTTTGCGCGTTTTCCCAACCTGCACAGCATCAGCCTGCCTAACCGTGTGACCCAACTTGGCGAGTACTGCTTTGCCAAAAGTGGTTTGGAATCCATTGTCATACCACCGGCCATACAGTCCATTCCAGAATTTTGTTTCTATCAATGTGATTCGCTACACCATGTTCAGCTGCCGGATGGTTTGGAACAGATTGACAATTCAGCTTTCCGTATTTGTGGCATGCTTCAGGAGGTCACCATCCCGTCAGGCGTGCAGAGCATAGGGTTCTGGGCCTTTTTGTCAGGGCCTTCCAACAGGATTTTCAACATGTTGTGCGAGGTGCCCCCTGTGATAGAGCAAAGCGCCATGGGAAGTGCAAATCTCGACACCATTCTCTTCAGGATCCCCTGCCATACCACCGCCGACTATCAGAACGCAAGCGGCTGGAGCCCGTACGCCAGCAGTTCCAACGTGACCTTCGGCGAGCAGTGCACCGCCGTGGAGGATAGGGATCCCGAGACCTTCGCCCTCTTCCCCAACCCTGTCGGCGAGGTGCTCACCGTGGAGTCCTCCTCGGACAACATCTCCCGCGTGGAGCTCTACGATGTGTTCGGCAAACTGGTGGTCACTCTATCCCCGGAAGGCTCCACCGCCAACATCCATGTAGGCAACCTGCCCGCCGGCGTCTATCTGGTACGAACCACCCTCCGCGACGGCAGCGTCCAGACGGGGAAGGTGATGAAGCTGTGATGCTAAGAGGGGTTAAAGGGTTGAAAGTTTACAGTTTACGGTTTACAGTTTACCGATGAGGCGATTATGCGATTAGAGGAGAAGGGAGGAGAGGAGATTAGAGGTTAAAAGGTTAAGAGGTTAAAGGGTTGAAAGTTTACAGTTTATAGTTTACCGATGAGACAACCGATGAGACGATTAGACGATTATGCGATTAGAGGAGCAGGGAGGAGCGTGGAGGAGATTAGGAAATTATACGATTAAGGGTTTAAAGTAGAGGCTAAAGGTTGAAACCCTTAATCGCATAATCGTCTAATCGCATAAACGGTAAACAAAAAAAACACCAAACTTCAACTGATCACTGACAACTGACAACTGATAACTGCTCACCGTTCACTGATCACTAAAAAATTGTATCTTTGCCACTTCATTTTTTATTGAAAATATGGCAAACTTTTTAACTAAGATTTTTGGCACAAAGGCCGACCGGGATATGAAAGAGTTGAAGCCTTTGTTGAATAAGACATTGGAGGTCTATGAGACCATTAAAAACCTGACAATCGATGAGTTGCGTCACAAAACGGTAGAGTTTAGAGAGAAGATCCAAGCCGCTACCGCCACAGAGGAACAGCGCGTGAAGGAGATCAAAGACTATCTGGACGCCAACTACGATCTGCCCATCGAGGAGAAGCAGGATCTTTACAAGGAGAGTGAAAAACTGGAGGAGAAGATTTACGAAACCACGCAGCATATCCTCCGTGAGATTCTTCCCGAGGCTTTCTCGGTGATGAAGGAGACCGCCCGCCGCTTCAAAGACAATGAGGTCATCGAGGTGAAGGCGACGCAGATGGACCGCGACCTGGCCGCCACCCGCGACGGCATCGAGATTGACGGAGACATTGCCCGCTACCGTAACACCTGGTCCGCTGGTGGCAATATGATCACCTGGGATATGTGCCACTACGATGTGCAGCTCATCGGCGGCATGGTGCTCCACGATGGCAAGATCGCCGAGATGGCTACCGGTGAAGGTAAGACCCTCGTGGCTACCCTGCCTGTCTATCTGAACGCACTCCCCGGCAAGGGCGTCCATGTGGTGACCGTCAACGACTACCTCGCCAAACGTGACTCCGAATGGATGGGTCGTCTCTATGAGTTCCTCGGCCTCTCCGTGGACTGCATCGACAAACACGAACCCAACTCCGACGACCGCCGCCGTGCCTATAACGCCGACATCACCTATGGTACCAACAACGAGTTCGGTTTCGACTACCTGCGTGACAATATGGCCCGCAATATCGGGGAGCTGGTGCAACGCCCCCACAACTACGCCATCGTCGATGAGGTGGACTCCGTCTTGATTGATGATGCCCGTACCCCGTTGATTATCTCCGGCCCCACGCCCAAAGGCGACAAGCAGGACTTTGACCAGTACAAGCCTATTGTGGAGAAGCTCTACAACGCCCAGAAGCTCTATGTGGCCGACATCCTCACCAAGGCCAAGGCGATGTTGAAGGAGAATCCTGATCCCAAGCCTCAGGATGAGAGCGCCATGTTGTTGTTGCGTGCCCACCGCGGTCTGCCTAAAAACAAGGCCCTCATCAAATTCCTCAGCGAGCCCGGCATGAAACAGGTGCTCCAACGCACAGAGTCTTTCTTCATGCAGGAGCAGAACCGCAACATGCACTTCATCGATGATGAGCTCTACTTCGTCATCGAGGAGAAGCAGAACACGGTCGATATCATGGAGAAAGGTATCGATGTCATCAGCAAGGATGCCGAGCAGGCCAAGATGTTCATTATGCCCGATGTGGGTGCCGAGATTGCCGAACTGGAGAAGCTCAATCTTTCTCCCGAAGAGAAGGCCGCCCGTAAAGAGGAGATATACAGCAACTTTGCCGCCGCTTCCGACCGTATCCATACCGTCCACCAGCTGCTGAAGGCATACACCATGTTCGCCAAAGACGTGGAATATGTCATCATTGACAACAAGGTGAAGATTGTGGACGAACAGACGGGCCGTATCATGGAGGGCCGCCGTTATTCTGATGGTCTGCACCAGGCTATCGAGGCCAAGGAGAATGTCAAGGTGGAGGCCGCCACCCAGACCTACGCCACCATCACCCTGCAGAACTACTTCCGTATGTACAAGAAGCTGGCCGGTATGACCGGTACCGCCGAGACGGAAGCGGGCGAGTTCTGGAATATCTACAAACTCGATGTGGTGGTCATCCCGACCAACAAGCCAGTCATCCGAATCGATGCCGATGACTTGGTGTACAAGACCAAGCGCGAGAAATACAACGCCGTGGTGAACGAGATCGTGCGTTTGCACGAAGAGGGCCGCCCTGTACTGGTGGGTACCACCTCCGTGGAGACCTCCGAACTCTTGTCCAAGATCCTCAACATGCGCCGCATCCAGCACAATGTGTTGAACGCCAAGTTGCACAAGAAAGAGGCTGACATTGTGGCCGAAGCCGGTCAGGAGGGCACCGTCACCATCGCCACCAACATGGCTGGTCGTGGTACCGATATCAAGCTGACGCCCAAGGTGAAAGAGTTGGGCGGTCTGGCCATCATCGGCACCGAGCGTCATGACTCCCGTCGTGTGGACCGCCAGCTGCGTGGTCGTTCCGGCCGTCAGGGAGACCCGGGCTCCTCCCAGTTCTTCGTCTCCCTTGAAGATGACCTTATGCGTCTCTTCGGTTCCGACCGTATCGCCAAGGTCATGGACCAGATGGGACACCAGGATGGTGATGTGATCCAACACAGCATGATCTCCAAGTCTATCGAGCGTGCCCAAAAGAAAGTTGAGGAGAACAACTTCGGCATCCGTAAACGTTTGCTGGAATACGATGACGTGATGAACAAACAACGTTCCACCATCTACCGCAAACGTCGCAACGCCCTCTTCGGAGACCGCCTTGCCATTGACATCGCCCAGATGTTTGAGGATGTGTGTGCCACCATAGTGCCCGAATATTGGGATGCCAAAGATTATGAAGGCTTCTCTGCCGCCATGATCACCACCTTCGGCATTGAGTCTCCCTTCGAAGAGAACGAATTCATCCAAGAACGTCCTAACAAGTTGATTGAACGACTGCAACCATTGGTTTACAACCATTATAAAGAGAAGATTGCCAAAGTCTGCGAGCAGGCTTTCCCCGTTATCGACCGCGTCTTTATGGAACATGGCGAGCAGTTCCAAAACATCGCCATTCCGTTTACCGATGGCGTCAGGACGATCAATATTGTGGCTCCTCTGAAAAAATGTCACGATACCAATGGACGCGAGGTGGGCTTGTCGTTTGAGAAGGGCATCACCCTGGCCGTCATCGACAATGCCTGGAAAGAGCATCTGCGTGCCATGGACGACTTGAAAGAGAGTGTCCAGAATGCCTCCTACGAGCAGAAAGACCCGCTCTTGATCTATAAGCTGGAGTCCTTCAATCTCTTTGACGAGCTGTTGATCCGCATCAGCCAGGAGATTGTCTCCTTCCTCAACAAGGGCAAGCTGCCGGTGGCGGAGAACACCCAGGTGCGCGAGGCCCAGCTGCCGCAGTCTGACGCCAAGAAGCTGCAGACAGGCCGTAGCGACATCCCCGGTGCTGGCCGTCAGGTTGCCCCGGGCGGCAAGGGCAGCCAGCCTATCCGCGTGGAGAAGAAGGTGGGCCGCAACGACCCGTGCCCGTGCGGCAGCGGTCTCAAATACAAGAAATGCCACGGCCGTAACGAGTACGCAGAGTAATGAAACGCGCCATCCTGTCGGTGACTAACGACCTCTACACGGATCCCCGTGTGGATAAGGTGGCACGCTTCCTGCAACGTAACGACTACCAGGTGACCCTCGTGGGCCGCCGCTATGGCGACTCGCCTACGCTGGAAGAACGTCCCTACCAGACGCACCGCCTGCGACTCTTCTTCCGCAGAGGGCTCCTCTTCTATGCTGAATACCAGCTACGCCTCTTCGTATATCTGCTCTTCCATCGTTTCGATGTCTATGTGGCCAATGATCTGGACACGCTGCTTCCCAATCTGATTATCAGTAAGATACGAAAGAAAAGATTGGTCTATGACAGTCATGAGTACTTCTGTGGCGAGCTCTCGGTGGTGAGCAAGCCCGCCTCCTTGTGGGTGTGGAGCCATATCGAGAAGTTCTGCTTTCCCAAGCTACAGACCGTCATCACGGTGAGCCAGTCCATTGTGGACCAATATGAGAAAGAGTACGGCATCAGACCCTATCTGGTGCGCAACATCCCGCCGCAGCACAACTTTTCCGTGACGGAGACGCGGGCTTCGTTGGGGATGCCGGACGACAAGTTCATCCTGATCCTGCAGGGCAACGCCATCAACGAGGGCAGGGGAGGCGAGGAGACGATAGAGGCCATGCCGTTGCTACCCGAGGCGCATCTTTTTGTGGTAGGGAATGGCACTTCTCTGCCCACTATGCAGAAGAGAGTGCAGGAGTTGGGCATCGCTGATCGCGTCACCTTTGTGGGACGCCAGAACCAGCAGATGCTCTACAACTATACGGTGCTGGCCGATGTTGGTATCGCCATGGACCGAGATGTGAGTGCCAACGCCCGCTTCAGTCTGCCCAACAAGATCTTCGAGTATATCAAGGCGGGCACGCCGCTGGTCGTCTCCAACCTGGCGGAACGTCGCCATATTGTGGAGCACTATCAGGTGGGTGTGGTTGCGGAAGCGTGGTCTCCGGAGGCTATGGCCGCCGCCGTGCGCCAGCTGATGGACAATCCCGACTTCTACCGGCAATGCCAAGAGCACTGCGCCACCGCCGCCCAGGAGCTGACTTGGGAGAATGAGGAGAAGGTGCTGGGAGAGATCTACACACGCCTCTAACGCCCTCTCCCGGAGAAAGGGTGCCCAATGGATTGGAGAAACTAAGAGGGTTGATGGGTTAGAAGGATAAGGGAGGAGAGAAGAGAAGAAAGAGGAGAACTCCAAATTTCTAACTTCTAACTGACAACTGATCACTGATAACTGACAACTCTCCTCACGCGTCCACGTTGATAACACAGCGCACCTGCTTGTAGGCTCTCTCTTGGCGGAAGGTGTTGATGACGGCTTGAAGCTGCTGTTTGTACTGCGCCAGCTGACTGTCTTTCGGCAATTTGATCCAGAAGTCCTGGATGAAGTAGTTCTGGATACGGGCCACCAACGGGTATTCGGGACCGAGGACACGGCGGGGAAACTCGGCACGCAGCAGGTTGGCCAAGTGCGCGGCGGCAGCGGCAACCACCTGTTCTTCAGGGTGTTTGAGCGAGATCTTGATAATCCGGATCACCGGCGGGAAATGGAACTCACGGCGCTCCTGGATCTGGCTTTGATACATCGCTTGGAAGTCGTTGGTCTCCACAAACTGCAGCGCCGGATGCTTGGGCTGATAGGTCTGGATGATGACCTTGCCATCAAGCCCCTTGCGGCCCGCGCGCCCGCTCACCTGCGACAACAACTGGAAGGCCCGCTCAAAAGCCCGGAAGTCGGGAAACGACAGCAACGCATCGGCGTTGAGGATGCCCACCACACTGACCCGATCGAAATCCAGACCTTTGGTCACCATCTGGGTACCCACGAGAATGTCGGTCCGGTGCTGTTCAAAATCCGAGATGATGCGTTGGTAGGCGTTCTTGGAACGGGTGGTATCCAAGTCCATACGGGCCACTCGCGCCTCGGGGAAGAGCTCAGCCAGCGCCTCCTCGATCTTCTCTGTGCCAAAGCCTTTCATGGAGATGTCGGTGCTATGGCAGGTGGGACACTCGTGCGGCACCTCGATGGCGTACCCACAATAGTGGCACTTGAGGAGGTTACTACGCTTGTGATACGTCAGCGTGACATCGCAATATTTACAGGTCGGCATCGTCTCGCAGGTGTGACAGATCATGCGCACCGCATAGCCACGCCGGTTCTGGAAGAGGATGACCTGCTCCTTGCGATCCAAGGCCTCCTGCATCTTCTCGATGAGAAAATCCGAAAAGACCCCGTGTACCTTGTGCTGCTTGTGGGCCTCTGACATATTCACCGTCCAGATATCGGGCAAACGACTGTCGGCAAAGCGCTGCATCAAGTTGACCAAACCATATTTGCCCTGTTCCACATTGTAATAGCTTTCCAGAGAGGGCGTTGCCGTTCCGAGCAAGACCTTGGCCTGGTGGATGTGACCCAACATGATGGCACTGTCGCGGGCGTGGTAGCGCGGGGCCGGGTCCTGCTGCTTGTAGGAGGCATCGTGCTCCTCGTCCACGATGATGAGTCCGAGATTCTGATAAGGCAGCAGTAACGCCGAACGGGCGCCCAGGATGAGTTGGTACTTGGAGCTGTCTGTCGCCACATTCTGCTCCAGCACCCTCGACCAGATCTCCACCCGCTCGTATTCGTTGAACCGGGAATGATAGACTCCTACCTTCTCGCCGAAATATCGACGCAAGCGGTTTACAATCTGTGAGGTAAGGGCAATCTCGGGCAACAGATACAACACCTGCTTGCCCTGCTGTAACACCTGATCAATCAGCTTGATATAGATCTCCGTCTTGCCGCTGCCGGTCACCCCGTGCAGCAACGTGACGGGATGTTGGTCAAATTGCTCGTGAATGGATTCGAAGGCTTTTTGTTGGGCGGGCGACAGCAAAATGTTGGCAGGGAGGTCGCGCGAGGTCTCGTCCGTCAGCCTGGAAACGGTCCTCTCTTCGGCCACCAAATAACATTTTTTAAGAAGCGTTTGCCAGCGGGCTGGCGTGACGGCCTCCACCTTCAGCAGCTCGGACTTGGGAATGGCTTTCTTAAAGTCGTACTTGTTTCCATCGCGGGTTTGCATCATGAAAGCCAGCAGCGCATCCGACTGGGGCGCGGTGCGGGCTGAATTGCCCAGATCGTCCAACAATGCCATGAATGACTCCTCGGTCGAATAGGCATCTGCCAAGCGGATATAGGTCTCTTTTTTAGGAATATATGGATTCCGGATCTCCTCGTCAGTCAGAATGACTTTCTTGTCCACCAGAGATTTGATGATGGACATGATCTTCTGCACCTGCACTAATTTGGCCACCTCATCGACCGTCATGGTATCCCGATGAATCAGCGCTTCCACTATTTGCAATTCGTAAGTATTTAAGACAGAGACGTCTCCGTTGAAGTCTGCGCGGAGTTTTATCTTGGTCTCGCTGGCCAGCTTCAAGGCGGAGGGCAGTGCGCAGGCCATCACCTCGCCGAGCGTACACATGTAGTAGTCGGCAATCCATCGCCAAAGGGCAAGCTGTCTTTCCGAGATGACCGGACGGGGATCCACCACATCCAAGACATATTTCGCCACCGCTTTCGGAGCCTCCGTGTGGACCCGGATGACCAAGGCGGCATACAGCTTGCTGCGCCCGAATGGCACAATGACCCGCTTGCCGAAAGAGACGGCCGACTCCATCTCCACCGGCACCCGGTAGGTGAAGAACGAAGCCACCGGCAACGGCAGCAACACATCCACGAAATAGGTCATTCTCATCTCATTGTCCATCAGCACCTCCACCCTTAGTAGGTTGCCGGCAGGACGGTGTTGTCCAACACCTGCAAGAATTGAACATTGACATTCTCGTAGCCTCCGTCCGGACGCTTGTCAAAGGAAAAATAGTACGACAACGGCGTCACCTTGACCTCATCTTGATCCATGTCATGACGTATCAACTCAATGAAATAACGAGTCACATCATAACCCTGAAATGCAAAATTCTTCAGTGTCGGAATAGTGTTGAAACGCTGCGTGTACTTATAGACGAAGAGCTGCACCTGCTCACTCTCGAAATCCACATAATAGTCGGAGAAGAAGTGTAGATTCAATTTGTCATAATACTCCACATCGTAGGTGTTGGAGCTTATCCATGACTCCGGCACCACCATCAGCAGATGCTCCGGATCCACCTTCTTGCCGGAATAGAGCAACCGTTGGGAAAGGGTCAGACTGATTGCCTCCCCCTGATGCAAGACCACCAGCACATTGTGCATGTCTGAACGCATCAGATTCAGCACTCCCTGCAGGGAACAGACTGCGTGATACGGGATGTGGTTCGCATCAAAATAGGATCTATAAACCTGTAACTCGTTGTTCTTTTTGACAGAATCCGAATACAGTATGATTTGATGATGAGGCATGTTGTCGGTCATAAACGCAAGCGTAGCAGGATTGGCGTCATGGGAAGGGGTTAACTTATAGACATAGTCATTTCCCTCCAAAATATCATCCCTGGAGGTAAAAGGATTCACAATGGGGATTTGATACTCTTTAGCGTACTGGGCCGCCATCTGAAACGGTTTGCTGAACAGTGGCGCGATGATCAAATCCACACGGCTCATCAGGTCTCTGTCTTCGAGAATACGACGCAACTTGGCCTCGTCATTGGTGATGTCACGCACCACGACCTCCAAAGGAATGCCTTGATCCTCGTATTCCTGCAAGGCCAACTGCGCTCCACCCCAAAAGCCCATCATCTGAAAGGAAGGGATGTTGTTCAACTCCTTGCCGGTTTTGGCATTATACAACGCACTCTCATCATAAGTGGATGTATAGAACGGCATGAGATACAGCACCGTTTTGGGCTGCTGCCCCATCAACTGCATGAAAACACAGCATAAAAACATCCATATAAAGACAACTTTTTGTTTCATATCTTTCTTTCTACTCGCATGAAGCAAACTTTTATTTGCAACCGCAAAAATATAAAATTTGAATCAATTATCAAAGGTTGCAAAACCTCCATCCTTTTCAATGTGTTTTTCACTATTTTTATGTTTTTTAAAAAATCCTTGACAAATGGATTTAAAGATGTATCTTTGCGGTCCAAAAAACAAACAAGCTTATGAAAAGACTGACTATCATTATTTTACAATCAATTGTTATCAGCTGGGCCGGGGCTCAGGCACCCGACACCTGTCTGATCGCCTTCTACAATGTGGAGAACCTGTTCCACCCGTCAGACGACTCCCTGACGAACGATGACGACTTCACCCCTATGGGACTATACCACTGGTCGTACGCCAAATACAAGCGTAAAATCCAAAACATCGGGAAGGTGCTGGTGGCCATGGGCGAAGGGAAACCGCCCTATCTGGTCGGACTGGCGGAGATTGAGAACGAGCAGGTGCTCAAGGATTTATGCTATCAGTCGCCTCTCCGGAAATTTCGGTACCGATACGTTCACTACGACTCGCCGGACCGCCGGGGCGTGGATGTGGCGCTGCTATACCGCGACAGCTGTGTGTCCATCGTGCGTGCCGAGAAGATCCCGGTCGTCTTCCCCTTTGAGCCTGAGACCCGCAACCGCGACCTGCTTTACGCACTGGTGCGTTTCAGCAATGGCGACTCGCTGCATCTGCTGGTCAACCACTGGACTTCCCGCTACGGGGGGTTCGCCGCGACCATCCCCAAGCGCAACCACTATGCGGACGTGGCCCGGCAGAAGGTGGACACCATCCTCGCGACAACGCCTGACGCCAACATCTTGCTCATGGGGGATTTCAACGACTACTGCACCGATGAGAGTCTGGAAGAGCACCTCCGCGCTGCCCGTTTTTCGGATAGCACCCAAACCGACGCGCTCTTCAACCTGATGTACTTCTTCCTGAAATTCAACAACCGGGGATCGCACAAGCACGAGGACTTCTGGGGATGTCTCGACCAGCTGATCGTCTCCCGTGGACTGCTGCTCGACAAAGGCAATCTCCACGTTGTAGGGCACATTCCCCACATCTACGATGCTCCCTTTCTGCTCGTGCCTGACGAAAAATATGGTGGTGTCAAAAACTATCGAACCTTCTTAGGACCTCGCTATATTGGTGGATTTGCCGACCATCTGCCCGTCTATTTACGCCTCGCACTGGACTGAACCCCAAAACACCAACAGCCAACGGCTAATAGCTTTATCATATTTTTTATTACTTTTGCACTTTCAAAACTCACGCCCATGCAAAAATACATTGTAATCATAGGATGTCTGCTCGCTTGCCTCTCCATGCAGGCGCAGGACACCGTAAAAAACTATTGGAAAAACCACCAGCTGATGTCCATCGGTGTGGAGAAAAACGGCAAAGAGGACGGCCACTGGATTTATTACCACTATAACGGCACCAAATGGACCGAGGGTGACTTCCGCAACGGAGAGAAGGTGGGTGTCTGGAAAGTATGGTACGAGGACGGGCGCATAAACCAAGAGTACCATGCCGACAACGGCCCCTTCAAGAGCTGGTATCCCTCCGGGGCCCTCGAGTCTGAAGGCCAGTTTGTGAACGGGAAACGTGACGGACAATGGACGTTCTATCATCCCAACGGCAAGATCTTCAAGAATGTCAGCTACCAGGCTGACAGCGTCCACGGCCATGCCATCGAGTATTTCGACAATGGCAACAAGTATTTTGAGGGCGACTACAACATGGGCGAGCTGGAAGGCTATGCCTGCTGGTGGGACAAAGACGGCGAGAAGAGCATGGAGGGCAACTCCGTCAAGGGTCTGCAGCAAGGCGAGTGGAAATTCTACCATCCCGGCGGAATCCTGGGCAGTAAAGGCAATTTTGAAAAGGGCCTGCAAAACGGCAACTGGATTTACTATTACGACAACGGCCAGCTCTGGAAGAGCGGCGACTATGTCAACGGCCAGCGCGAAGGCGTCTGGAAAGCATGGTATGAGGACGGCAAACTTCAACGCCAGGGCTCTTTCAGCCACGACAAGGAAGAGGGCGAATGGTACTCCTACTATCCCAACGGACACACGCAAGACGCCGGATTCTTCCATGAAGGTGAAATGACCGGTTTATGGACAGGCTGGTACGAAGACGGCCACCAGAAATATATCATCGAATACAAAAACGGCCTCATGAACGGCTCCTACACCTATTTCTGGGAAGAGACCAAGCACAAATCCAAACAGGGACATTACCACAACAATCTGAAACAAGGCCTTTGGAAAGAGTATGCCCAAAATGGCAAGGTGTTCGCCCAAGGCAAATACGCCAACGACAAAAAGCAAGGCAAGTGGACCTTCTATAACGTGCAGGAGGTCAAAGTGCGTGAGCAAAATTTCAAGGATGACGTAGCGGAAGGCAAGTTCACGGAGTATTATGAAAACGGCAAGAAGCACTACACCGGTGCCTTCAAGAACCGACTGAAAGACGGCACCTGGACCTATTGGAAACCCAACGGGGAAGTCTATCAGGTAATCCGTTACAGTAATGGCCAAGAGATTCGTTAAACAACCCATCCGCAAAAAGAAATCCACTCTGTCTGCTTATATGGAAGGCTTGACCCAACAATTCCAAGACGTAACCGTCCGCACATTCCACTTCAACCCCATCATGGTGAACACGTTGGTGCTGCATGATGCCTCGAAGGAAGCCATCATTGTGGACCCGGGCAACTGTCAGAGCTATGAGGATGCGCAACTCCAAGAGTATATCGACAACCATCATCTGACAGTAAAACACATCATCAACACGCACCCTCACATCGACCATATCGCGGGCAACCCCTGGTGCGTGCAGGCATGGCCGTCCGCCACCCTGCTGATGCACGAAGCGGGACAGCCCATTTATCGGATGGCCCACGCCTATGCGGTGGCTTTCGGCCTGAGCGTCGAGACCATGCCTCCAGCCAGCAGTTTCCTGAAAGAGGGCGACACCCTCGCCTTCGGCCAGCAGCGGCTGCAAGTCCTGTACACCCCCGGCCACTGCGACGGCAGCATCACCCTGTACGACCAAGCCAACGGCTATCTCATCTGCGGCGACCTGATCTTTGAAGAGAGTGTGGGCCGTAGCGACCTGCCCACCGGAAACGGCGACCTGCTGGTAGAGATGATCAAAAACAAAGTCCTGTGCCTCCCGGACGAGACCGTCATCATCCCCGGCCATGGATTCAACACCACCGTTAAACACGAAAAACTATACAATCCTTTTATACAATAACCCATTATGACTGAAATAAAAGGTGGAACCACCACCATCCACAACTTGCCCGATGAAGAAGTCGCCGCTTTGGCCGACAGCTACCGCAATATTCTGCTCCACATTGGGGAAGACCCCGAACGCGAGGGCTTGATCAAGACCCCCATGCGCGCCGCCAAATCCATCGATTTCCTGACACACGGATATCGTCAAGACCCTAAGAGAATCCTGGAAAGCGCCCTCTTCCACGAGGACTACAAACAGATTGTCGTGGTCAAGGACATCGAGATCTACTCCTTGTGCGAGCACCATCTGCTGCCCTTCTTCGGCAAAGCCCATGTCGGCTACATTCCCAACGGCACGATCGTAGGCCTGAGCAAGATCCCGCGCGTGGTGGAGTGCTTCGCCCGCCGCCTGCAACTGCAAGAGCGCCTGACCACCCAAATCAAGGACTGCCTCCAAGAGGTCCTCAACCCCATGGGCGTGGCTGTCGTGATCGAAGCCCAGCACCTCTGCATGTGCATGAGAGGCATCCAGAAACAGAACTCTGTCACCACCACCTCTGAGTTCACTGGCGCGTTCCTGAAAAACGAGAACACCCGCCAGGAGTTTATGCACCTCATCGGCGCCAACCTGCACTAACGCCGCCGCCGACTCTTTCCTATTTTATACCGCCTCCGCCGATGCCGGTACTTTAACCGCTGGTATCGGATGGCATCCTCGCTCACTTCGGATACCATCTCCTCAAAATATCCTTCCTCCGATCTGAGAATACAGGTTAACGGTCTGCCCACCCATTCCGGGGGTAAACAAAGGGTGATCGTGTCTCTTCTAGGCTTTAAAATCAGTTTTTTTAGCATTTTATTGAGTATTAGGGAGTGTCGTTTTTGCGCCGTCATTTTTCATTTTTCGCCGATTTTCAACCAGAAACCATCCCGTTTTGGATAATTTCAGGATTATCTTGCAAAAAATCCAAAAATGATTTTTATCATATTAATATTCAATACCTTACAAAGCAAATATACAATTTTTTCAAAAAAAAGACCACCCTTGATTTTTTATTTAAAAACATCTTGCTTTTAGTTGATAATCAGTGATTTAAATATATTATTCGGAAAAATAAAAGGAGAGATACCGAACATAATGAAAAAAAGACTATTTTTGCAGCCTCAATAGAGACGGATGTCCCAGTAGCTCAGCAGGTAGAGCACATCCCTTTTAAGGATGGGGTCCTGGGTTCGAATCCCAGCTGAGACACCAATAAAAAAGGATGACCATCGTCATCCTTTTTTTTATTTCTTCCCCTTGGTCAGCAACTGCTGGATCTCATTCAGTTTCATGAGCGCCTCCACGGGAGTGAGGCTGTTGATGTCCAGTCCCACAATCACGTCCTTGACCTCCAGCAGCAAGGGGTCGTCCAGGTTGATGAAGCTGAGCTGATAGCCAGGGTTGGACTTCTCGATCATCGGCTCTTTGCTGTCTTTGTTGGCACGGCTCTGTTCGAGCTGTTTCAAGATGATCTCGGCTCGCCGCAGTACTGAGGAGGGCATGCCGGCCATGCGTGCCACATGAATACCGAAGCTATGCTCGCTGCCGCCGGGCTCGAGTTTTCGGAGAAAATAGACTTTATTGTCGATCTCCTTGATGGAGACGTGGTAGTTCTTGATGCGGGGGAACTGCGCCGCCATGTCGTTCAGCTCGTGGTAATGGGTGGCAAACAGCACCTTGGCGCGGGCGTACGGGTTCTCGTGCAGGTACTCGGCAATGGACCAGGCTATGGAGACACCGTCGTAGGTGCTCGTGCCGCGTCCGATCTCATCCAGCAGGATCAAGCTGCGATTGGAGATGTTGTTCAGGATGCTGGCCGTCTCGTTCATCTCCACCATGAAGGTGGATTCGCCTGTCGTGATGTTGTCGGAGGCGCCTACACGGGTGAAGATCTTATCGACAATGCCGATCTGTGCGCTCTTCGCTGGCACAAAACAGCCGATCTGCGCCATCAGCACGATGAGCGCGGTCTGGCGCAACAGGGCAGACTTACCCGACATGTTCGGTCCCGTGATGATGATGATCTGCTGTTTGTCGTTGTCCAGCGTGACATCATTTGCGATATAGGGCTCGCCGGGCGGTAACTGCTTCTCAATGACGGGGTGACGACCCTGCTTGATCTTGATACTCAAGCTGTCGTTGATGACCGGACGCACATACTGGTTTGCCGCGGAGACATTCGCAAAGCAAAGCAGCACGTCCAGACGGGCGCACAGGCGGGCGTCATGCTGGATCAAAGAGATATAGTCGGTCAGGCTGATCAGCAATTCATTAAAGAGCTGAGTCTCGATAACACCAATCTGGTCTTGGGCACCGAGGATTTTCGTTTCCAGCTCTTTGAGCTCCTCGGTGATGTAGCGCTCGTTGTTGGTCAGCGTCTGTTTTCTTGTCCACTCGGGCGGCACCTTGCTCTTGTGGGAATTGGAGACTTCGATGTAATATCCGAACACATTGTTGAAGCCGATCTTGAGATTGGTGATGCCTGTGCGTTCAGCCTCGCGCTTCTGGATATCGGCGAGGATGTTCTTGCTGTTGGTAGCCAAGTTTCTCAGCTCGTCCAGTTGCTCATTGACACCAGCTTGGAAAATATTGCCCTTGCTGACCACGACAGGTGCATCCTCTTCAATCTCCCGTTCGATGCGCGTGCAGATGGAGAGGCACGGGTTGAGCTGTTCGGCTATTTTGGCAAGCGACGAATCCTCCGAGTTCTGGCACTGTTGTTGGATCTGCTCGACCGCCCGCAGCGCGCGGGAGAGTTGCAGCACCTCGCGCGGGTTGATCTTACCCGTGGCTATCTTCGAGACCATTCTCTCCAGATCCCCCACTCTCTTCAGTTCACCGGCCAACTCTTCCGCCAAGGTGTTGTGCTGCATCAAGAAGTCCACCATAGAGAGTCGTTCGTCTATCAACACCTTCTCCTTCAAGGGCATCAGCAGCCACTTGCGGAGCATGCGGGAGCCCATGGGCGTCTGCGTCTGATCCAGGATCTGCAGCAAGGTGACGGCATTCTCGTTGGGGGTGGCGACCAGCTCCAGGTTGCGGACCGTGAAACGATCCAGCCACACATAGCGTTCCTCCTCAATGCGAGTCAACTTGTTAATATGCTGTATCTTGTGGTTTTGCGTCTCATACAGATAATGCAAGGCCGCACCCGCCGCGATGATGCCATGGGGCAAAGCGTCCACACCAAAGCCCTTCAGCGAGGTGGTCTGAAAGTGCTTGGTCAACAGTTCCATGGCAAAATCCGAGGTGAAAACCCAATCATCGAAGGGCGTCAGCAGTATCTTGTCTCCAAAAAGCTCTTTGAAGCGGGACATTTTGTTCTTTTGGATCACGAGCTCGGCAGGTTTGAAGTTTTGCAGAAGCTTGTCGAGATAGGTAAAGTCACCTTCCGCCACATAGAACTCGCCAGTGGAGATATCGACAAAAGAGACGCCGCTGATATTGTCGTTCAGCTGGATGGCGCCGAGGAAGTTGTTCTCGCGTTGCTCCAGCACCTTGTCGTTGATGGAGACACCCGGCGTCACCATCTCCGTGATGCCGCGCTTGACGAGTGTCTTAGTCAGTTTCGGGTCTTCCAGCTGCTCGCAGATAGCCACCCGCAAACCAGCTTTCACCAGTTTGGGCAGATAGACATCCAGCGCATGATAGGGAAAGCCCGCCAACTCGGTCTGGAATGTCCCTTTGGAGTGATGTTTGGTCAGGGTGATGCCCAACACTCTGGATGCGGTGATGGCATCCTGTCCGTATGTTTCGTAGAAATCCCCCACCCGGAACAGCAAAATGGCGTCTGGGTGTTGCGCTTTGAACTTGTTGTATTGCCGCATTAAAGGGGTTTCATTCGTCTTTTCCATGCTTCCGTCAATTAGATGGCAAAGGTATAATTTTTCAGCGGAAAAGGCATCATCAATCGCATAAAAAATTATTTCAACATCGTCTTAAATTTTAGCCTCTTTCCTTAGTCAATAAAATTTTTGAGAAGCGGCTGCTAGATATAAAAAAAATGTATTTTTGCCGCCAAATTAAACAAACAACTTAAAACAACAACTATGGCTTATAAAATTAATCCGGACCTTTGTGCAAGCTGTGGTACTTGCCAAGGCGAATGTCCTCAAGAGGCCATCTCTGAAGGCACTCCTTACACCATCAACCCCGATCTGTGCATCGAATGTGGCGCTTGCGCTGACGCATGCCCCTGCGAGGCCATCGATCTGGAGTAGTATCTTACAAGGTCTAAAAAAAGAAAAGGAGGTCGTTTTGACCTCCTTTTTCTTTTCATTGAAAACAAAAAAAATCCCCGCCAACGAACATCGGCAGGGATATTTCTTTCCGCTGGCGGGTAAGGATTATTGGATTCCCAACTCCTTTTTGACAGCCGCGGTCAGGTCTGTGCTCTCCCCATAGAAAGCAAGGGTGGAGATGTCGAAGACGTAGGTGTAATGCTCCGCCTCGGCCACCTTCTTGATGGCAGCCATGATGTTCTCCTGAAATGGTTTCAACAACTCGAGCTGTTTCTCTTGCAAGCGTCTTTCACCGTCCGTGACAAAA
The DNA here is from genome assembly GCA_017615595.1 of Bacteroidales bacterium. Lineage (GTDB taxonomy): Bacteria > Bacteroidota > Bacteroidia > Bacteroidales > WCHB1-69 > F23-D06. The sequence continues at coordinate 20,193 of JAFZZT010000047.1, forward strand.
GTCTGGAAGCGCTCATAGAGTTTGTTGAATTCGTCTTCTTTGACTTTCAGCATAGCGGCGGAAGCGCCGGAGTTGACCAGCTTCATATAGTCAGCCTCTTTCTGTTTCAGCTCCTGAGACATGAGAGCTCCTTCCTCCTCCAACACGTCTTGCAGGGCAGCGAGCGCGGTCTTGGCCGTGTCAATGCCAGGCATCAGCGGCATGATGGACGCGTAGTCCACATGGCCGAACTTGGCTTTTTGGGCTGAGAGGCCCGCACAGCATAAGACTGCCAATAATATAAGGAACAGTTTCTTCATGACCGTGTAGTTTTACTTGATACCTAATTCTTTTTTCACCATGGGGGTAACATCATCACCACCATCATAGTAAAGGAGGATCTTCGTGTCGAAGATGTAAGCATAGCCATGATCTTTGGCCACCTTGTTGATGGCATTCTGAATCTTATCCTGGAAGGGCTTTGCCAGCTCGTACTGTTTCTCCTCCAAGTCGTCCTGCACATCAGCCTGGAAAGCCTGGATGCGATTGGCAAGGTCTTCCAGATCCTTCTCGCGGAGTTGACGGACAGAAGAGGACATGGTGCCGACCTCACGGTCAAATTTGTCCTTTTTCTGTTGATATTCTTGTACCATGTTTTGATACTCCGTCTGCAATTCCGTTTGGAAAGCCAGTAATTTAATTTGCAGGGAATCGATACCGGGCATCAGCTCCAAGATCTCACCGGAGTTGACGTGTCCGTACTTTTGAGCAGAGGCAGGGTTCAAAGAGAAGAACAGAACGGCTGCCACGAGAACTAACAATTTTTTCATTCTGATATTTTTTTCTGATTTATAAAATTCAAAAACAGGGAAATAGACTAATCATCCAGCTCATCGTTTACTGAAACGCCCAACTTTTGTAAAATTTGGGCATTGATGTCCCATTTCGGGTCGGCATAGATGATGGTCATGTCGCCGGCGGCGTCGAAGACGAAGGCATAGCCCTTCTCCTTGGCATAGTCGTTGACGGTGGAGATGACGCGGTCCTGGATAGGCTTCACGAGCTCTTCTCTCTTCTTGAAGAGGTCGCCATCTTGACCGAAACGTTTCTTTTGCAGATCTTTGGCTGCTTTTTCCTCGGCGATGATAGCCTCTTCGCGGCTGATCTTGATCTGCTCCGGCATGGTGATGGCCTCTACCTGGTATCTCTTGTACATGGAGTCGATGGCGGAGAACTTGGCTTCAATCTCTTTCTGCCACATGACAGCCAGACGATTCAGCTCAGCTTGGGCCTCTTTGTATTCCGACATGTTGGAAAGGATATATTCCGAGTTGATATACGCATACTTTTGCCCGAAAGAGGTCATACAGGCAAAACAAATCATGGCAAAAAGGATAATTTTTTTCATTGTATTAAATTTTTGTGCTGTTATTAACGTGAAGATGTATGATTTATTGTATTAGTCTATGGATTGGTTAATGGAGATATGGAACTGGCTGTGCTTGCTGTTGCGTCCGGGCACATCATCGAAACCGTAACCGTAGTCGAAGCCAATCAAGCCGAACATGGGCAGATAGACGCGCACGCCGACACCGGCAGACTTGTAGAGGTTGAACGGGTTGTACTGATGTTTGTCGATCCATCCTTTACCAGCCTCCAGGAAGGCAAGGAGATAGACGGTGGCGGAAGGATTGAGCGTGATGGGATAGCGCAACTCGGCGGTGAACTTGTGGTAGATGCTGGCACCGGTGGAGAGTCCGTCCACATACGGGGAGAGCACCTCGTCTTCGTAGCCGCGCATGCCGATGACCTCACGGCCGTCGTAGGCGTAAGTGGAGAGTCCGTCACCACCCAGATAGAAACGGCCGAACGGCGTGATGCCGATCTGCTTGTTATAACATCCCATGAAGCCCATCTTCAAACGGACATTCAGGACCAGATTGTCCACGATGCGGGTAAACCAAGAGGCGCTGAATTTCCACTTGTGGAACTCCAGCCACTTGTATTTCTCCTGGTCAGTGGCGTTGGTGTAGTCCTTGTGGGACATCAAGGAGTACGGCGGGGTCAGCTGCACCGAGAAGGAGAGGCTGGAACCTTCGCGCGGATAGATAGGCGCATTGACGGAGTTTCTCGACAACGTGAAGACGTAACTCAAGCTGTTGGCGTGGCCGTTGCTGAAGACGTAATAGCCAGACCAATTCTTCACATTGTAATACTCGTATGACAGCGTGTGCGACATAGTGAAGTAGTCATCGGGCCACTTGAGCTGGCTGGCCAGGGAGACGGAGGCGCCGGCGATACTGGAACAGGCGTAGGTCTCGTCCGTCTTCTTCCGGCTGTTTGTCTGTTTCTGATAATAGACACCCATCGTCAAGGCGTTAGGCTTCTTGCCACCCAGCCATGGCTCTGTGAAAGACAGGTTGTAATATTGATACCAGGTGGCGTTGGTGGACACGTTAAGCGAGAGTCTTTGTCCGTCACCGCCAGGAATGGGCGTCCAGGCGTCTTTCTTGAAGAGCTTCTTGGTAGAAAAGTTGTTGAAGGTGACACCTGCGGTGATGACAAAGCCCGTAGCACCATAACCGGCACTCAGGGAAAGCTGGTCGGAGGTGGTCTCCTCCACCACGTAGGTGATGTCCACCGTACCGTCAGTCTCGTTTGGTTTGGGCTGTACATCCATCTTCTCCTGGTTGAAATAGCCCAGCGACATGAGCACCTGCTGCGTGCGGATAATGTCGGCGCGGTTGAAGAGCTGGCCGGGGATGGTGGTGATCTCACGCAAGATCACATTGTCGTTGGTCTTGGTGTTGCCCACAATGTTGATTTTGTTGTAGCGGGCCTGCTTGCCCTCGCGGATACGGATCTCAATATCGATGGAGTCGCCCTCCACGGCCACCTCCACAGGATTGGCGCTGAAGAAAAGGTATCCGTTGTTCATGTAGAGCGAGGCGATGTCGTCACCCTCCTCTTTCATCGTCAGGTTCTTGGTCAGCTGCGTCTGGTTATAGACATCTCCCTTGCTGATGCCCAGCAGCTGGTTGAGCAAAGTGGTCGGATAGACCGTATTACCCACAAAGTTGATGTTTCGGAAATAGTAGCGAGGACCCTCGTTGACTTTGATGTTGATGAAGACATCCCCCTTGTCAATGTAGTAGGTGTCGCGTTCAATGATGGCGTCTCGGAAACCCAACTCGTTGTATTTGTTGATCAAGTTGATCTTGTCTTTGGCATAGGTCTCCTTGGTGAACTTGGATTTCTTGAAGATACGCAGTTTCACACGTGGGGAGAAATATTCATCGAAATGCTTGACGATGTCTTTGGATTGATAATAGCCTTTGTGCTTGAGGGTATATCTGATAGCGGTATCGGCCTTGTAGAGAGGCATGAAGCGGGATTTCTCCTTGGTCTCCTTCATGGAACGCAGCAGCACGGCCTGGGGCACATTGTTGTTTCCCTCGATATTGATTTTGGCAATCCTGACCTTCTTGTATTTCTGGATATCGAACAAGAGGCTGACAGCATTTTTGATCTTCTCGTCAGGAATCTCCTCAATCTTCACCTCGCAGTTATAGAAACCTTTTTCAACATAGTACTTTTTGATGATGTTGGTGCAGGTGGTCTTCAGGTTGTCATTGACGATATTGCCTTGAGAGATATGGAGTTTGTCGCGGAGGTCGGTTTCATCGGCCTTGGTGGTCCCTTTGAAACCAAAGGAGATGAGGCGGGATCTGTCTTCCAGCCGCACATCGAGGAAAGCGAGGTTGCCGGTCACGCGGGTGAGGGTGATCTCCACGTCCTCATAGAGACCCGTGCGCCAGAGTGCCTTGATGCTGTTGGAAATCTCATCGCCGGGGATCATGATCTTGTCGCCCACATGGAAAGAGAGGAGGCGTTGGTCCAAAGGAGCTGTTCCTGAGGAGGTGATTCCGCCGATTTCGTATTCTTTGGGGTTCGTATAATCCATTTTTTCAGGCTTGTCCGGGCCATCCCCAGAAACCACGACTTGTCCGTAACTGTTTGTAGTACAGACAATCATCATCAGTAACAGGAGCCGAAAAATGAATTTTTGCAGTCTCATTCCAAGTTTTTAAAAAGTCGGCAAAGATACAAAAAATTATGGTTTTGCCACTTGGGCACTTGTCTGACCAAATCGGCGTTCTCTTTGCTGATACTCTTCCAAGACCTGTATGAGATGAGATTTTCTAAAATCGGGCCAGAGGATGGGCAGGAAAAAGAGTTCCGAGTAGGCAATTTCGTAGAGGAGAAAATTGCTCACACGGAGGTCGCCGCCCGTGCGGATGAGGATGTCGGGATCGGGAACCTGAGGCAGGTAAAGATGCTGGGAGATAGTCTCTGACGTGATATCTGCGGGTGACAGTTTCCCATCGGCCACCTCTTGGGCCACCTTTTTGAGCATGTCGGTGAGCTCGGCGCGGCCGCTATAGCTCAGGGCGAGGATGACGGTGAGGCCGGTGTTGTGGGCTGTTACCTCCATGGCGTGGCGCATGGCCTGCTGGCAGTCTTCCGGCAGGTCTTCCATGCGGCCGGTAATGAGCAGACGCACGTTTTTGTTGTTCAGCTCCTCCAGCTCATGATGGATCGTCTGCACGAAGAGGGACATGAGCAGGAACACCTCCTCTTTGGGACGGTTCCAGTTCTCGGTAGAGAAGGTATAGAGGGTCAGGTAGCGGATGCCTAATTGGGCGGCGCCCTCGATGGTGTCTCTCACGGCCGTGAGGGCATGCTGGTGTCCGTATGTGCGCTCGTGGCCGTCCTGCTGGGCCCAACGGCCATTGCCATCCATGATAATGGCAACATGTTGCGGGATGGTTTCTTTTACTAACATTTTTTCGCTATGATGAATACTAACGTCTCTTTCTCGGCAATTTCAAATCGCAGGTGGTGTCCTCGTTGCCAAACTTCACGGTGAAGATCACCCCGAAGAAAGAGTAGATGTCGTGGGTGGTGGTGTTGCCGCGCTGTTCGCCGGCCTGGTGGAAGGGCAGGGCGTTGCCTTGCTCATCCGTCAGTTCGGGGGAGCGGTCGGCGAGGTTGGCGATGAGGTCGCCACGGTTCTCGCGCAAGAGGTCGTTGTCGTAATAGACCCCACGCACATCATCGAGATAGTCGGTGAAGGTGTAGCGGATACCCCACTCCGCCCCGATGGAGATATAGCGGCCGATGGTTGCCCTGAGGCCGATGCCAAAGGGGATAGCAAAAGAGGTGAGGGAATAGCTCTTCTCGGGACCGCCTTCCAGACCTTGTCCTTCGGTACCGAAGCTCTGCAGTTCATAGACCATGCCGTTGTATTCGGTCTTGGGGTTGAAAGAGAACAGGGTGACACCGGCGAAGATATAGGGGGTGAACCGGTTTTTGCCGGTGGAACTGTACAGGTTGAAAAAGTTGAGCTCGGCTTCGGCGGAGAACTCGGTGATCGGGGAGAAGAAGCTGAGGTTGCGTTCGTAACCCTTGTTCGTGGTGGCGTCGCTTCCGGCCACTTTTCCGAAGATGAAATCTGCTTTGAGGGCCCATCTGGGCGACAAATTATAGCGATAAACGAGTCCACCGGCGGGCTTGGTGGCGGCAAAAAGATGGGTGGGATTCAGTTCGCCGAGGTAAAAACCGCCACCGCCAAAGAGTCCGATTTCAGAGCGCTGTGCTTGGAGCGGGTTGACGCAAAAGCCTATCAGGAGAAGGGTTCCCACAAAAAGGGCTTTGATTCTGTGAGCCAATGATTCTTTCATATTCAAGAGAATTCTATATCGTAAGAAAGTGCAAAAATAAAAAAAATACACAAAATGGAGTAGGATAAAAAAAAAGTGTATTTTTGCGCCCCAATTTATTAAGTATAAAATTATTAGAATAACAAACAGAAAGGAACTTTGAAGAGCACACCAAACCCTAGAAACCGAGTTCGTTATGTTGCGCCCAACAAGAAGGAAGCCCAACATAATATTAATGAAAACATTACCTCCCAAGTCGTACGCGTTGTAGGAGAGCATTTCGAGCCCAAGATTGTCTCTCTTCGGGAAGCCTTGGAGATTGCCGAGCGCTATGAGTTGGATCTGGTAGAGATCTCCCCGCAGGCCAACCCGCCCGTGTGCAAGGTGATGGATTATCAGAAATATCTCTACGAACAGAAAAAGAAGCAGAAAGAGATCAAGGCCAACAGCGCCAAGACGCAGGTCAAGGAGATCCACATGGGTCCGCAGACCGATGACCACGATTTCAACTTCAAGCTGAACCACGCCACCAAATTCCTCTCTGACGGATACAAAGTCAAGGTGATGGTCACCTTCCGGGGCCGCTCCATCATCTACAAAGACCAGGGAGAGCTCCTGCTTTTGCGCTTCGCCCAGAGTCTGGAAGACTACGGCAAGCTGGATCAGATGCCTACCCTGCTGGGCAAGAACATGACCATCATGCTGAGTCCGAAATCTAAAAAGTAAATGCTGTCAACTCTATATATATTAACCTTTAAAAATTAGAGAAAATGCCAAAAATTAAAACGAAATCCGCTGCCAAGAAAAGATTCACTTTGACCGGCACCGGTAAAATCAAGAGACATCACGCTTACCACAGCCACATTCTCACCAAAAAGACCAAAAAGAGAAAACGTAACCTGGCTTACAGCGCTATTGTCGAACAAAACTTAGAACGCACCGTCAAGCAAATGCTGGGACAGTGCTAATTAACCCAAGTTATTAATCATTAAAAAGTTTACTATCAGCCCGAAAAGAGTTTATAGCGTTTATAAACCGCTGACGTAAAAGAAAGGAAAATCAATTATGCCAAGATCAGTAAATCATGTTGCTTCCAGAGCAAGAAGAAAAAAGATTTTGAAACGTACCCGTGGGTACTTCGGCAAACGTAAAAACGTTTGGACCGTTGCAGTCAATTCGTGGGAAAAAGGCCAGCAATACGCCTACCGCGATAGAAAGAACAAAAAGAGAAACTTTAGAAGTTTGTGGATCACCCGTATCAACGCGGGTGCGCGCGAATATGGCATGTCCTACTCTGTCCTCATGGGCAACTTAGGCAAAAAAGGTGTGGCGCTCAACCGCAAAGCCCTTGCCGACCTCGCGATGAACAATCCTGAGGCATTTAAGGCTATTGTTGACCTCGTCAAATAGTAGCTTCCAACTTTAATTATTAAAAAAAGGGTTACAGCATGACAAAAGGGCCGCCGTGAGGCGGTCCTTTTTGTTGTGGGTGGGGAGGGCATTCGGAAATTAAGAACCTTTGGTCTTTTTCCTTATCTTGAGTTTGGTTTTCGGGGTGGTGGTCTTCGCCCCGTCCTTCACGCAACGCACGCTATAGCCATTAGACATCTTCCCGAAGCAGACGTATGGGCATGGGTGGCTATTGCTAAAATTTGTGGGAAATGGAATTTTTTATCAAAATAAATTTGTGGGAAATGGAATTTTTATATCTTTGCAGTGTTTAATAAAACATCCATATCATGGAGAAAAGAATCTTTAAAAGAAAGATTTACAATCAGATACTGAAATGGAAACAGAAGAGCAACGGCGCGAGTGCGTTGATGATTGAGGGCGCAAGACGTGTGGGAAAATCGACCATTGTGGAAACCTTCGCAAAAAACGAGTATGATTCGTATCTGCTCATTGACTTCAACAAAGCTTCCCAAACAATCAAGGACTTGTTCAACAACCTGATGGACATGGACTATCTGTTCCTCTACCTCCAAACCGCTTACCACGTGACGCTGAAACCGAGGAAGTCGGTCATCATCTTCGATGAAGTGCAGAAGTGTCCGCTCGCCCGACAGGCTATCAAGTATTTGGTGGAGGACGGTCGCTATGACTATATCGAGACGGGCTCCCTTATCAGCATCAAGAAGAACACCGAGGGCATCACTATTCCCAGCGAGGAGGATCGGATTCAGATGTATCCAATGGACTATGAGGAATTTCGCTGGGCACTGGGCGACGAAGCCACAATCCCGCTGTTGCGCCAGTTCTGGGATGCGAACCACGGGCTGGGACCCGCCCACCGAGAAGCGGCGCGAAACCTAAGACTTTACATGCTGGTGGGTGGCATGCCGCAAGCCGTCTGCGCTTATCTTGACACCAACAATTTCAGCAAGGTCGATCAGGCAAAACGCCGCATACTGAAACTTTACGAGGACGATTTCCTGAAAATTGACCCTTCTGGAAGAGCCTCAATGATGTTCCGTTCCATCCCCGGTCAGTTGAGCCGCAACGTGACCCGTTATGTGCCCTATTCCGTCTTGGGCAGGGTGGAGAACGAGAAGCTGTCAGAACTGATAAAAGCTGTCGAAGACAGCAAGACGGTGAATATGGTCTATCATACCGACGACCCCAATGTGGGAATGGGGCTGACGAAGAATTTAGAGCATTTCAAAATGTTCGTGGGCGACACGGGGCTGTTCGTCACCCTTGCCTTTTGGGACAAAAATTTCACGGAAAACATAATCTACGAGAAATTGCTGTCCGACAAACTGCCGGCCAACATGGGTTATGTGTATGAGAATCTGGTGGCGCAGATGCTGGCAGCGGCAGGCAACGAACTCTTTTACCACACTTGGCAGCGTGACGAGAAACATTACTACGAAATAGACTTCCTGCTATCGCGTGGCGCAAAAATCTGCCCTATAGAGGTAAAATCGTCTGGATATCAATCACATAAGTCGCTTGATAAGTTCTGCAAGAAGTACTCCTCGAGGATTCAGTCGCGTTATTTAGTCTATACCAAGGAATTAGCCAAAGATGAGGCGACGATCATGTTGCCCGCTTATATGGTGCCGTTCTTGTAGGGGAACTTCAGCATTGGCTTATCCGCGCAGATACGCGGAGATGAATCATCAGAACTCGTACCCCACGCCCAGATTGACAATTCCCTTGATGCCGAAACCCGCCTCAAAGCTACCGAACCAATGATTCGCGCCGGCCTTCAATCCGAAGGCAGTCAGCTGGAACGCGGAAAAGACGGTGGTGTGGTTTTTCTGTGGGGAAAATGCGGCCTCTGGAACGATATCGAACCAAATGTTCTCGTCCACAGTCCCCCTATAATAGTTCCCGCGATTGATAAGCAATCCCATTGCCAGACCGGAATATAGGGTCAAGTGCGGACGGTTCAGATAAGAGAAGCGAACTTCTGGCATAATGATAAACTGGTGCTCTTTTTCCTGCCAGGAATAAACGGGAACATTGGGAAGGTCAACCGCTGGAACAAAACCTTCTGTATATTCTACAGTACCTTTGTAATAACTACAGGCGGTCGTAAATCCTAACCAAAACCATTTGGAAGCACGGAAGTGGTAGTCAAAGGACACCACAGGTGTGAAATGTCGATTTTCCTTTCTAATGTCCATCCAAAGGTTGCCAACATGCAACAAATCCACTTGCACATTTTTCAACAACAGAATGCCAAACGGGTCGCTCACCCCCAAACGAAATTCGTGGCGATACAATGATTTGTCAGCATTCCAGTGCGGTTGTGCTTGCTTGATAGCCTGCTGCTTGCTGAAACCGTGCAGGTAGGCGATTTGGAAGTAAAGGTAGTGATTACGTTGGGTAACGTACTGCTCATCACCGCCCATTGACTGTATTGATACTCCGCCATGCGCATAATCCGTGGTGGCAATGTCCAATCCTACCAAAAAACGAAGATAATTCTGATTGGGCAATTGGTAATACAAGCCTACCTCAGCCATTAAATCCGCATAAAAAACATATCTGTTGTAATAATAATCATGATATGTAACAGGGTTATCTGCATACCACAAATTGAAATTCACTTCACCACCGTATTTATCATAACCGTATAAAAAGGTCATCCAAGGCATTCGAATCTGAGTGCCAACATTTGCCGTTATCCATAATTTGTTAGCAAGAGGGTAGTGAAATTCGAATTTCAAAGGCATAGACACGCCAAAATATTCTCTGAAAATTCCCTCTTTGGGCATTCCAATATAGCCTAAATCCAAAGCGGCAGACACCCCGAAATAATCCGCGAAGTTATACGAACATTCCAAGCCGAACCGACCCCCATAGCGAACAGACGAGTAAGTTTTCTTCCCGGTGGAGGTAGATGTCATCTCTGTTGGATGCACGAAATCCGCCTCCAGCGTATAACCGAAGTGGAAACCGTTGAAAGGGCTGTCGTGCAAGACCGACTGGGTCTTCGTTTGAGGCGTGCCCGCGGGCTGCGTGGCCTCTGTCTGTGCGGGCGCGAGGGAGTTCAATCCCAAAAGCAGGAGTCCCGCCAATCCGTATTTTTTGATGCTGTCCATTGTGGAAATGTTTTGCTGTTCATACTGGATGACGCGATTTTCCAAAAAGGTTACAGTCTGGGCCCACATTTTTTGCAACGAATCGGGAGGCGTCTGCGCATCCGCGCCGTTCAGCTCGTAAAAAAGCTGCTTGAATTCCTCACTGTGAATGTAATCGGCGATAATGACGGTGTCCTGCACGCGCAGCGTGTCGCGCACGTAAACGGTGTCGTGCACCACGTGCCGTTTCACCACGTACATGGTGTCTGTGTTCTGTGCGGAGAGGCTTCCTATAACACTGAATAACAATACGATAAGTGTAATGATGTTTTTCTTTTTCATGGCTTTTGCATTAAATAGACCGTGTCTTTCAGAATCGCGGTGTCACGGACCACAACCGTATCGTTCACCACAATCTCTTTTGTGACAACGATGATTTCGGGTTTGCTATTTGTTTCGGAACGTTCTGATGGCGCAGTTGTTACGGGTACCTCAACGGGCATCTCGGTCGCGGCAAGGCTATCAGCAGGAATGCTGACAGGCGACTCAACGGGTGATATCGGCTCCGGCAACGGACTGTCGTTCAGTGTGGTACGGACAACCTGCCAGGCGCACACGCCGCCGGCAACCCCCGCAATAGTGGCGGTGGTCAGGGCTACGCGGTGAGCCGCCACGAAAATTCCCGCGCTGGACGGAGCCTCTGTGGCCGCCTGCCGTATCTGTACGGTAGAGAGCGGCTTCGCAGGCGTGTAAGTCAGCGAGGAGAGCCCGTTTCGGAACATCCGGTCGGTGCGGGCGGCCTCGGAATGCTGCAATAAGAATAGTAGTATCATGACAAAAACTCCCTTTTTTCGTTTTTCTTTCTCTTCGGCCATTTGGGTGAGCAACTGCCGCAACCGCTTGCGGGCACGGAACAGCAGCTCCTTGGAGTTGGCGATGGAGATGTTCAGCAGGTCGGCGATGTAGGCATGTGATTGGTTGTCAATGGCATAGAGGTTGAAGACGGTGCGCAGTCGGACCGGTAGCTGTTGCACCGCCGCGAGCAGTTCCTCCTGGGAGAAGTCCATCTCCCAAATAGGGGCTTCCTCCGTGGTGACATCCGGCGTCTCCTCCTCTACAATCGTCACGGTATCGATGCTTTCGCGCAGATGCTGGATGGCGTGGTTCACGGTGATGCGCATCAGCCAAGCTTCGAAATTGCCGGTGGCGCGGTAGGTGTCGGAACGTTCCATCGCCTTGAGGAACGCCTCGTGCGCCAGGTCCTCCGCCAACGCCAAGTCATTGACATAGCGGTGGCAAAGCCCTATCATCCGTCCGATGTTGGCCGCATACATCCGTTCCCAAAATGCCGCATTCTCCATTTTTACGCC
>JAFZZT010000048.1 GCA_017615595.1 Bacteroidales bacterium
CGCATAGAAATGCAAAAGAAAATTAACAAAAGAGCAATCACAAATAAGAGACAAACGGTCAACCTTATTTAGGCATTGACATTCAAACTCCAAACTCCAAACTCCTAACTTCTAACTGAAAACTGAAAACTGAAAACTGACAACTGATAACTTGAAAAAATCACTATCTTTGCCCCCTAAATTACGAGTTATGAAACGTAAAGAGATCTACTTCGCAGGCGGCTGCTTCTGGGGCACGCAGCACTTCTTCAAACAGATCGAGGGCGTCCTCGAGACGGAGACCGGCTTCGCCAACGGCCATACCGACAACCCCACCTACCAGGAGGTCTATACCGACACCACTGGCTTTGTCGAGACCGTCAAGGTGGTCTATGACGCTGAGCTGCTGGACCTCTCTTTCCTCCTCGACATGTTCTTCCACGCCATCGACCCGACGATGCTGAACCAGCAGGGCCACGACGTGGGCACGCGCTACCGCACGGGCGTCTATTACACCGACGATAACGAACGGGCTGTGATCAGCGACTTCTTCCATCTAAAACAACAGGAATACGACCTGCCGATCGTCACCGAGATAGAGAAACTGCAGAACTACTATCCCGCCGACGAGTATCATCAGGACTACCTCGACAAGCATCCGGACGGCTACTGCCATCTGCCTGTGGAGCTCTTCCGTTTTGCCAAAAATGCCAAAATGAAAAAGTAGGGGAGGGACTATTCTCCTCTGCCTTCTTTTTATGTATATTTGCACGCTTTAATTTTTAAAAGATATGAAACGATATTCTATTATTATGTGTTTGATTATCACCACGGTTATTGGTACCAGCTGCCATCGGCAGAAGAAAGAGGTTTTGACGGATGACAATCCCTTCTTCCAAGAATGGGATACGCCTTACGGGGTGCCGCCGTTCGACAAGATCCAGAAATCACACTATCTGCCCGCTTTCGAGCGCGGCATCCAGGAGCAGAGAGAGGCCATCCAGGCTATCTGCGACAATACCGAGGAGCCGACCTTCGGCAATACCATCATCCCGTATGAGTACAGCGGCGAACTGCTCAACAAGGTGGCTGGCGTATTCCTGAACCTCACCGAGTGCTGCAACGACGATGAGATGAAAGCCCTCTCGGACACCATTATCCCGATGCTGACCAAACACGGCGATGATATCATGCTGAATGATCAGTTGTTCGCTCGTATCAAGTATGTCTATGAGCATCAGGATGCGATGCAGCTCAACGCGGAGCAGAAGCGTCTCTTGGAGGTCATTTACAAGGACTTCGTGCGGGGTGGCGCCAACGTGCCTGCCGACCAGCAGCCGCGTTTCCGGGAGATCAACGAGAAACTCTCCACGCTGACGCTGAAATTCGGCAACAACCTCCTAGACGCTACCAATAGCACCAAGCTGGTCGTGGACGATGTCAAGAAGCTGAAAGGCCTGACAGAGTCCCAGCTGGAGAATGCGTTGGAGACCGGCAAGAAGGACAAGAAGACGGCAGGCAAGTATGTGTTCACCTTGGATATCCCCACCTGGGAGCCCTTCCTGATGAACTGCGAGAACCGCGAGCTGCGCAAGGAGATCTGGGAGAAATACGCCAACCGTTGTCTGGGCGGCCAATATGACAATGCCGCCGTCATCAACGCGATTGCCAACCTCCGTCTGGAGCGCGCCAAGATGCTCGGCTTCGACTCCTACGCTGCCTATGTCCTTGACGACTGCATGGCCAAGACCCCCGAGGCGGTCTATGCCCTCCTGCATCAGGTGTGGACGCCGGCACTGGCCAAAGCCAAAACGGAGGCCGCCGACTACCAGAAGATGCTCAGCAAAGACCATCCCGGCGCCAAACTGGAGCCCTACGACTGGCGTTATTACAGCGAGAAGATGAGAAAGGAGAAATATGACCTCAACGATGAGGATATCCGTCCCTATTTCGCCTTGGATACTGCCGTGAAGGGACTTTTCTACGTCTGCAACAACCTGTACGGCATCACCTTCCAGGAGAACAAGGAGATCCCTATCTATCATCCTGACGTAAAAGCTTTTGAAGTATATGACGGTGGCGAGGTCATCGCGATTGTCTATATGGACTTCCTCCCACGTGAGAGTAAGCGCTCGGGTGCGTGGATGACCAACTTCCGTGAGCAGTATTACACCCGCGACGGCAAGAACCAGATTCCGATCATCTCGTTGGTCTTCAACTTCACCAAGCCTTCTGGCAAGAAACCTTCCATGCTGAATGTCGATCAGGTGGAGACGCTCTTCCACGAGTTCGGCCACGCCCTCCACAGCATCTTCTCCAACTGCCACTATCGGACGCTCTCCGGCACCAACGTGCCGCGCGACTTTGTGGAGATGCCTTCCCAGTTCATGGAGCATTTCGCCTTCGAGCCTGAGGTGATGAAAGCATACGCGCATCATTACAAGACGGGCGAGGTCATCCCCGAATCGCTGATCCAGAAGATCTCTGCCGCCTCCACCTTCGGCCAGGGATTCATCAACACCGAGCTTCTGGCAGCCTCCCTGCTCGATATGGACTATCACACCATCACGTCTAAGACCAACTTCAAGCTCCCCGAATTCGAAGACGAGAGCATGAGCAGGATAGGCCTGATATCCTCCATTATCTCCCGTTACAAGAGTCCCTATTTCCAGCATGTCTTCTCTGGTGGCTATGCCGCTGGCTACTACAGCTACACTTGGTCTGCCATGCTGGACAACGATGCTTACGAGGCCTTCCGCGAGAATGGCATCTTCGACAAGACGACGGCCACATCCTTCCGTACCAACATCTTGGAAAAAGGCAATACGGATGATGCGATGAAGCTCTATGTGGCCTTCCGCGGTCATGAGCCCTCTATCGAGCCGCTTCTGAGGAACAGAGGCCTTAAATAAAATCGCCGATGGACCCGATACAAGAGAAGATCGACAAGCTGACGGAAGAGCTGCACCGTCACAACTACTATTACTACATGCTGGACGAGCCGCGTATCAGCGACTACGACTTTGACCAGTTGTTGCAACAGTTGGCGGAGTTGGAGAAGCAGTACCCGCAGTATGCGCATCCCGACAGTCCTACGCAGCGGGTAGGCGGCACGGTGACCAAACAGTTCGAAACGGTGCGGCATGTCTATCCGATGCTCTCGTTGGGCAACACCTATTCCGAGTCCGACCTTTTGGAGTTCGACACGCGCGTGCGGGGACTCCTCACCAGTCCGCCGGAGTATGCCTGCGAGCTCAAGTACGACGGTGTCGCCATCAGCTTGATCTATGAACACGGAGTGCTTGTCAGGGCCGTGACGCGCGGTGACGGCGTCCAGGGCGACGTGGTGACAGCCAACGTCAAGACCATCGGCTCGGTGCCCTTGCGGCTGGTGGGAGACGTGCCTCCGCTCTTGGAGGCGCGAGGCGAGATCGTGATGCCCTTCGCCAGCTTCGAGGCGCTGAATGCCGAACGCGAGGAGATTGGCGAGCAGCCTTTTGCCAACCCCCGCAACGCCGCTTCCGGCAGCCTGAAACTGCAGAACTCTGCCGAGGTGGCCAAGCGCGGTCTCCAGTTCAAACTCTACTACGCCTTGGGCGAGAACCTGCCCTTCAAGACCCACTACGACGGTCTCCAGACCCTCCACCAGTGGGGCTTCCGCATGCCAGACGTGCTGGAGCTGAAACCCGATATCCAAGGGGTGACCGACTTCATCGCCCATTGGCACGAACATAAGAAAGAACTGCCGTTCCCGATAGACGGTATCGTGATAAAGATCAACAACTTCGAGCAGCAGACGCAGGTGGGCAGCACCGCCAAGAGTCCGCGCTGGGCCATCGCCTACAAGTTTCCCGCCGAACGGGTGGCCACGCCGCTGCTCTCCGTCGATTTCCAGGTGGGCCGTACCGGCATCGTGACGCCCGTGGCCAACCTGCAGCCCGTCAACCTCGCCGGCACCGTCGTGAAGCGCGCCACCCTCAACAACCGCGACTTCATCCAGGATATGGACATCCACTACGGCGACTGGCTCTTCGTGGAGAAGGGCGGCGAGATCATCCCCAAGATCGTGGGGGTCGATGAGGATCGCCGCGCCGCCGATGCCGAGCCCGTGCGCTTCGTGACACACTGTCCTGTATGCGGCACCGAGCTGCACAACAACGAAGGCGAGGCGGGCATGTTCTGTCCTAACGACCTGCACTGCGCACCTCAGATCAAAGGCCGCATGGAGCACTTCATCTCCCGCAAGGCTATGAACATCGACTCGTTAGGCGAGGGCAAGATCGATATGCTCTATTCCAATGGCCTGGCACACAATGTCGCCGACCTCTACGACCTGACCTACGAGAAGCTCTTCGGGCTGGAGAAGGTGGTGGAAGACGAGAACGGCAAGAGTAGGGTGCTGAGCTTCAAGGAGAAGAGTGTGCAGAACATCCTGAACGGCATAGAGGCCTCCAAGAGCGTGCCCTTCGAGCGCGTGCTCTATGCCCTCGGCATCCGCTATGTGGGCGAGGTGACGGCCAAGAAGCTGGCGCGCTACTTCCGCAACATCGACACGCTGGCTTCTGCCACGAAGGAGGAGCTGATGACGGTCGAAGATGTGGGCGAGCGCGTGGCCGAGAGCATCATCCAGCACTTCAACAGCACGGAGAACCTGCAGGTGGTCATGCGCCTGCGCGAGGCCGGCCTCCAGTTTGCCATTGACGAACAGACCGCCCAGCCCGCCTCACAGAAGCTGAACGGCATGAGCATCATCGTCAGCGGCGTCTTCTCCATCCCGCGCGACGATCTCAAGGCCATCATCGAGCAGAATGGCGGCAAGAATGTCTCTTCTATCTCAAAAAATACGACCTTCGTGCTGGCGGGCGAGAAGATGGGACCCGAGAAGCGCAAGAAAGCCGAATCACTCAATATCCCCATCTATTCCGAAGAGGATTTCTGGAAACTGATAAAAGATGAACAAGATTCGTAATATCATATTCGATTTTGGAGGCGTTCTCTACCACATCCGTTATCAAAACATAGCGGAGGCCTTTGCCCGCTATGGCTTTCCGGATTTTGACAAGCTCTATTCCAAAGCCCAGCAGGTGGAGGCTTTCGACCTGTTTGAAGAGGGTAGGATGTCGGTGCCCGAGTTCTGCGACTATATTCGCTCACTATCTCATAATCCTTTGACAGACGAGCAGATAGCCGAATGCTGGAATGCCATCCTGATTGACTTTCCGTACTCTTCCGAACAATTGTTGAAGAAGGTGCGGGATCATTACCGAATCTTTCTGTTCAGCAATACCAACCAACTGAACTACGAGGCTTTTACCGAGCAGATGATCCACAAGTTCGGCTATTCCGTGCCAGAAAAATATATGGAGCGCTGCTACTATTCGCAGATTCTGCATATCCGAAAACCCAAGCCGGAAGGCTTTCTGCATATCCTGGAAGAAAATGAGCTGAAGGCTGGGGAGACGCTCTTCATTGATGATTCTCCCCAACATATCGCCACGGCGCAACAACTGGGATTTCAAACACATCACCTCCAGCAGGGAGAGACGGTGAACGATCTCTTTGATGAAGATGGATTTTATAAGATGGAGAATGATCGGCCCAACACCCTCTTCCTGGACCGTGACGGCGTGCTCAACGAGCGCATCGTGGATGGCTATGTGACGCGCCCGGAGGAGTTTGTCCTGTTGCCCGGCGTGCTGGAAGCCCTGCGTCTGTTGCGCCCCCGCTTCGACCGTATCGTTTTGGTGAGTAATCAGCAGGGGATAGGGAAGGGGTTGTTCTCCTTGGAAGACCTCGACAAAGTCCATGCCTATATGCAGTTGCTGTTTAAAGCGCAAGGCACACCGCTGGATGCTATCTATGTGTGTCCTCATCTGGCTTCCGAGCACTGTGATTGCCGAAAGCCCAATGTCGGCATGGCGTTGCAGGCGAAGAACGATTTTCCTGAGATCGACCTGTCAACAAGCATCATGGTGGGCGACTCTCTCTCGGACATGCAGTTCGCGCACAACGCCGGCATAAGAGCTGTCAGTGTGGGTCCTGCCGATGCCGAGCGCGATGAATTGGCCGTCCGGCATTATGTTGATTTGTTGGATTTTGCAAACAATGTAGATAGTTTATTATCAGAAGATTAGAAGCGTATGCTAACGTACTTCTTTATATGGTTCATCTGCTATCCGCTCTCCATCTTGCCGATGGCGGTGCTCTATCTGTTGGCAGTACCCATATATTGGGTCATCAACTATCTGATACGCTATCGTCGTAAGATCATCTTGCAGAACCTGCGTCAGTCGTTTCCCGAGAAGAGCGACAGAGAGATCCGGCGGTTGAAGAACCGCTACTACTGGCATCTCTCCCAGCTGGTGGTGGAGATGATCAAGATGCTG
This sequence comes from Bacteroidales bacterium, assembly GCA_017615595.1. GTDB lineage: Bacteria > Bacteroidota > Bacteroidia > Bacteroidales > WCHB1-69 > F23-D06. The sequence continues at coordinate 6,366 of JAFZZT010000048.1, forward strand.
ACCTTGCCTAAATGGATGCTCAAATACCGCTATTACTGTGCCAATCCCGAGTTGGTGAACCGCTATTATGAGCAGGGAAAGAGCGTGATCCTGATGTCGTCGCACTACAACGACTGGGAGTGGATGATCATTGCGTTGGACAACATGTTCCAGCACCATGGCGTGGGGGTAGGGAAGGCTAACAGCGACAAGGTATTTGAGAAGTTGGTGAACCGCGCCCGCACCCGCTACGGTACGGAGGTGGTCTTTGCCGACACCGTGCGCGAGACCTTCGCCCGCTATGAGGAGAACCATCAGCCGACAGCCTACATGATGCTCGCAGACCAGTCGCCCAACGACAAGCATCGTTGCTATGTGACGGATTTTCTGCATCAGAAGACCGGATTCATCTACGGGCCGGAGCATTTCGCCCGCCAATATGATATCCCCGTGCTTTACTATCAGGTCGTCAAGGAGCGTATGGGCCGCTATCGCGTGGAAGTCCAGGTGATCACCGAACATCCCAACGAGGAGCCGCAGTACAGCATCACGCAGCGCTATACGGAGTTGCTGGCCCAGACAATCCAGCAAGACCCAGCCTTCTGGCTTTGGAGCCATCGGAGGTGGAAGTTCAAGTTCTAGAGGGAGTTTGGCAGTGATTGAAGGTTCAGGCTATGAAAAAGTGCAATAATTTGAGTCGTTATTCGTCTTAAAAATGTGATTTGAATTTTCACCGATCTGTCATCTCCTTTACAATAAACATGACTGGGAGTGATGGCATGATATAACCCCTAAAAATATTGATATGATGAAGTTTTTCCTTTTCCTGTTGCTGTTCTCAATATCTTTTGCCATGTCTGCACAGGTGGCGATTTTACGTTTCACGGGTCGTGATACCACAGACCATTTCGTGAAACTTGACCATCTGATTGTCAAAAATCTGACAAGAGACTGGCAGGAAACTCTCCAATATCCGGACACCACATTGACCATTTCTTTCCATCCATCCTCCGTAGAGGATTTGGATGCATGGCAGCCGTCTTCTTTGCAATGGACTAACAATTATCCAAATCCATTCCAAGGTTCTTCAATGGCAAGCTTGGCAGTGGGAGACGAGGGCGATGTGATGGTGGACATTACCGATATCACAGGGCGCACGGTTGCTTCTTCACATGAGGGCTTGCTGCAACCGGGTGTTTATCAATGGAACATCTCGCTAGCTTCAACGGGCGTGTATTTTCTCACGGCGCGTCAGAATGGTAGAACAGCTTCTGTGAAATTAGTGAACCAGGGCAATGGGGGAAAGAATGAAATCCAATACAGGGGTAATGAAGAGAAGCCAACGATGGATATCTATGAGGTGTCAAATCCTAAAGGACATACGCCCGGGCCGTTTAATGCTGGAGATTCGATGGAATATGAGGCCTTTGCCATGATTAATGGTGAGGAGATGGTGAGGGTGACCACGGTGGAACAATGGTCGTGTTTTACGACTATCAAACTCTATTTCGCTTTTCAACCAGGTTTTAATGATGGCTATCCTTGTCCGCGTTTCCCGACTGTAACGGATCATGAGGGTAATGTGTACAATACGGTTCAGATTGGTAACCAGTGTTGGATGAAGGAGAATTTGCGTACCACCAGCTATCCTGATGGTACCCTCATTCCCATTGGTACGGAACTTGACCAGTCAACGCCCTATCGTTATGCCCCCAACTTCGACACCAGTAATGTAGCCACCTATGGCTATGTCTATAACTTCCCTGCCATTATTTATGGCTCTCCCTTTACCAGCGATTTGAATCCGTCTGGCGTGCGGGGTATCTGCCCTGTAGGTTGGCATCTGCCGAGTGATGCGGAATGGGAGCAGCTGAAAAGCTATGTGGGAGGTCTGTACGGATGTGTGACCAAGTCCTTGGCAGCCCCCATCTTGTGGCAAAGTGCAGGTACTAACAATTGTTATCCCGGTAATGACCCCACCCATAACAATGTCACAGGCTTTACGGCACTCCCGGCAGGCGAGTGCTTATATAGCACCCTGTACTACTATGGACTTGGACAGAAAGCTGGCTTCTGGAGTTGTACGGAAACCTGCAATAATCATGTGCTGACCCGGGACCTGAATTACAATAATTCCAATATGTCTGTGGCTATTGATTCTGGGAAGGACTATGCTTTTTCCGTGCGATGTGTTCGCGACTAAATCGGGATCAAGCTTTGAGACCGTTTTATTCTTTGTTTTTTATTATTTTTGCAGATGCAAGAGAAAGATCTTACTTCTTGAAAATTAGATGTTTGGATTTTTCTCGATGTGCTACAAAACTAATTATCCAATAGAACAATACCTATGAACGAGACACTGCAAACCCTCCAGAACCACGTGAGCGTGCGTCAATATACGGATCAGAAAGTCAGCGAGGATGTGCTGCAGCAAATCCTGAAGGCGGCCTGTAGCGGCTCCACAATGGGCAACATGCAGCTTTTCAGCATCATCGTGACCGAAGACGAGGCGATGAAGCAGAAGATGGCCCCGCTGCACTTCAACCAGCCCATGGCCACCCAAGCACCGCTGATCCTCACTTTCTGCGCCGATTTCAACCGCTTCAACCGATACTGTGAGTTCCGCGACGCGGAGACCGATGCCTATAGCAACCTTCAGAGCTACCACTGGGCTGTCATTGACGCGCTCATCGCCGCCCAGAACGCCTGTGTGGCGGCGGAGTCCCTGGGCCTCGGCTTCTGCTGGCTTGGCACCATCACCTACAATGTGGACAAGTTCATCCAGGTGCTGGAACTGCCTAAACACGTTATCCCGGTGGCCTGCATCCCCATGGGCTATCCGGTAGAGAAGCCCGCGCTGACGCAGAAACTGCCCGTGGAGGCGATGATTCACCGCGAGACATATCACGACTACGACCAGGCCCGCATCGACTCTTTGTATGCCGACAAGGAGCATTCGGAGGAAACGGCCGGAATCCTTCGCGAGAACCCCGATTGTGAGAATCTTGCCCAGGTCTTCACCAAACATCGCTACACTAAAAAGGACAACGAATATTTTGCCCAGGTGCTCTTGGATGCTTTGAAGAAGCAAGGCTTTCTTTCTGATCTATAAATCGTAAAAAACACTCTTATGAAAAGAATCCTCTTGGCCATGGCTGTCGTCTGCTGCTTGGCCGCCTGCAAGACGGACAGAGTGCCCGCCACCCATGTCCAGAGCCTGGACAGCAAGTCGGGCTGCATCTCCAACGACTGGCAGTTCCAATATCAAGGGCAGTGGTATCCCGCTACCGTGCCCGGCAATATCCATACCGACTTGTTAGCCAATAAGTTGATTTCCGATCCCTACTATGGAACCAATGAGGATTCTGTACAGTGGGTTGCCGACAGCATCTGGACCTACCGTCTCATCTTCGACGCCAACTGCGCGGGCGAGGGCCAATCGTATGAGCACCACTGGTTGGTCTTCGACGGCCTCGACACCTACGCAGAAGTGTGGCTGAACGGGGAACAGCTGCGTCCTATGGAGAAGGAGGATGATGCCATGCTGATGAACAATATGTTCCGCAGATGGAGTTTCTATGTGAGCGACTTTTTGAAAGAAAAGGGGAACGAGCTGATCGTGCGCTTCTATCCTTCGGTGCCTTACGAAGAGGCTGCCGCGGCTCAGTTGCCGTATAAACTTCCCGACAACCGCGTTTTTACTCGCAAAGCCCAGTATGAATCGGGTTGGGACTGGGGCCCGAAGCTCATCACCTGTGGCATCTGGAAGAATGTGCGTCTGGAGAGCTTCAACGATTTGAGGCTGGATGATGTGTATGTCTATGATACAGAGCCTACATACGACCCCAAAGGTATCTGGAAAAGTGACGTGCAGCTGTTTCTCCTTGCGGACAAAGACCAGAAGAAATGCAAAGTGCTGATAGAGGTGTTTGACGAGAACGGCCTCTGTGCCAAAGTGGAGGAGCGTGTGAAACTGGACTATGGCGAGAACGTGGTTGCGATACCCGTCTCCATTCCCAAACCGGAGCTGTGGTGGCCCAACGGCATGGGCGATCAACATCTCTACACCTTTTCGGTCACCGTTAACGACAAAAAACAGACTGCGCAACGGGTGGTCCAACATGGCTTAAGGACTATCGAGCTGATCCGCGAGCCCGACAGCATCGGCGAGTCGTTTGCCTTCAAGGTCAACGGCAAGCCCTTCTTCGCGCGCGGGGCCGACTGGATCCCTGCCTCTTCCTTCGAGGGCACACTGAACACACCCCAGGGAGATGATGTCTATTATCGTCTGCTGAACGACTGCAAAGAGGTGAATATGAATATGATAAGAGTATGGGGTGGGGGAGTCTATGAGTCAGACGCCTTCTACAACTACTGCGACCAGTTCGGACTGCTGGTGTGGCAGGACTTTATGTTCGCCTGCAATCTCTATCCCGCCGACAAGGCCTTCCTGCGCAATGTGGACTTTGAGGCGATCCATCAGCTCAAGCGGTTGCGCAACCATGCCTGTATTGCCCTCTACTGCGGCAACAACGAGGTGCACAACGGACTGGAGGACTGGGGGTGGCAAACCTCTCTCGGCTATGATGACGCCACTGACCAAAAGCTCCATGCCGACTACAGCAAGCTCTTTGAGGAGTGCTTGGCCAAGGAGGTCGAAGAGTGGTCGCCCGGCACCCCGTACGTTCACTCCTCGCCGGTCTTCGGCTGGGGGCACCCCGAGTGCTGCACCCACGGATGTTCCCACTACTGGGGTGTCTGGTGGGGCGAGCAGCCCTTCGATGTCTGGATGGAGAAGACGGGGCGCTTTATGTCGGAGTATGGTTTCCAATCCTATCCGGCTATGAGCACCGTCAAGACCTTTGCGCCGGAGGACCAATGGTCGCTGACCTCTCCGGTGATGCGCAACCATCAGAAACACGGGCGCGGCGTGGAGATCATCAGCAAGGCGATGCAAGATGAACTGGGCAGCGTGCCGATTCGTGACCTGGAGGCCTTCACCTACCAAAGCCAATTGGTGCAGGCCTTGGGGATACGTCGTGCTATAGACGCACACCGCATCCAACACGACCGTTGCCGCGGCACGCTCTGCTGGCAGGTCAACGACTGCTGGCCCGTGGCCTCCTGGAGCACCATCGACTATACCGGTCGCTGGAAAGCCCTCCATTACCAGTTCCGCGAGGCCTATCAGAATGTGGCTCTCTGCGTGAATTCGCAAGAGAAATATAGCAAAAACGATATCTACGTCGTCAACGACAGCCTGCAGGATGTCGCTTGCGAGGTGCGCTGGCAAGTGCTCAAGATGGACGGTACGCCCGTCACCCAAGAACAGTCTGTCAAGAAGACGATACCCAGTGATAAGTCCGTGAAGGTGCTCTCACTGAATGCCGCCGATTATCCCAATCTCTCCGACAAGATCTTTGCCAAGGTGCAATTGTTCATCAATGGAAAACTCCATGCGGAACGGACGCTCTTCTTCACCCCAGTAAAAGATTTGGTACTTCCGGAAGACAAGATCCAGCAACAGGTGACCTATTATCCCGATTATGCGGAGATAACGTTGACGGCCAAGGCGCTTCATTATGGGGTATGCTTGGAAACAGATGCTTCTACACCTGTCCGTTATTCAGACAACTACTTCGTCTTGAGACCGAATGAAGCCAAGAAGATCAGGGTGACCTACGATCCAGCCACACTACAAGATAGCAAACCGCCGTTTACGGTATTCGACTATCGGCCTTTTATGCTTGCATTTAGTTGCGACTTTTCCCACTAATAGACCAGCATCACACTGCCTTTGCGCTGTTCGATGGTGCCGTCTGGCAGGGTGTAGAAAATCTTATAGACATACACATCCATAGGAGCGATTTTCCCATCGTAAAAACCATCCCACCCTTGGTATGGGTTTTGGGTGGAGAAGACAAGCGTGCCCATCCGGTTCCAGATATTGAAACTGTATCCTTCGGAGGAGACAAAGGAACTGACCGGTTGGAAGACCTTGTTGATGGTCTGCAACGGGGTGAAAGCGTTGGGGATGTAGATGGAGGGCAGCTGTCTCAATTCCAGCTGGTTGGAGATGCACTCGTCTTGGAAACCGAAATCATTGGTGGTTTCGTGCGCCACCACATAGTAGCGGAAGATGGAACCGGACTCGTACAGGTTGTTGACATCATCATAATAGGTGTTGATGGTGGCAGGGGAGACGTGTTCCGGAATCAAGGCAAAGGTGGCTTCAGACTCCGTTTTGCGATATACATCGTAATAATCCACGCCGCCGTTCCATTCACCATAGTTGCTCCATTGAAGAACATCCTCATGGGCATTGGTGGCCTCGCCAGTCAGCAAGATGTTGTGCGCGATGTTGGAATAACCAGCCGGGATCTCGCAATTGCTGATGATGTAGGTGCGGTAATAGTAGGTGTTGTGGTGGAAGTCCGCGTTCTCATCTTGGAAAGTGTAGGCGGCACCATTGAATGGTTTTGTCTCCAGATCCTGGAAGTTGATGCCGTCATTGCTGCGCTGCAGGGTGATAGTCTGGAATGCCAGCGTGTCCCCGCTCGTGTGGACCATGACCTGGATGTATGCATTGTCGATGACCGATACAGAACGGATGTAGGTCATGTCTGCAGACTCGTCCGCATCCAGACTGAAAGTGATGCGGTTGGTGGAGGCGGTAATCTCCTGGTTGTTGCTGAAAGCACGCACCAAGGCCATGTAATTTGTGTTGAGAAGCAAATTCTGAATCGTGGCACTGGTGTTGTTGGTCGTGAGAACGCTCTCCCAGGTGGCACCTTGGTCTGTGCTTAGCAAGACCTCATAATGGTTTAATCCGCCTGTCATGTTGGTGTAGGCGTTCCATGACAGTGAGGCGCTGTGGTTGCACGCGTCAATGGCGCCCTGGAACAGTTTCATGTCGCACTGTTGCGCGGTCTCGGCAGTCATGGGTGAACTGTTGGAACAAGAGTCCAACACTGCGATACGGTAGCAACGATCACCACCGAAGGGATCAATCCAGGTGGTGCTGTTATAGACGGTGTCAATAGGCTCCCACCCATTGTTGAGATAATAGACGATATAGCCGTACATGTAAGGTTCCGGGGCGTGAAATCCGAGCATCACTTTGTTGTCGGCGGTATAGGTGACGCTGTCCAGCACAGGCGTGGCGGGCGCATGGCGGTCCACCACATACACAGAGGCGATCGGGGTCCTGAAGACACAGCTATGGGTCGGGCTGTAGTTGTTGGTGATACCTACCTGATAGTACATGTAGTTGTAGCAGACATCCACAGTATCGACGTAGTGACGGTCGGAGGTGGCAGGCACCGTGGCAAAAGGAGTGGGACTGAAATCCTCTTCAAAGTCACGCATCTTATACAGGAAATAGGTGTTGCCCCATGTGGAGCCACTCATTTGGGAGGAAGGGGCTTCCCACTCAAGCGTTACCAAGGAACTGTCGGCGTTGGGCGTCACGGTCAGGCTGATGGTCTGTACCACATTGGAGTTGAAGGTGGCGCCGCTCTCAGTCACCGCTTCAATGTAGCAGGTGTAAGTGCTGGCGGGCGTGATGTTGTTGAGCACGGTACTGCCGTAGTTGCACATGGTGTAGCCGTTGCCCGGCAGGGCGGAACCGACCATCGTGCCATTGACGTAGAAGTTATAAGCCACAAAAGAGGCGCAATCCTGAGAGTTGTCCCAGGACATCTTGACGCGGGTGTTGTTGTTCTGCAATTCCACACACTGCAAAACAGGCGGTTCTAAGGCGTAGCACCTTAGTACACAGAATAATAATAGAAGGGTATAAGGTAGGCGTCTAAACATTGCGATATATATCTAATTTTTTACCAACGATAATTTGTGTGAAATTATTGTGTGAAAAAATTTTTTTTGCAACATTTTGTATGTTTTCAGGTTGGATGCCTTGGATATACGATAACATTTCCTGAATGTCTCTCTGGTCGGTTTGGTGTTTTTTCCAAAAGGCGAATTTGGACATGTAGGAAACGGTGTTGCTGATCTCCTGAATCAGAGAGCCGGTCATATAGGTCTTCACCGTCTCCAGTTCCTCTTCTGGTACGTGCTCGTTTTGCAGACGTTCCAGCTCAGAGAAACAGGCATCAATCGCTTCCTGTGTGTGTGCCGCATCGACATCACTCTGTATGCAGAAGATGGATTGTCGGCCAAAATACACGGAACTGTTGCCTATGCCGTAGGTGTAGCCCAACTTTTCCCGCACGCATTGCATCAGTCGGGAGCCGAAATAGCCTCCCGTGATGGTGGATAAGACTTGGAATGGGGAAGCGATCACATCGGCAAATCCGAGATGAGGCATGGCCAGACAAATGGATGACTGCATGCTGCCCGGCACCTCTTGGTTCAACAGCGGGGAAGGATCCGCAGGCATCTTGAAAACGGGCATCTCGGCGGTGGGCTTCCCATGTCTGATGTTGGCAAAAATAGCACGCACGAATCCGATGGTCTCTTTGTCCAAGAGTCCCGTGGCAAACAGCGTGATATTCTCCGCGCAGAAGTTCTCCTCGTGGTAACGTTCCAGATCAGAGATGGTGATGGCCTCAAAACTCTCTTCGGTGGCAGGCTGCCCAGCGGCACATTGGTTGCCCAGCATGGTCTGTAACATGAGACGGGAGGCCACAAAGTTGTTTTTTTTCAGGTTGTTGCGTAAAGACTGTATCCGTTGTTGGCGAATGATGTCCAGATACTCTTCCCGATAACGAGGTGCGGAGATCATCTCGAAGACGATAGGCAACATCTGGGGGATGTTGCGCTTGGGGATGACGATTTTCAGACAAACGGTGTCGAGATAGACGTCCACATCAAAGGAGGAGCCATAAAAGTCCAGCAGGTCTGCCATTTCTGAGGCATGGTACTTCGGGTGACTGCCTTTGAGAAGGCCGTAGGTGAAGAGGGAGAGGTGCTTTTTAGGCTCGTAGATGGCCCCGGAACGGATGTCGATTTGAAGATGGATTAATTCCAGCGCGGCGTTAGGGAACTCATAGATAGGGATGCCGTTCTCCAAGATTTCCAGGATGGGATCGGCGAGCGGAACGGTGCGTATGGGGTGTATGTCTGGGGCGATGCTTCTGTCGATCATAAGGGGTTATTTGAGGAGGACCACTTGGCCTTTGAGGGTCTTGGCATTGCCGTCAGGGTCAGTGTAGCGGATGACGTACATATAGGCGCCGGCGGGTAGCAGCGTGCCGTGGTTATAGCCATCCCAGCCCTGTTCAAGCTCGTGGGAGGTGAAGACGCGCGATCCATTGCGGGCGAAGATGTTGATCTCATAGTCCTGCACCGTGAAGTTGGCTTTCGGCATGAAGATGTCATTGTTTCCGTTGCCGTCAGGCGTGAAGGAGTTGGGGACGAAGAGTTGGTATTCCACGGTGACAGGTTCCTCGCTTTGTGTCGGGTCGTTCTTCGGCTCGGGAGTGGGTGTTATGGCACTGGCTGTGTTGGCAGTGGTCGGGATGGCGGGTGGCGTGGCGCTCGGGGTGGTGGTAGTTACGGTCGGCGTCACGATGGCAGGTGGCATGGTGGCTGCCGGTGCCGTCTTGGGCCCTGCCAGAGGTGTGGCGGATGGTGTCGTGGGGGTGATGGTCGCCACCTCCCCCTCACTGGCTTGGATGATGAGCTCCGGTTCTGCCGGATGGATGTCAGTGGCAACGGGCGCAGCAGGCATGGGGATTGCGTTCTCCTGGACTGTGGCGGGCGTCTCGGGCTGGGCGATAGGGTCCGTGACGACAGCGGCGGGCGCAGGGTCCGCAGGGGTCTCTTTAGGACGGCTCAACAACAAGCCAACCACTATCAAGGCTGCCGCAGCGAGGCCTGCACCACTATAGGCGGCGATGCGCCGGATCCGCCTGCCTCTGTTGAAACGGACAAGCCGCGGGTCCGCAGCTATCTGCTGCCATTCAGCACCATCCACCGGGACGGTATATTCCGATAAGGCTTTCTTTATATCTTTCATAATATGTCTATTTCTTTTCCAAGATATGCTTGTATTCTATTGCGTAACGACTGCTTCGCGCGCGATATCAAAGTGCGGACGTTGGTCGGTGTCATCCCCATGATCTTCACAATCTCCTGCTCATTATAACCCTCCACCTCATACAAGTTGAAGGCCAGCTTCTGGTTAACCGGCAACGTGTTGATGATCTCTACCAACTGGTCCATGGTGAGCGTCTCGTTAAGGCGCTCCGAAGAGGGATAGTTCATCATGTCATCGTCCAGCTCTGTCTTCCGCACACTTTGGCACCGCAAGTAGTCAATACACTTGTTGACTGAAATGCGGTAAATCCAAGACTTTATCGATGATTCCGTCTTGAAAGAGTGTATGTTCGTCAAAATCATCACAATAATATCGTGGAACAAATCCTGCGCCTCCTCCGTCTTATAACCGACATAGCGGTAACAGACAGCCTTCACAATCGGACCATAAGTCCGGTATAATTGCTCTTGGCTTGACTGGTCACCCCGTTTGCATCCGTTTATGATATCCTTCTCTTCGTTTGTCATCACTCTGATAACACTTTTGTAAGACGAATAACTCAAGATTTTGTTGCAGTGAAATGAAAATTTTTTTTTCTTTGCAGCCTGATTGTAATCCGTATGGAGAAACTGCAAAAATCGTATTTTTTACAAAAAGATGTGGTCTTTCTGGCAAAAGATTTGCTGGGCAAGTACATTTTTACTTGTGTCGATGGTCAGATTTCTGGCGGAATCATCTCTGAAACAGAGGCTTATGTTGCTGAGATAGACAAGGCCTCTCATGCCTATAACCATAGAAGAACAAAGCGTAATGAGATGATGTATCATGAAGGAGGGGTCATCTATATGTATCTCTGTTATGGTATGCACCACATGCTCAACATTGTCACCAACGAAGAGAATGTGGCGGACGCTATCCTGATACGAGGTATTATCCCCACTCATGGAGAGGAGCTGATCCTGCGGAGAACAGGAAAACCCCATATCACCCCTGATGTCACGTCTGGGCCCGGCAAGGTGAGCAAAGCGCTGGGACTCACTGTCGCCGATAATGGTACACCGCTGGATTCTGACAAAGTCTGGATCGAAGATAGAGATATGGTCATGGCCGATGATCAGGTGATGATTACTCCCCGTATCGGCGTGGATTATGCGGGTGAGGATGCCAAGCTGCCGTATCGTTTTGTGCTGAAAAACCGCTAGATGTCAATGCCTGGAACGGGTTGTATGCTGTCGGATGTTGTGGAGTCATCTTCCATTCTATTTCGCTGCAGGACGTCTTCCAGAGATCTGTTGAACAATGAATCCGGGATGTTGGAGCTGTTCCTCTGGCGCATGATGTTCTCGGAAATCTCATCTAACATCTTTTGAAACAATTCTTTGTCGCTGCTGTAATAGTCCACCGACTGGATGAATTGGTCTTTGGTGATCCCATGACGATTGAAGATGTCTTTATAAAGCGATTGGGTGAGCTCTTCTGTCGGCAGAGAATCCTGCATGGCATAGATGAAGGCTTCCGCCATATAGCTTTCTGTCAGGATTTCCACCATCTTGTCGTGTTTGATCAGGTTGTCGGGTTTGTCGGCCAACACATGTTTCTTATGACAAGCGGTGCAGAGTGTCAATATGGCTAAAAGGATAGGTGCGATACGTCTCATGATGGTTACAGGTTAAGGTTCTCAATGGGTTTAAGGCCGAGTTTGGCGCCCTCTTCCAGCATTCTGGCGATGGCCGCCTCGCGGGTGTTGTCGATCTCGCAGTCGAGGATGGCATTGCTTACGGCATCTTTGATGATGCCAATCTCGCGGCAGGGGGTGAGGTTGAAGGTGGTCATGATGTCCTCTCCGGTGATCGGCGGGCGCCAGTTGCGCATCTTGTCTTTTTCCTCTATGTCGATGAGTTTCTCGCGCACCTTGGCGAAGTTCTGGAAGCAACGATGGATCTTGGAGGAGTTCTTGGAGGTGACATCCGCCTCGCAGAGACGCATGAGGTCGTCAATGTCGTCGCCGGCCTCAAACAGCAAACGGCGCACGGCGGAGTCGGTGATGGTGTCCTCCACGAGCGCGATGGGGCGCAGGTGCAGCCCGACCAGTTTCTGCACATACTTCATCTTCTCATTGTTGGGAAGATGAAGCCGATGGAAGATCTTGCTGACCATTTTGCTGCCCACGACCTCATGGCCGTGGAAGGTCCAGCCCACCTGCGGGTCGAAGCGCTTGGTGGCGGGCTTGGCGATGTCGTGCAACAGCGCGGCCCAGACGAGCCACAAGTTGGTGGTTGACATGGCGACGTTGTCCACCACTTCCAGGGTGTGCAGGTAGTTGTCCTTGTGTCCTTTGCCATTCACGATATCCACACCTTTGAGTGCCAGCAGTTCGGGCAGGAACTTCTCCAGCAGGCCGCATTCGTCCAGCATCTTGATGCCTTTGGACGGGCGGATGCATAGCAGTATCTTGTTGAATTCCTCCATGATGCGCTCTTGGGAGATGATGTCCAGCCGGTAGGCATTGCGCTGTATCGAGGCGAAGGTCTCGGGGTAGATGTCGAAGTTGAGTTGCGTGGCGAAGCGCACGGCACGCATCATCCGCAACGGGTCGTCTGAGAAGGTCTTGTCGGGATCGCAAGGGGTGCGGATGATCTTCCGCTGGATGTCGCCCAGTCCGTCAAAGGGGTCCACGAGCTCGTACGGTCTCTCCCCGTTGAGCGAGATGGCCATGGCGTTGATGGTGAAGTCGCGGCGCAGCTGGTCGTCCTCCAACGTCCCGTCTTCGACAATGGGCTTGCGGGAGTCGCGGCTATAAGACTCGCGGCGCGCCCCGACAAACTCGATGTCACAATCCTGATATCTGAATTGCGCCGTGCCAAAGTTTTTGTACTTGTTGACGTGCAGGTCGGGGGAGATGAGAGCGGCGGTGGCGGTGGCCAACGCGATGCCACTGCCGACCGTCACGATGTCGATGTCGGTGTTGTGGCGGCGCATGATGAGGTCACGCACGACACCACCCACGACAAAAGCCTCCAACCCCAAAGAGTCTGCTGCTTTGGCGATGTGAGGATAGATGGGATGTGTTAGATATTTCTGGTAGTTCATCTTCTATTTTCGGTATTGTCCAATTAAAACGCCGGATACGTTCCAGGCACTGAAACTGCCGCCTTCGGGCTCTCCTTGCGGTATGGCGACCGTCATGGTGTGCTGGCCAGGCTTCAGACCCGTGAGGTTGACATGCACCGGTTGTGTGGCCGTGCCGGGGCACCAGCCGGAACGGGAATAGTCGGACGAGGACATGCCATTCCAGAAGTTGCCCGAAGCCGGGTTCGAGGTGCGGTAGGTGCCACAGTCCTCGCGCCACGGCGTGAAGCTGTAGTGACGCTTTCCGTCAATCAGGATGGTGTTCTCCTTGGGCACAAACTCGTCTCCCGTGTCCCAGCCGCCATGCCCCGTGGTGATATAGCGCAACTCCAGATGCTCAACGTTGTCAGGCACGGTGAAGGTGACCGTCAGACTGTCAGTGCGGAAGAAACGGCTGTAGTTCTGTCCCGCCATCTCCATCACATTGCAGGTGTTGAAGAGCGGCTCCACATAAGAGGTCTTCGTATCGTCAAACTCCCAGGTGTCTCCTTCGGGGTAGGCTTTCAACGTCAGGGACAGCTTGTGGCCGCCGCCGTCGTAGTTGCCAATGAAGGCACCGATGAAGACGTCTCCATCAAACATTGGCAACAGGTCGCTGATGTCCTGTTTGTAATAGACCTCGTTGGCCCATTCCCGGTCGCCGAGAGAGCGGTATTGGTTAAAATGGCGCACCCCAAACGGTGTGAAGAAGCGCACCATCTCCACCACCGGGTCAAAATCCGCTGTCCTTATCATTCCGTGATAGAGGCTGCCGTTCTTGTCGGTGAAGTGGGGGAGCACCTCAACGCTGTCTTTGAGGGCCTGGAGCATGGTGATGGCTTTGTCAGCCGGGATGATGAAGATGGATCCGGTGCGGTCGTAGGCATCGCCATTGGAATACTCGGTGACCTCGGCAAAGACTTGGTAGTGCTCGGGGAGGCGGTCCATCTTGACACGTTTCACGATGAGGGTGCCGTTGGCGCAGCGAATCACGCTGTCGTATGGGAATTCGGTGGGCTTGGGTAACTTGGGGTTGAAGCAGATCTGCGCTTCTTCAAAGATGGGGCGCGTGATGATCTTGCGGTCGATTTCCATTTTGTGGAGCTCCGAACCGGTTACCCGCGTTCCTTGTTTGCCATTCAGCGGACCGATGTGCTTGTCTTTCATGACGGAAACCAGGCGCAGGATGGCATTGCCGTTCCGACGATACTGCACCAAGACACCGGGCAGGTCCACAAAGTTGATTGACGGGGTGGCCCTGAATTTCAGATCCTGGGTTACCCAGAGCTCAATCTTGTTGGAGAATAGGGTGATCGTGTATTTGTCGCAGAGATATCCCTGTACTTTTTCAGTGCCCTCTTTTTTGTAGTTGGCGGCTCCGTCCAACGTGAAGACAGCGTAGTGGCTGCCATCAGGGTATTGCAGTTGGGAGACGACGGAGTCTTCATCATAATAGACGTAGGTGTAGGATCTGGCGATGCCGGGGATGGGATGCGCGGGGGGCGCGTCCGCCGAGCGGATCATCAGACGGTCGCCTACGCGAATCACTTCCGTGTGGGAGGTGTCCTGACCTCCTATGGAGAAAGATTCATACAAAAGCCTGTGCTGTGCTTGACAGAAAACAAGGAGCATGATAGCTGCCACTGAGAGGATGAATCTTTTCATACGCGGTGTTGATTTATTATCAGGCTGCAAAAATACGCAATTTTGAGGAATATTAAGGCCATGATTAATAGGTGATCTCCTTTTTGTGAAATACCCATTCGGGTGTGCAGTGTTTTTTTTTATTTTTGCCTGCTCAAATGAAAGAACAGACTAAACATCGTTTTTGGATGCCGTTTTTCGTGGTGCTGCTGGTGTTGGTGGCGCTCGGGGCGGCTTTTGTCGGGGTGGTCCACATCCCTGCCAAGAGTGTGATGGTCTGCATCTTACAGAAGTTTGGCTTTTTCTCCGGCGTGGAGATTCCCGATTTCTACGCGCTTACCTTATGGCAGTTGCGTATTCCCCGCATCGTGATGAGCCTTTTGGCGGGCGCCTCGCTGGCCATCTGCGGCGGTGTGTTCCAGAGCATCTTCCGGAATCCCATCTGTGACCCATACATCTTGGGCATCTCGTCTGGCGCTTCCCTGGGAGCTGCCGTGGCTATCATCATCGGCTGGGACACCTTCCTGTTCGGCATCACGGCCTTGGCCCTGGTGACTGCCCTGGCCACCCTGCTCTTCATCATTGGAGTCGCCAAGATCAAGGGCGGCCATGCCACCCAGACGCTTCTGCTGACCGGCATAGCCCTCAACTTCTTCATGTCGGCGGTCATCACCCTGCTGATAGTGGTCAACCAACAGGAGATGCACAAAATCTACTTCTGGACGATGGGGAGCCTGTCATCCATATCCTGGCCGGAGATTGCCATCCTGTTTCCTCTGATGTTGTTGGCCGTGGGCGTCTTGTTCTATTACGCCAAGGATCTCAACATCCTGCAGATGGGCGGTGAGTCGGCGCAGACCTTAGGGGTGAATACGCGCAGGACCGTCATTGTCACCTTGGTAACTTCGTCGGTGCTGGTGTCCGTGATAGTCTCTTTCTGTGGGGTGATTGGCTTTATCGGACTCATCGTTCCGCACATCGCCCGCCTGATGTTCGGGAGCAACAACAGACATCTCTTCGCCTATTCGCTGCTCTTCGGCGCTTTCTTCTTGCTGATTGCCGACACGCTGGCGCGTACCATCGCGGCACCTGCAGAACTGCCGGTAGGAAGCATCACGGCTTTGGCCGGCGCTCCCTATTTCGTGTACCTCGTGCTGAGAAAGTCTTGATTTTATTGGATGATGACTCCCTTGCTCAAGGCGTCGTCATAAAGCTTATTCACATAGTCTTCCAGATATTGCTGGCGGCGCTGGTTCATCAGCATCATGCGCACCGCCGCCTGCTCCTCTTCGGTCTCGCTGACAGACCGCTGGTTCTTGTATTTCAGAATCACAAGCAGATAATGGCTGTTGCCGTACTGCTTCTCGAGATTGGGATGATCCTTGACTTTCATGGGGTCGATGGAGAGAGAGGTCTCTTGCTCAATGTCATCGACATACAGCCACTGACTGTCGTCCAGCATGTATTCCACGGAATCACCCAACAAGGCTACCAAGGTGTCCTTCTCCGCCTTGCGGCGCTCCGGGTCAAAGAGGATGTCTTTAACCTTGGGAAGGATAAGGGAGCCTTTGGATAATTTGACGTAGTTCAATTGGATGATGGGCTTCTTGACGGCGTAACTGTTGTTGTAACGCTTGTTGAACTCCGTCATCTCCTGCTGCAGATTTTCATCCTCAGGGAGGTCTTTGGTGAGCTTCTCAAAGAGGGCGTTGATCAACAGGTTGTTGCGATATTCGTCGAGCTGTTTGTCGAAGTTCTTCTCTCTGACACCGAGCACCTTTTCTGCTTCGTGAAGCAGTAGCTGTTCCCGTATCCACTGGTTGACATAGTCATGCACCAGGCTCAGACTGTCCTCTTGGGAAAGCCCGGTCGGCATGTTCTGTCGTATCTCGGATTGATAGAGTTTGTGGTAATAGACTTCCGCCACCAGCTTGTCCTTTTCTCTGTGACAGGCGGTCAGCAGCAGGAGCACTGCCATGGCGACGGGAAGGATTCTTTGCATGACTAACGTTTGAGGATGCTGGAGAAGACCGTCTCATCTACTTTGACAGGGTATTTGGCGCGCAATTCCTTTACCCATTCCTGCTCCAGGAAGTCTTGGTAACGAGTGATGACCAAGGCACGCACCTCACTCATCGGCTTGTAGGGAGATTCTGCCTCAGGATTGTCGTTCGGGAAGCTGGTTTTGATCTTCTCGTAGAAGTTGGCCAATCCCACGCTGTCTTGGATGGCGGCGCCCCAAACCTTTTGGGTGTTGATCTCGTAGAGAAGGATGCCATCGTGGAACTCCTTCACCAGATCTCTGAATTCAGGATATTTCTCCTGAAGATGCTTTCTTTCATATTGAAGAAGATTCTCCGAGACAAAATTCGGGAACAACTGCTCCAGGAATTCGCCCACGGTACCATTGACCTTCACGCCTTGGAAACGGGAGACGTACTTGGCAAAATCCTGAGCTGTCAACTGTTGGTCGGCGAAGGTGCACATTGGTTTCAGCTTTTCGATGCCTTTGAGGTAGGAGAGGTCGTTGTTGGTGGATTGGAAGTAGTTGGCGTCAATGTTCTTGTTGAAGAACTTGATGGCTTTGGCTTTGCCGGTTTCCTCGTAGTTGTACTCTTTTTTGAGTCGTTCCACCAGCACCTCTTTGCTCTTCAGGGCGCGGCTGTCACGGGAGATGCGTTGTTTGATCATATAGCGGCTCTCGTCGTTGACGGTAGCCATGGAGATGGAGTCGCAGCGCAGAAAATGCCAACCGATGGAGGTCGGCACGGCGGCGGTCATCATGCCCGGACGGGCATGGATGGCAGCGGCTACATAGTTGCCGGGTCTGCGGCTCGGGCCGAAGGGCTCCATGTGACCACCCTTGTCCTTGGTGGCTTTGTCGTCAGAATAGATCTTGGCCAGCGTGTCAAAGGGAACGCCACGGTGGTATTCACCCTGGATCTCGTTCAGCCGGTCCATGATCTCGGGCTTGACGGTGCCGCTCAGCGCCGTGGAGTCAGCCACAAAGATCTGGGAGACCCAAATCCGGCCCATGGCGGGCACTTTGTCCTGGACATACACAATATGGTAGCCGAACTGGGTGCGGAATGGCATGGAGACGCTGCCCACCGGGGTGTTGAACGCAGCACATTCAAAAGGATAGATCATCTCGAAGATGGAGAAGTAACCCAGCTCACCCTTGTTGCCGTAATGATGGGAGTGGTTTTGTGGGTTCACATATTCGCGTGCTGACTCGTCTTCGGAATAGAGGGCGGCTGCCTCGTTGAAGTCTAGACCATTCATGATTTGCTCGCGGATGCCGAGGATCTTGTGGTAGGCGGCCAGCGTGTCTTTGGGAGAGGCCGCCGGATTGCAGCGCACCAAGATGTGAGAGGCGCGCACCTGGCTCTTGGAACGCTCGAAAGCCTCCTCCACCAATTCGTCACTTACTTGGTTGTCCACAAGGTAGGGCTGGGCGGACTGTGTCTCGTATGAGCCCAGCTCCGCAATGAAACTGGCACTGGTGTCCAACTTCATCGCCTCAGCCTCCTGCACTTTCAGCCGGTAGTTGATAAAGAGCTCGCGGTACTCCCGCAAGTCGTTTTCAGTGGCTTCACTCAGCAGGTTGTTCTTCTGGTAGGCTTTGACAAAGTCGCTTACAGTGATGGTTTCCTTACCGATGGTCATCAAAACTCGGTTGTCCTCTTGGGCATACATGGCCAGACATCCGATGAACAAGGCGAATATTAAAGCAAATCGTTTCATTGTTTATTTATTGTAATATTCTATAAATCAACTTTTTAAGTACAAAAATCCCATTTGCAAATGAGAGAGCAAAGATATAAATTCTTTGTGGATAATAGCAAGAACACTTTCTTTTTTTATTTTTGCAGAAAAAAATGTTACACTCATGAAAAAAATATGTTTTATCATTACGCTGGTTTTCAGTATAAGTTTTCTTTTTGCCCAGCCCCCCTGTCAGTACATATACGGAGCCACAGAAGAGGATTCCATAACATGTCGTCAGAGGATGTTTTTTTTTACAGAGTTTTACAGAAGCAAGTCATATACGGATGCATATGAGAGCTGGCAATACCTCATACAAAAGGCTCCATGTTCATTGGATAGAATATACTCCTGGGCATTAACTATGTTTGATAATCTGATCAAGGAAGAAGAAGATTCCGCACGCCGAGAACTGCTTATAGACTCGCTTCTTTATACCTATGATGTTAGAAGCATATATTTTCCTGATATGTTCACAGCCGGTTCTAGTCTTGGAATCAAAGCTGTTGCCCTTAGCCGTTTCAGACCACAGCAGTCTAAACAAGCGTTAGAATGGATCGTTCAATCCGTGGGATTGGAGAATGAAAACACTTCGCCGCTTGTTTGGAAAAACTATTTCCAATTGGCAAAATCCTCGAGAGACATAACCATAATTTCGGAGGCTTGTCAACGTGCATTGCATTATATACCAATAGCTATTCAGAATGCTACCAAATCTTACGAGAACACCAATGAAGCCTTGAAAAAACTCAAGCAACAATTAGAAAATGAGGAAATTAATCGTTCTTACTATGAAAGGCGCGCCAAGACGCTTGGTACAGATACTTCACGCTTGAGCAAACACATCAACGATTACCGTAGCGTACTTAAGGATTTCGAAGACTTGGCTCACTGAGGAGACTCTGTTATATCAAAATAAGCATAAAAAAAAAACAGCGGCAATTACTTGTCGCTGCTTTTTCTGGGCGGCAGGTCGGATTCGAACCGACGACCCACGGAACCACAATCCGGTACTCTAACCAACTGAGCTACAACCGCCATGTTGTGTCCCCAAAAAGGACGCGCAAAAATACACTTTTTTTCTTTCCCTACAACCGCCCGCTGAAATTTATTTTCCAGCGGTCTATCTATTTGTCAATGAGTAGGTAAAGTCCGTTATCTACTTACTCCTGACTCTTCTTCATCGCGGCAATGGAGAGGAAGAGTCCCAGAATGACACCGCAGAACGCCGCAAAGAGCACCTGGAAGTCTTTGGGCAGACAGAAGGTCAAGGTGTGCGCCGGAATCCAGAACAATGGGATGGTCTTCTTGAAGACGAAACCCCATTGTACGTTCCAGTCTATCTGCGACAGATATTTCCGCATGGGCATTGCTTTCAGCAGACAGGAGGCCTGCCCGTGATGCTCTGCAATGTGGATGTCGCACACTTTGTGCAAGGTCATGAAGACCGGTGCAAAGGAGGTGTTCATCATCAAACTGATGCAGAAAGCACCCAACAACTTCATGCCGGTGAACTCCCCAGTCATGGCAGCGGGCATGGAGGCAAAAGGCGCATAACGGGACAGGAAACCCGGGACGCCTTGGCAGAAGACATTCATAGCCAATGCGATCCAAATGCCTAGGAAACCCCATACGAGGAATTTTGCCAAAAGACCGAACTCCTTAGGCAGATAGGTGCCGTTCTTGATGCGTGAGCCCAACATCTCGCCGAAGGTGGCTAAGATGCCGAATTTCAAAAAGGCCATGCACAAAGGAACATGTTTGTTTCCAGCTAAATAGGCCTCATATACGGATGGAAAGATGAAGAACGGCAACAAGCAGAGAATGACTATTGCAATAACAAGAAAATCGACTTTTTTCATGTTCTATATTGATTGGTAGATAGTTCGGTGAAAAAAGACGGTTAGGACAGGCTCCACTCGGCGCCATCCTTGGTGTCTTTGACGATGATGCCGGCGGCGTTGAGCTCGTCGCGGATCTTGTCGGAGAGCGCCCAGTTCTTCTCGGCTTTGGCGGTCTTGCGCATGTCCAGCACCAGCGCCATGGCTTTCTCCAGTGCGTCGTGCTCGCGGGTGTCGCCCTGCGCCAGCTCCGGCTTGATCCCCAAGATGTCGAAGAAGAAGGTGCGGAAGGTGGTCTTCAGCAGCTCGATGTCTTCAGCGGTGAGGGTGGCGTGGCCATCCTTGACGGCATTGATGATACGGGTGGCATCAAAGAGCTCCGCGATGACCTTCGGAGTGTTGAAGTCGTCGTTCATGGCCTCGTAGCAGCGTTCCTGCAGGGCGGCGATGTTCTCGGTGGAGGCGTTGCCAGCCTTGAGACTGTCGAGATGACGCTCGGCGGCGTATAGTTTCTCCAAGCCCTTCTCGGCCGACTGCAGCGCGGCGTTGCTGAAATCAACGGTGCCACGGTAGGAGGCCTGCAAGACGAAATAGCGGATGGTCATGGGGGAGTAGGCCTTCTCCAGCTTCGGATGGTTGCCGGAGAAGAACTCGTTGAGCGTGATGAAGTTGCCCAACGACTTGCCCATCTTCTGTCCCTCGATGGTGATCATATTGTTGTGCATCCAGTATTTGACAGAGCTTTTGCCGTTGGCCACGGTGCTCTGGCACACCTCCGACTCGTGGTGCGGGAAGAGCAGGTCCATGCCGCCACCGTGGATGTCGAACTGCTCGCCTAGGTATTTGGTGCTCATGGCGGTACACTCGATGTGCCAGCCCGGGAAGCCGTCTCCCCAGGGGCTGGGCCAGCGCATGATGTGCTCCGGCTCGGCCTTCTTCCACAGGGCAAAGTCAAACGGAGCGCGCTTGTCTCCCTGGCCGTCCAGGCTGCGGGTGCCTTCCAGCGTGTCGTCCAGATTACGGCCACTGAGCACTCCGTAGTGATGGTCCTGGTTGTATTTCTGCACGTCAAAATAGATGGAGCCGTTGCTCTCGTACGCATAG
>JAFZZT010000010.1 GCA_017615595.1 Bacteroidales bacterium
CAGCTCGGCTATATCATCGATACTGTCGAGAACGAGTACGACGAAATCGACTTCTCCGTGGTTATTTTCGGCTCGCCCGGATTGTTCAGCAACAAGGAGGTTTATGACCTCTTGGATGAGAAGATGAAGACCTGCAAGAAGCCGATCTTCCCCGTGCTGCCTTCCATTATCAACGTGAAGCAGGAAATCGAGGATTTCATCGCCAAAGGCCGTATCAACTTCCCGGAAGAGTGTGTCTTGGGCAATGCCATCGTGAAGGTTTATAATACTCCGAAGCCGCAACCCGAGGTGGTGGAGCAGCCCGCAGTGGATGTGGCTCGCATCCGCAAGACCATCGACAAGTGCGAGAGCGGCTATCTGGAGATTGCCGACTACAACGAGCTGTTGGATGCTGCCGGCATCTCCCGCAAACGCAGCGTGGAGGTCGATAAGAAAGAGGATGCCCTGCAGTTCGCCAAAGAGGTGGGCTGTGGCAAGGACGTGCCTCTGGTCATGAAGGTTGTCGGCCCGCTTCACAAGTCCGATGTGGGTGGCGTGACCCTCAACGTGAAAGACCTCGACACCGTCAGCAAGGAGTTCGACCGCCTGATGGCCATCCAGGACACCTACGCTGTCGAGATGTACCCGATGTTGGACGGTACCGATGTCTATATCGGCGCCATCCGCGATGAGAAGTTCGGCCATCAGATCTTCTTCGGTCTGGGCGGCATCTTCATCGAGGTGCTCAAGGATGTGCAGTCTGCCCTCGCGCCCATCACGGCAGCCGAGGCCAAGCAGATGCTCACCAAGCTGCGTGGCTACAAGATCCTGCAAGGCGTGCGTGGCCAAGAGCCCGTCAACATCGACCTCTATGCCGACCAGATCGCGCGCGTGAGCGCATTGGTGCAGGCCGCTCCCGAGATCGTGGAGATGGACCTCAACCCGCTGCTTGGCAACCCGCGCTATGTGACCGCAGTCGATGCCCGTATCCGTATCGAGAAGTAAGCGGATCGACAAAGTCGGAAATGAAAAAATGTGAGGGCTCGTCCCTCACATTTTTTTTTTTGCAATAGGGTGGGGACAGATGTCTTGACTTTTCCCAAAAATGAGTCCCGGCTCTCCGAAAACTAGAGGCGGTATGAGTAATTTTACTCATGTATTTGTTGACGGAAAGGCGGTCGCAATAGTGCTCGAAAACGATGGAATCGCAATGCGCAGTAGGGATGTCGTGAGGTGGCCTGAAAAAGTTTATTTTTTTGGTTTATTGATTTTTTATGTATAGTTTTGCAAGGAAGATATAGTGGAGTTTTCGGGTGGATTGGCGGGATGGTCTCGTTTTTCTTAAATGGCTGCTTATGAAGAGATACTACTGTTTAAAACGATGGGTTTTGTTGCTTCTTTTGAGCGTCACAATCCTGGACGTCTTTGGTCAGGGTGGCATCAAAGGAAGAATTCAGAGCATTAAGAATGCAGATCCTTTTGCTATCAGCGGCACGGTGGGCACGGCCGTGGGTCTCTCCTACAACTCCAACTATCCTTCCTGCACCCCGTTTTCCGGCAGTGTCTATGCCAGTCTCAACCTCTCTTTCTACAGTTTCCAGCTTCCTTTCTCCTTCTATTTTGCCAACAACACCACCTCTTTTGACTATCCGCAGTTGCCCACCTGGCATCTAGGCTTCATGCCTACTTGGCGCAACTGGAAGTTCCATATCGGCAGCAGCAGCATGCATTTCTCCAACTACACCTACTCGGGGCTAACCTTCTTGGGTTTAGGTGCGGAGTACCAGGGCAAGCTCTTCCGCATGGGCGCCTTTGGAGGTCTGTTGCAGCAGGCCACCCGTATGAAAGGCTATGACGACCGCTCTGCCATCCAGCAGCTGGCTGACTCGCTGCTGGGACTCAACGTGCCACAGTCCACGCTGCCCCAGTATCGCAGGGAAGCGGTCGGCGCGAAGATAGGGGTTGGCAACTCCCGCAACTTTATTGATATCAGCTTCTTGAAGGCTAAAGACCGGATCAAGACGTTGCCAGAGGAGTGGCGGGACACCATCCCACCGCAGGATAACTTCACCCTCGGTCTGTCAGGACGTTTCGCCATCGGCCGCTGGTTTGCCTTCACCGCCAACGTCGGCGCCAGCCTGCACAACCCCGACCTGCGCGACTCCATCCACATCGAGGGCTACCAAAAATATGAACGCTACTTCAACTGGCTCTTCACCCCGGGCAATAGCTTCAGGGTGCGCTTTGCCGGCGATGCAGCCATGAACTTTATGTTCAAACACTTCAACGGCAGCCTCACCTACCGATTCATACAGCCCGACTATGTCTCTCTGGGTGCCCAGAATTTCAATCAGAACGCCCACAGCCTGGGTGCTGTGATGAACTTCAACATGTTCAAGGGACGTTCCAACCTCGGCCTCGTGGGCTATCTGCAGCGCGACAATATGAACCATAAGCAGATGTTCACCGATCAGGTGGCCACCTACTCGCTCAACTGGCACAACTCCATCGGCAATCTTTTCAATATGGGCATCCTCTATAGCGGCATCAAACAAGACCAATATGATGGCAGCTCTGTAGTCGTGGACTCCCTGCGCATCAACTCCATTGTGCATACCATCTCCCTCTCGCCTACCTTCACCATTGAGAGGGCCAACATCCACTCCATCGGTCTGACGGCCAACCTGGTGCAGAATAAAAACCTGAACAAGCTGAACCATAACGGGATGGATGTGCAGACGTTGACGATCGGCGCCTCCTATGGCATCGATTTGTCGGATATACGCCTGAGTATCCACACGGGCTATGACTTCTCCATGTCGTCCTCCAGGTTCGCCCATTACAACTCCCATGGTCTGAATTTCGGACTCAACTACCGCATCATGCAGAGGGAGAAGCTCAACTGGACCATCAGCTATAACGGTTTTGCCGCGTATAACATCCAGAAAGACGAAGGGGCGAAGAACGACTTCTCGTTGAGCAACAGTCTGGGCAGCAGCTTCAGCTACAAGAAGCACGCAGCCTCGCTCTATCTCTCGTTGAGCAACTTCAGCGACATGGAGCGTATCGGACAGCGGGTGCATACCAACTTGGACACTCGCTTTACCTTCTCCTACTCGTACACCTTTGCCGCACGAGTCATCAAGAAGAAGACCAAAGAGCAACGCGCGGCAGATCGCGTGGAGCGCGCCGCCAAGAAACTGGACAAACAACAACACATAGATAAACCTTAACCAACCCATACTTTTTTTTCTCGAAGTTGAACATAACATATATAGGTATGAAAAAGTACTTTTACCTAATAGCAGCCTTGATCTTGTGCCAGTCGATGTGGGCGCAGAACCAGATCATCACCACCATCTCGCCGAAGGTGAGCCTGTTTCCGAATACGGGACTGAGCTATATGGATGATCCTGCGCGATATTTCGCCATCCAGATGGTGAACACCACCGGCACGGCCATGGATATCTTCTTCACCATCGAGCTGACGGCTGAGTTCACCGCCACGAACCAGAACTATTATGTCCGCACGAAGAAGGATTTCCAACCGTTGACCCCTTTGACTGTCGGGGCGGCGCCAGTGCTCATCAACCGGGCGATCATCGATCAGGTGATAGGTCATCTCAACGCCACGGCATACGAGACGAACTATGACCGTAACAAGCTGGTGCAGGATTTGTTGTCGCTGCCAGAGGGACAGTACAGCTTCTGTATCACACCTTATCAGTGGGATGGCTACAACAATCCCAATCCTTTGCAGGTGGGTGAGCGGACCTGTTTCTCGTTCACCATCTGCTATACCGGCTCGGCACCGGAGTTCACCTCTCCCATCAGCGGCCTGAGTGCGGCCAATCTCAACAATAGCAATCCCAGCAACAACCTGCTTCAGCCTTCAATAGGTCGTTTTAGACCAGTGAACAACAATCCTGTCAACGACCCTTCTCTCAGTAACAATCTGGGGGATTTCAATCGCGGCATGTTTTTGGCCGGCAGCTCCGACAATCGCGAGAACTTGCAGTATGCGCGCCTGCCCTTGAGCCGTCAGCTGATCTTCAACTGGACGGGTGTTATATCCAATTGCTTGAACCCCAACGACTTCAACTACTATTTCAAGATCGTGGAGGTGACCACCAACCAGAATGTGCAGGAGGCCATTGACGGCAACGGCACCGTGACCACCTTCAACAATCAGTCGAATACCACCTATATCTACGACACAGTGGTGAACCGACATTTCCGCTTGCAGCCGGGACATGTCTATGCCGCCCAGGTGCAGGCAGTCTTGAAGAAGAGCTTGATGACGGAGATACAGCTTAGCAATGGCGGCAAGAGCCAGATCATCACCTTTGTGTGGGGCGATACGGGCCCGATCATCATGGGCGAGGGCGATAATTCGCAGCTGCACTCGGTGATCAGCGACAACCACGACGACATTGTGGGGACGCTTCGCAACCCCTACTTCGTGTCGCCGGGGCAGGATAAGAACACGGTGGATGGGCTGAAGGCTGCCTTCTCCACTGAGGGCGCGCTGGTGCCGGTGGCTGGCACGAACCCGTATGTGACCAGCGTGGATGCCGGCGATGTGCCCTACTACCAGGTGCCGGTGGCCGACACGTTAGGGATCCGATGGATGCCCGTGCGCGGCGACTCGGTGCTGAAGGTGGACTATACCGCCGAACTCTACGAATACAACGGCGGTGCGGTGGCGAACTCCATGATCGGTCTCCCGCTGAAAACCTACACCACCAGCGTGCAGCAGGTCCACGATTTCTCCCCCTCGGCCACGGAGCTGATGTCGGTGGCCGGCAATGAGTGGGTATCCTCTCTCCAGGAAGGCTACAAATATCTGGTACACCTCAAGGCTGAGACCTACTATAGCTATCGGAAGACCACAACCTATACGATTACAGACTATATCCACAATGTGCCGGTGGACCGCGACAGCGTGGTCAATACGGTGGCTTTCGGCTCTCAGGAGATGTTCTCCGATGTGGTCTTCTCATGGGGTGTCGATTCCGATGCCCTGGACCAGGTCTATCCACCGCAGTTCCTCTATCCCCAGAACCTCTCCACCAAACAGTGGGACGACACCCTCATGTTCGAAATCCCTTCCGTGGAGAAGCATAGTGACTTCAAGTTCAAGTGGAAGGCAGCCAGCGGGGTCGATATTCAGGACACCGTCTATTACAAGCTGCTCGTCGCCAAACTGCCCAAGGGGAAGACGCCGCAACAGGTGAAGGACACCCTGTTCTTCAAGGACTCCATCACCACCACTTCTTACATGGACACCGTCCTTAGAGATTCCCTCAAGACGGGTGAACAGTATATGGCGGTCTTGTGGGCGTATGTCAAGCAGACCGAGAACCTGAGCGAGCATTATAACCTCATCAACAACGGCAAGTCGATCTACACCACCTTCAAGCTGGTGGAGCCGCGAGCCTATAATGCCGACCTCAACAACAAATACAAGTGCAACCCCCAGGCTTTGGACAATCTGAGCAAAGACATCATCACGCCATCGGCGGACAGCCTGGTCACCAATCGGGTGCAGCTTAAGATGGGCGATTTCCCCCTGGTGTTGCAGACGGCCACCCTCGACAAGGACAAGAAACGCTATAGCGGTGATGGCTATATCATCTGGCGTCCGATGGATGTGGATGTCCGCCTGAAAGTAAAGGTCGATACCATCCAGATCAACAAGGATTACCAGATCATCAACGGCACGGCGGTGAGTACGGCCACCGACTCCAGCACCTATCTGTCGGCTTTGATGAACGACCTGAACCTGGATGAATGGTCTGAGGACGACATCAACCGCCTGGCTGCGCAGTTCGGTGCCGAAGAGGAGGTGAAGGGCTACTATGACAAGTTCCAGGAATATGGCAAGAAATACGGCAAGAAGTATGGCGGACTGGTCGGACCTCTGGTGGGCGGCAATGTAGCCACGGAGGTGCTGACCTTCCCGGTGAGCCTTACTGACAAGGAGTTCACCGGCTCTAAGAACGTCATCTTCTCCATCAACAATATGTTCTTCTCGCCCGTCACGGCGCTCATGAACATGTGGGCCATCTTCGCGGCGCAGGAAGATGACTACTATGTGCCCTTTGTGGCCAACAACATCTGTATGGACCAGAAGTCCTTCTTCGGCAAGACAGACCAACACATCGACCTCTTCATGGCGCGTACCTATGAAAAGTCCATCAATGGCGGCTATACACTTCGGTTCAAGGCCTCTTCAGACTTTGCCAACCCGAAGGACGGCACGGTCATCACCATCGATACTGGCAAGTTTTCCTCTTTGCGGGTTGAGATGGAAATGGACTTGAACAAAAACGACTTCCTCGGTCTGAACAGTGAAGGTCTGCCGATGAAGGGCAATGTCGTGAAGGCCAAGATGACGGTGGAGCTCACCAGTTGGAGCAACTGGGTTGCGAAGGCCAGCATGGATCCGTTTGCCGTGGCCGGCGCCGACAGGTTTACCTTCTATCCTACCGGAAAGGGTATCTACTATGATCACTCCGACAAGCAAACTCCCTCAGAGGTGTCCCTCACCTACGACTATCTCTTCGGCACCCCCGCACCTGCCAATATGCAGGACGAAGACAAGAAAAAGGTCACCAAGGCGACCAAGGAGTGGACTGGCTTCTACTGGGACGAGCTCAAGGTCTTCCTCTCCGATGAGATCAGCAACACCTTTACCGACACCGTGAACCACAAAGACTCTATGGTAGTGTATCACTATGGACTGAACAACACGGTCACAGACTCTGTGCATTACAACTACCCAGGCTCCCGTATCAACTTCGGCGCTAAGGGGTTGATTATCGACAAGTACGGCTTCACCGCTGATTTCTTCGCCCATGACATCCTCAGTGCCAGCACCAAAGAGGGCTGGGGCTGGGCCTTCTCCCTGGATACTGTTGTCATGAAGTTTACGAAGAACAAATACATCCACACCCTCATCAAGGGCGGCATGGGCGTGCCGTTGTTCAAGGGTGGCTTTATCTATGAGTGTTCGGTCGGCGCCGATAGCCTGACCTTCAATGTGCAGCCGCGCAGAGACACCATGGAACTTGACTTGTGGGCCGCTGCTGTCAACTTCATCAAAGAGTCTTCCTACTTCCGCGTCAAGAAGCTATACAAGGAGTCGGGCACTCGCGTGGACCTGACCTTGAATGGGCACATATCCTTCAAAACCAGCAAGATTGGCTTGCCAAGCGATTTCAGTTTCATGAAGTTTGAACGTATGGGCATGCGCAACTACAACCTGTCCGGCAAGCCGAAGGAGGGCACAGCCTCCATTGAGAAGTTTGAGTTCGACATAGGAGAATGGTCTTTTGCCTCTCCGCAGAAATATATCGGAGGCCACAGCCCTGAAGCGTTGGCAAATGGTAAGGGCGGGGATGGATCCCTCGGCTCTGTCGATATTGGCGGCTTCACCTTCAGCCTTACCCACATCGACCCGATCATTGAAACTAAAGGTAACGATCTCAAGTTGGGTGTCACGTTGGCGGGCAAGATGAAGTTCGTGTCGGGCGACTGCGACTTCGGTGCCTCGACAGGCTTCGCCATCTGGGGTGTTACCGAGCCCAAGAACAAGTTCCATGTCAAGGAGGTGAAAGGCCGTCTGGACTCCATCCGTCTGGACAAGATCGACTTCATGATCTTCAAGATGAGCGGCGTGCTGAACTTCACCTATGAATGTCCTACCTGTACGAAAGTGACAGGCTTCAAGGGCAATCTCAAGGTCACCGTGATGGAGGTGGTCGATCTCACCATGAGTGCGGGATTCGGCAAGCAGAAAGACAACAAGGGAGAGTTTACATGGTGGTTCTTTGACGGCGCCTGCAAGTTCCCGGGCGGCATCCCGTTGGGCGGCGTGGTCAGCATCAATGGCTTCTCCGGCGGTTTTGCCTACAACATGAAGGCCCGCGACAAGCTCAGCGATCCCAAATACAGCGCTAAAGGACTCTTGGAGGTGGCCAACAAAAACGACGATAAAGAGACCCTGCAGCGTTCGGGCATGGACTATGATCCCTCGCGCGGCAGCTGGGTGGCCAACGCCGGTATCAGCCTGATCCTGACAGGAGCCCAAAACACCATGAATGCCGATGGTCTGGTCTCCGTCCGAATTGACAAACAGCATTTCTCCGGCATCTTCATCGAGGCCAACGCCTATATGGTGTCCGTCATGAACGGCAATACGCCAGGTGACGGTAGCAACAACCCGAAAGCACTCATCAAAGCCAAGACAATCCTGGGCTTTGAGAACCTGCCGCAATATTACTATCTGCGTTTCTCCTTGTGCGTCAAGGCTAAGTTGAGCCTGCAAGACCTGTTGAATGGCGTCAGCAGCAGTAAGCTCGACAATCTGAAAGACAAAATCACTGGTGCTATTCACGAGGGCCTCTCCATAGCGACAAATCCCAATATCGCCACCACATTGGAGAATATGATGGACAAGGGTGATACCGATCTGTCGTCCCACACCGAGTCTGAACGGGCGACTGCGGCCAACGCCAGCGGCTCCGGGTCTTCCAATATCCCCAACATCGGCGCCTCTACGGAAGTGCAGATCCCCTTCGACTTTGAACTCAAAACGTATAAGAAAGCCTATGACGGACACAAGAAGGGCGAGACGGACTGGTACCTCGCCTTGGGTAAGCCTCAATATGAAGAACGTCTGCTCATCAAACAGACGCTGGACATGATTGTTGTCAAGACCATGTCGGAGTTCACCTTCTACATGCAGACGGGTAACGCTTTCGCCTATGAGCTTCCTCCTTTGAGCAAAGACTTGCAAGACTTCTTCGGTATCGCCAATGATGAGAAGAAGCTGGATGCCAACAAGGAGCAGGTGTCGAATAGCCGGAGAATCAGCAACACCGACTGGCTGAAGATTGACAAGGCCGGCGGCTTCTGTCTGGGAGCTACCTTCCATTCTTCCATGGAGTTGAACTTCTTCCTCTATGTTGACATTGATGCGGATTTGGGCTTTGACGTGGCCTTGCTGGATGTCAACGGCTTGGGTTGTCCGGGCTATCCCAATATCGGCCAGAACAACTTCTACGCTTTGGGACGGATCTATGCGGCTTTGCGGGGCGATGTGGGCCTCAAGGTCAACTTGGGCTTCTGGAAAGGCAAGTTCTCTCTCTTCAGTGCAGGTATCGGTGCCCTGTTGCAAGGCGGTGGACCAAACCCGTCCTATTGCTATGGTATGCTGCGCTTCAAGGTGAATCTGCTCAACGGTCTTGTCAAGTTCAGCACCTCCTGCGACTTCCATCTGGGCGATGTCTGTGTGCCCGGTGTGGGCGATCCTTTGGCCAACGTCAAGCTCTTCGAGAATGTGACCCCAGGCTTCGAGACCGAGAAGATGGCGGAGGACAAGGCCAATCTGCAGTCGCCGCTCCAGATCGGCACCATCGTGTCCAATATGCCTTGGAACAGGGAGGTGTTCTTGGCCGACAACGATGGCAGCAATGCCCGCCGCTTCCGCTTCCAGCTGATGACCAACAGTTGCAAATACGCCACCAAGTCATCCTCCAGAGGAAGCTATGCAAATGTCACCGGCAATCAGATGCTCAAGTACACCTACAGCGACAAGGATGCTAACGTGATGCTTTTCGAGTCCATGGAGGGAGGCCTGGTCCCTGCCGCCTATAACAGGCTGATGTTGAAGGCCCGCGCGTTCGAGTACCGTACTAAACTTACCGGCAAGGATTTGGGCAAGATAGAAAATGACAAGAAGAAAGATGTCATGTACAACGTCACCACGGGAGCTGTCCAGAAAGAGAACCCACGAGATAACGAATATGGTTGGTTCGACCCGATCTTCTTCAACGACAAAACCAACCGTAACGATGTCAGACCCTATATCAAGGACACCACCCTCTATTTCAAGACCAACGCCATGGACACGACCTTGAGAAACCAGATAGTCTTCTCATGGCCTTACAATGGGGAGACCCACTTCCCGGCCAAGGAGTATGTCCATAGCGCCGGCAGCTCCAACAGCAGCGGATTGTTGTACAATCAATATCACTCCACCAACAGTGATCCTATCCCGTACTGCAACCTGTACCTCTATAAGCAACGTAACGATCTTTTAAATAGAAGTATCCTGGCATCGAATGGCAAGGAGCTCAAAATCTATCTGTTGAAGGCCGGTTTGGAAGACGGCGAGTTGGCAGAGTGCTCATATTCGTACTACAATACGACCACAGTGCCCTATTTGTCTGTCCAGCTGCCGACCAAAGAGTACGGTCTGCCGTCCGGCTTCGGCGCCCACATGCTGAAGTTTATCTTGGTGGACAAAGACGCTTATGACAACGCTTTGGCTGCGGCCATGCAGGCGGCTGACATCACCATCAAACAAGCAGAGTATAGCAGCCGTATCAGCGACCAGACCTACAGCCTGGCCGAGCAGGCGCACAACCAAGCCTCTGGGCGGGGCAGAAGAGGCAATACGAACTCCAACTCCGGCGGAGGTGGCGGCCGTGTCGTGATTCCTCCTTCCGGATCCGGCGGGTTCTCCACTGGGTCAGGTGGCAGCGGAGGTGGCTCCAGCAGCGGAGGCAACCATATTGTGGTCGGCTCTGTGTCAGGATATTCCATGCAATTGGCCAGCAGTAGTGGTAGTGGCAGCAACAGCAGTAATAGTGGCGGAAACAATATCAAGGCCCCCAAATTGACAACAACAGGTACTGTCTCCAACACCACCACAATCACCACCTTGAACGGTGCGGCTCTCCAAGGCTTGGCAAGCACGGGCAGCAGCTCCAACATGCTGTCGGGTACCGTGATCACCACTGGCGGCTCCAGCGGTGGAAGCACCGCCACAACCTCCTCCTCGTCCGGCCGCATTGTCAGAGGAACCACCTCCTCCAACACCACGGGTAGTGGTGGCTCCACGAGCTCCTCGGGACGCA
The DNA here is from genome assembly GCA_017615595.1 of Bacteroidales bacterium. Lineage (GTDB taxonomy): Bacteria > Bacteroidota > Bacteroidia > Bacteroidales > WCHB1-69 > F23-D06. The sequence goes on from JAFZZT010000010.1 coordinate 10,908, forward strand.
GAGTCGGTGGGTCCTCCAATTCCGCTTCCCTCACCTATACTTCCAACCGTAGAACCTCCAACGGCAGATTGACTGGATCGAGCAATCAATCCTCGTCTCCTAACATGACACTTGCCAGCAGCCAGCTTAATATCCAGAACGAGATGCTCGATGAGATCTATATGGAGATGCAGGAGGATGGCAAGGACTCCATGACCTATATCCGCACCAGATTGAAAGAGGGCTACAAGATCAGCTGCTCCATCGGTACGGAGATTTACCAATGGACGTGGTATGTGGATCCCTATTACAACACCTACCAGGAGATGCTTCTGGACAAGTTCGGTCAGAATTTCAACAATTTCAGCGCTTCGCTGCAGAGATGTGCGGTGTCTGATCAAGGCTCCTACATCAAGGTCACCAACCCTGGATTGTCCTATGACCCCATGGGCACGGTTGGATTCCTGTTCATTAGTTACGATCCTGCTGATCCTAACCGATACAACACCAGTTGCGTCATGCCGCCCATCTGTTATTTTACCATCAAGAATACGACAGATAACAAGCTGGTCTCGGCGCACAAACGCAACTTCCAATATCTCATCGATCTGGAAAATGATTTCAAGAAGACAGAACTGGCGACGGTCTTCCATAGCTATAAAGATGATGACAAGATCAAATACAGCAAAGACGGAAGCAATCTGATGGATGCCAATACGGCCGCCCAATACCGAAAGATTATCAAAAATGGTTTAATCCTTTCCAGCAATGGCGCCAACGATTTCCTGAGCATCAACCATCGTATCAAAGGCTCCACCGCCTTCACACAGTGCGTTGCAGCCAACTATCACCCCAACTCATGGGATCTGCCCTGTATTCTGGAGACTTATGTGACCAGCGGACAGAAGCGCGAGCCGCTACAGGATCTCTTTTTCAAAGCCCAATATGCCGGAGCTGCTCCCAGCTACCTGGCGAACAGCAGAGACAGATGGTCGTGGTACATCAAAGACTACGCCACCGTGGCCATGGTGGATGACATTAAGAAGATCCGTGGTTTTATGGAGGATATGCAACGCCATGCCAAGGCCCTGGATGGTCGTGGATGGAGTTATAAGCGGGACATCGTGAACCGTTTTTCCAACTCCAGCCACATCAACTCGTTCATGACCTACACCGCTTTCCCGTATGATATGCCCGAGATCTACCGCGTCAACCATTTTGTGAAAGCGCTGGACAATGTCGTCAATTACACCCGCAACAACCTCTCTTATCTCACCACTTCAGGCACCTATTGCCGCTTCTACAACCACGACGAAGATTTTATTCCCGCCGATGAGCTCCAGCTGCAAGATCGCTACTGGGCTAAATACTGGTGGCATACCTATGCCCAGTGTCTGGACCTCGAGCATCATGGCTTCGACAGAACTTTCTATACGGAAGATAAGGCGAAGTATTACAACACCATGCAGCCTCTCAATGCCGGTGGCAAACATAATCTCCACGACACCTACAGTGCAATCTTGGGAGCGTGGTACCAGAACGATCCCGACATCGTTTATCTGTATAACAACTACATCTATAACCATGTGTCTATCTTCTACTTGACTTCTCAAAACACTGGCTTTACAGATAATCTGATGAAGATTGCCGATGCTATCAAGAAGAGCAATGTACAGAACGATCTCATTTTCTTCCCCAATGCCCAGATGACGAGTCCGGTTTTATCCACCTTCTACACGGTTGATATTTACAAGATGTCAAGATCTTTCCAAAACAAGTTCGCCTCTGGCTTGAAAAGCACCATAAACAAGAATTCTTTAAGCAACGACTAATTAAAAAAACAGTAGCTATGATAAAAGATGGTATCAAATTATTCAGCATATATCTCTTTTTAGGATTTGTCTTCTTCTTCTCCGCGTTGCCCTCGGCGATGGCGCAGGAGGTGGAAGAGGAGGAGGACTCTCCGCAGTCGTTGTACCAGTACACGGTGATGGCGCGCAGCTATGGCGACAGCATCGTCCTCCGCTGGCTCCCGCAAGATGCCGGCGTGTGGCGCGTGGCCAGTCACTACGGATGGCGCATCTCCCGTCTCAAGACCGATGCGGAGATGGATGCCAACCCTTCAGACACCACCCTGGACATTGTCCTCACCCCTAATCCGGTCAAGGCCCTGACCCTGGACGAGATGATGGCGAAGTACGACTCCACGCACTTCTATGTGGGCGTGGCGGCGCAAGCCCTCTATGGCGAATCGTACTACAACCCGCAAGAGGCTGAAGGCTTTGAGAACTACGTCTTCCGCAAGGATCAGGAGCAGACCCAACGTCAGATGATGGCCTATCTGGCCGCCGAAGGACATGTCGATGCCGCCGATGCCCTCGGACTCCGGATCGTGGACAAGAGCGTCAAGAAAGGCGAGATCTACACCTATACGATCGAGTGCCTTGTCCCGCCAGAGATTGTCCAAATGCCCGTTAAGTCCTTCGACATTGAGAATGTGCCTTTCACCCGCACCGATGAAGATATGGTTCAGGAAATCCACTTCTACCAGAACTCCCCCTATACCGTCTTCGTCTATTGGGCCAAGAGCAAGTTGTCTGGCTACTATGTGGAGCGCAGTGATGACAATGGCAAGACTTGGAAAGCGCTCAACGAAGCGCCCATCTTCCCCTACACTCCTGACGCGGGCACCTACGAGGTGTTCGGCCAAACCATAGGGGAGATCCTGGAGTACCACGTCGGGACCTTTGATTCCCTGGAGCTGCACAAGAAATACCTCTATCGGGTGAAAGCTTTCGATGCCTTCGGCGACTATGCTCCCTACCAGAAATCGGAATCCTTTGAGATGCAAGATCTTATCCCTCCCTGCGTGCCCGTGCTCGATTTCGTCATCCCGGAAGACAACAAAATCTGCTATCTGGAATGGTATATGGATTATCAAGACGAGGACCTCAAAGGCTTTGTGGTGACCTTTTCTGACGATCCCGCAGGCCCGTGGACAGAGGCTTCTGATCTATTGCCGCCCAAGACGCGCAAGTGGACCGACAAGAACGCCCACGACCGCGGACGTGGCTACTATCGTGTCTTCGCCGTAGATAACAACCATAATGTGTCGTACTCCCTTTCTCAAATCAACAACATTGAGGATGACGTAGATCCCTCCGCACCCAAGAATCTGGGTGGCGTGGTCGATACCGCCGGCGTGGTCTTTCTGCAGTGGGACAAGAACCCCGAGAAGGATGTGATCGGCTACCGCGTCTATTTCGCCAACCAACTCGACCACGACTTCATCCAGAAGACCAGCCAATGCCGCGATGACCTCTTCTTCTGGGACACCCTGTCTCTCCACACCCTGACCAAGTACATCTACTACTATGTGGTGGCGGAGGACTATAGCCATAACATGTCGAAACCCTCTGACACGCTGGCTATCCCGGTACCTGACATTGTCCCGCCCGGCGTGGCCTTGCTCCAGGACTATACCCAAACGGACGAGTCGGTCACCTTTACTTGGCTGCAGAGTGTCTCCGATGACGTGGTCGCGTATGTGGTCTATCGCAAGAAGGATAATGAGAAGCAGTGGAAGGCCATCCGCGTCATCTACCCGGAGGAGTTGGAGCCTGGCGCCTCGTTCTATCTCACCGATTATCCGGAACCTTCCGCCGTCAACTATAACTACTGCATCGAGGTCTTCGACAATAGCCGACTCTCCTCAGGCAAGACCGGCCAAACGACTGTGCGGTTCAGAGGAGCCTCCGTCATTGAGATTCCGCTGACGCTCAAGGCATCTCTCAACAAGGACAAGAAGTGTGCCATCCTGAATTTCACTTACGATTATCATTCCAAGAATGACTACTATGGTGTGATTTTCAAGAAAGAGGGCGACAATCCGCCATACGCCTGCGCCAGCTTCAAGCGGGGAGAGACCAGCTATACGGATTGTAACCTGAAGCCCGGGGTGGAGGTGAGCTATTATGTCCAGATGTTCTTGGGCAAAGGCAAACGCTCGCAGCCATCGGCCACGGTTTCTGTAAGTCCTAAATAATCAGATGCTTGGATAAACAAAAAAAGGATGTCGAAAGACATCCTTTTTTGTAGTTCGTCGGGGTGATCCGACTCGAACGGACGACCCCTTGCACCCCATGCAAGTGCGCTAAGCCAACTGCGCCACACCCCGAACGTTTGAGGCCGCAAAAATACACTTTTTTTCTTTCGGTTTTACACCTTTGATTTTTTTTATTTCAGCGGCACCAAATCCGCACCCTCGATCAACGCTGTGACGAACTGCGCGAGCTTTTTGTTGAGCTCTTGCACCCGTTTTTGCCATTCGGTAATGTCCACATCCAGGTGGTCGGAGATGATCTTGTACGAGACGAAAGGTTTTCCGTATTGTTTGGCGAAGGTGTAGAGCACCGATGATTCCATGTCGAAGCAGTCGGCTTTCTGAGACAGTTTCTTTAAGAAGTCGGCGCTATAGACATGGTTCGATACGAAGCAGTCGGAGGAGAAGAGCGTGGCGCTTGGCACTGCGGGTGCCCCGGGCAGCTGGTCCAGCAGCATGGGCTCTTTCAGGAAAGAGGCTCCGCCGGTGGTGATCTCGCGGATGTTGACGATGCTGCCGACAGGCAAGGTGTGCGCCCCCGCCGTGCCGATGTTCACCATGGTGAACGCTTCGTCTTGATGCTGTTCCATGAACGCAATCATGGCGGTGGTGGCGTTCTCGCGCCCGATGCCCGTGAGGTGTACCATCGAGGCGATGGGCTTCACTTCGTCTTCTACTGCGGCAAATAAGGCTATTTTCATATCAGTTGTGTTATATCAATTAGACGATTAAGGTTAGTAGGTTATGAAGCTAATGGCCAACGGCTAATAGTCCAGTTTAAAACCCTGCATCGACTTCTCCAGTTCGCGGGCATTCTGCAAGAACTCCTCCGCGGTCATCTCCCGCAAGAACATGAGCCCGTGGGTGGCGCGCAGGATGGGGTTGCGATGCTCGAAGAAGAAGGGCTTGCCCAAGAGCAACTGTACATTGCGCAACTGGTCCACCCAGATGCTCTGCGCCAGCACGCTGAACTTGCCGTCCAGCTTGTAGCTCGGGAAGGAAGCATCCACCTGACTCAGATAGCAGTGCTTGAAGGCATGGCTGAAAGAGCTCATGTCGTTCAGCGAAACAGGGATGATATGGGTGGCCTCTGCCGGATGGAACTTGTACCACACGTTGCGGTAGCCCCAGATCTTCAAGTGGGAGGTGTCGTGTTCCTGTCCCCACAGACGGATGGCGTCGGCGATGGCTTGCAGCACCTTGTAGTGGGTGTCGGGACCGCTGCCCTCTGGGTCGAAGGCCAAGGAGATGATGTCGGGCTTGATGGCGCGCAACTCCTCCAGGATGGGCATCACGTCCCGCTCGCGGTTCGGATTCTCCGTGAAGATGTCGCCCTTGTAGAAGCCGAGGCGCAGATGGTGTACCCGCTCTTCCGTCATGCCGAAGTGGGCCCACACCAGCTCTTCCTCAAACTCGCGGATCATGCCTTTCAGCTTCTGGATGTCGGTGGGCATCTTCTCGCCGTCGTAGCAATGGCGCGTGAAGTCAATGAGCTCCAGGATCTTTTTGTCCAATGCCTCCACAGACTGGATGTTCCAGATCTCCACGATGTCGCGCACCAGCCGGTGGGCAAAACCTCTCATGAATTCCGATTTCTGCTGCGAGGCGATCTTGATGAGGGAGTGATAGACATCTTTCACCCGCTTCGTTTTGTAGCCCTCCGTGAAGAAGTTCGGATAGTTGACCATCTGGATCTTCCCTTTGCGCAGAAGCCGCAGCGTGTTGCTGAGGTGCAGGATCAGAAAGCGGTTGGTGACAGCGTTGAAGCCGGAGGTCATGATGGAGCAGTGCATCTCGTTGGTCGGGTCGGCGGCGATATGCTGCAGGTAGGGCAGCATGCCCAGCAGGATGTCGTCGTGATGGGGCGCCGTATTGTAGATGACCTTGCCATGCACCGGCTCCATGCCCTTGTCGATCTTTTGGACAATGGAATCGATGGAGTCCTGGATGGATCCCATAGTCAGGTCCGGGATCATCGGGCAGTAAGGGTCGCTCTGCAGATCCTCAAGGGTCAGCTTGTCGCTGAACTTGTCGATTCTCTTGCAGAGGTTCAGGATGGCGCGGTCGCTCTTCTCTTGCGACCAGGGCGTACCCGTATAGTATTGGTGTATGGAGTCTTTCAAGGTGGAGGCGGCGCCGTTGGTCAGGTAGAAGCGGGCGTTGGGCATAATCGCCAGCACGGAGGCGGGATAGCGGTTGGAAGGCTCCTCCTCCAAGGCCAGCTGCACCATCTCGGCCTTGGCCTCGCCAGCCGCGAAGATGATGGCCACGGCGTCTTTCTTGAAACTGATGGTGTGCAGTCCGATGGTGATGACTGGACGGAAGAGCGATACCTCAATGCCACCCAGGTCGCCGGCGGAGGCCGCCTGCGTCTCGAAGTTGGTGGCCGTCAGGCGCGTGGTGCTGTGGAAGTCGCTGCCCCGCACGTTGAAGGCGATGTGGCCGTCAGGACCGATACCGCCGAGGAAGAAGCCGATGCCGCCCATCTGCTGGATTTTCTGCTCATACTGGCTGCACCACTCGTCAATCAGGAAGATGGAACGCTGCTTGAGAACCTCTTCCGGTGTCTTGGCCTCGCGATAACGCAAGGACAAATCTACCTTGTAGTCTGGAAACACTTCTTCAAAGCTCAGTCCGTCAGCCAAGGGGATATCGTCACAGTTGATGAAGATGCCTTTCGTGGGATCCAACCCAAAGCCCTCCACATAGAATTTCTGCACATAGTTGTAGAAGCTGTTGTGCTGTTTCGGACTGATGGGGTAGAACTCGTCAATCTGCACAAAATGAAGACCTGATAGAACAGGCTTCTGGGCCAGATGCAAACCGTTCTTCTCGCGGAAGTCCGCGCCCTCGGGCGTGTCCCATTCCGCCAAGATCCGCTGGACCCAGGTGATGAAATACTCGGGCGTCTTGCCCGTGGGCAGGCTGATGACGCCGTCTGGATTATCTGCCACCCACTCCAAAAACCGCAAGGCGGTAAGCAAACCCAACGTGGGGAAGTTCTCCACGGTGATATAGGGGATGTTGGAAGGGAAGAGTTGCTTTTTATCTTTTAGAAAACTCTTTTCTACAGCAGAAAAATTGGCCTTCATCATGTGTCGATTTTATTTGTAGAGAAATCTTTTGATGCTTTTCTTGGGGGTCTTGTCGAATTCGTCTTTTCGGAGTTCAATCTTGGAAATTTGACTATATCTGGGCAAGAGTTTGTTGATTTTTTCCAGATTTTCTTTCATTAAGGCGACGATGCGTGAGTCGAATTCCAACTCCCCGCTCTTGGCATAGTCGGGGAATACCAGTGCGACGAGTTTGCCCTCGCGCTGGACTACGATGGATTCGACCACGCCTTCCATGTTGTTGAGTTTGTCTTCAATCTCTTCCGGATAGATATTCTGGCCGGAGGAGCCTAAGATCATGTTCTTGTTCCGTCCCTTGATGAAGATGTTGTTGTCCTTGTCGATGATGCCGAGGTCGCCAGTGCGGAGCCATCCGTCGTAAGTGAAGGCGGCCTTGGTGGCCTCTTCGTTCTTGTAGTAGCCCATCATCACATGGTCGCCCTTGACGAGGATTTCACCTACTTCGTTATAGGGGTCTTCGGAGTCGATTCTGATCTCGTTGTTGGGCAGGATGTGCCCGCTGGAGCGCGGCACGAAATCCTTGATGTGGCATCCGCCGATCAGCGGGCCGCATTCGGTCATGCCGTAGCCTACCACTAACGGGAACTTGACATTGAGCAGGTTGCGTTCCACGTCCTCGTTCAAGGCCGCACCGCCCACCATGAAGTATTTCAACTCTCCGCCGAATGCTTTCATCAGTTTGTTCTTGATAACCTGCTTGATGATGCGGTTGAAGAAGGGAACATACATGATGCTCTTGATGACCTTCTTGTCCAATACTGGCGCCAGACTTTTCTTGTAGATCTTCTCGATCACCAAGGGTACTGTGACCACCTCGTATGGATGCACATCCGCAAAAGCCTTCATGAGCAGGGAGGGGGTGGGCGTCTTGGTCAGGAAATAGACATGGCAACCGTTGGCCAGAGGATACAGGAACTCGGCTAATTGTCCATACATGTGGGCGAGAGGCAGCATGGAGACCACCTTCCACCCCGGCTTGTTGGGGAGGAACTTCAATCCGGCCTCTATGTTGGAGGAGAGGCTCCGGTAGGAGAGCATCACCCCCTTGGGCGCGCCCATAGAGCCGGAGGTGTAGTTGATCAGCAACTGGTTGTCAATGTCCCGGATGGGGAACGAAAACTGGTCGGGGTCCACTTCCGGAATCTCAAAGTCTTCCAATGGGGTAGTGTCTGTGGAGGAGAATAGGGTGGAGAAGTCGGTCAGCGAGAGGATAGCTTGCAGTTGGGGGAGCGTTTCCCGGATAGGGGCGTCGTCCACTAAGATGTTCTTGTAGGCTTCCTCTTCCAAGATGCCTTTCAGCACGTAAGGACCGATGAAGAGTGCCTTGGAGTCGGAGTGTTTGAGGAGTTCCCGGATGTCGTCGCCGTGAAAGTCCTGGAGGATGGAGACGATGACGCCGCCGTAGGAGGCGATGGCAAGGTATGCGACCGCCCAGTTGGCGCAGTTGCGTCCGCAGATGGCGATCTTGTCGCCGGGCTGTATGCCGATGGATCGGAAGTAGTTCCCGATTCGTTGGATATGCGCTGCCACATCGCTGAAAGTGTAGTCCACTTCTCCATTGTAGTCGGTCAGCGCATGCTCATTCCAGCGTGCTGGGAAAACCTCGTTGAAGTATTCGAAAAAGTGTTTGGTCATATTGTGGGTGTTACATTACATAGGCTTGATTTTGCGGGCCAGCTTGGCGCACAGTCCGGGGAAGAAGCGTTTGATGTAAGCCATGATGAGTTCGCTGCTGCCGACGAGTTTTTCCCGTTTTTCCTGGGCAATAGCTTTGAAGATGATCTGGGATGCCTTTGTAGCGGTGATGCCGCCGGCTTGTCCGGCATCCATCTTGCCGTGCTGCTTGCCGTCCTTCTCCAATGCATTGACGGAGATGTTGGTCTGCACGCGCCCGGGGGTGAGGATGGTGACACGGATGTTGTGCTGCCAGTTTTCCGCCGCCACGGTCTCGAAGAAGCCGTAGAGGGCGTGCTTGGCCGACGAGTAGGCGCAGCGCAACGGGAACCCGAAGAGTCCGGCGATGCTGGTGGTCACGGCCAACTGCCCGCCGCCCTGCTCGATCATCTGGGGCAGCACGGCCTTGGTCAGGATGACCGGCGCGTAGAAGTCGATGTCCATTACCTTGCGGATGACGGCCATGTCGGTCTCCACGGTGGTGCCGCGCTGACTGATGCCGGCGTTGTTGTAGAAGAGGTCGATGCACCCGTATGCGTTGAGCGCATCCTGCGCAAGCTGCGGCAGCGCGTCGGTCTGGGAGAGGTCGAAGGGCAGGCAGGTCACGTCCTTGGCGCCTAACGTCAGGCACTCTTCGCGCACCTGCTCCAGAAGGTCAGGTTCCAGCGCCGTGAGAATCAGCCGGGCCCCGGCCTCGGCAAAACGGAAGGCCACCTCCTTGCCCATGCCGGAGGAGGTGCCCGTGATCCAGACTACTTTATGGGTATAATCGTTCATAATCATTTCTCTTTTAAAACGAAGTTTTAATAATCGGCGGCAAAAATACTTAAAAAATGGACACCTCCTTCAGGAAGTGCCCATGATAATTAATACTTCAAAGCTAAAAACTAGAAACTTCTAACTTCTAATTCCTAACTTCTAACTTCTAACTAATCTCGTCTATCATCTTCTTGAAGAAGGTGGCCCGTGCGGCTCCCTCGCCCGTGTTGAGGAGGACGGTCTCGCCGTTGCGGATCTGTCCCTCTTCCAACGCTTTGTAGAAGCCCGCGAAGCAGACGATAGAGGCGGGTCCGAGGTAGATGCCGCGCTCGTCCTTGACGATCTTGCCGTATCTTGCCAGCTCGCTCTCCTTGACCCGCAGGAAGGTGCCCCCGCTCTTGCGCACGATGGGCGCCACGATGGGGTACATGCCCGGGTTGCCCGCCGTGAGGATGGAGACAAAGGTCTTGGGATCCGCGATGATGGGATAGTCCTTCTCATAGCCCTCCGGGAAGCCGGTGGCGACCGCTTTCTCCCAGCCCTGCACCATCGGGTCGCAGGTGTCTTGCTGGATCAGCAGCATGCGGGGCAACTTGGTCTCCGGGAAGGTGGTCTGCAGATCACGGATGCCCTTGTCCAAGGCGATGGGACCTGTGCCACCCGCGACTGCCTGCATATACACGTCTGGCATCTTGCCCAACTGACGCAGGTACTCGAAGACCATCGTCTTCTTGGCCTCCACACGGATGGGATCGATGTTGCCCGTGGAGATGAGCACATGGTTCTTCTCGTGGAAGTCGTTGGCCTCTTTCTTGGCGAATCCGTAGTTGCCGTCACAGACGACCACGGTCTGGCCGAAGGACTTGATGGCCTTGACGGTGTCCTCGCAGGCATCAGAAGGCATGAAGACCGTGAACTTGATGCCGGCCGCTGCCAAATAGCGGGCGTAGGCGGTGGCGGTGTTGCCCGTGGAGGCGACACAGAACTCCTTGACGCCGTTCTCCTTGAAGAGGGAGGCGGCCAACGAGGCGGCGATGTCCTTGAAGGTGTTGCTGCCACCGTTCAGATCGTTGCGATAGACCATCACCTTACACTCGATGCCGTACTTCTCTTTCGCCAATTTCTCCAGGAAGTCCCACTCCTCGATGGGGATGGCACCTTCGCCGAAGGAGACGATGTTCTGCTTGTCCATGACAGGCAGAAAGTCGAAATAATGGTAGAAGTTCTCGGGTTTGTGTTCCGGCTTGGTCAGCTCGGTGATCTTGTGATAGTCGGCGCTATAGACAACATCGGCGCGCTTGCAACCGCAGGAACACTCCTGGTTCATATCAAACCAAGTGGCAAAGTCGGGAATGACCTTGCCGCATTGGGTACATCTAAGTTCGTATTTGCTCATGTAACTCGAAACTATTAATTCAAAACTCTTAACTTCTAACTCCTAATTCCTAACTTCTAACTACTTGATGAGCGCCATGTCCGGCATGGGTTTGTCGTAGTCGCCCTTGGCCAGTCTCTCCTTGATGTCGCGGAAGGCGTTCAGCGTGTAATTCACATCCTCCATGCTGTGGGCAGCCGTGGGGATGATACGGAAGATGAGCATTCCCGGAGGAATGACGGGGTAGGTGACGATGGAGCAGAAGATGTTGTAGTTCTCTCGCAGATCGACGGCGATGTTGGCAGCCTGATCTACGCCGCAGTACAGGTGTACGGGCGTGACGCATGCCTCAGCGGGTCCGATCTCGTAGCCGAGGTCGCGGAATCCTTTCTGCAGGGCGCGGGTGACTTCCCACAGATGGGCTCTGAGACGGTCGCCTTCTTCGCTGCGGATGATCTCCAGACGTTTCAGACAGCCGACCACAATGGGCATCGGGAGCGATTTGGCATACATCTGGGAGCGCATGTTGTAGCGCAGGAAGTTGATGATGCTCTTCTCGGAGGCTACGAAGCCGCCGATGGTGGCCATGGACTTGGCGTATGCGCCGATATAGACATCGATGTCGTCCATGACACCGAAATGCTCGGAGGTGCCTCTTCCGTGAGGACCCATAGCGCCGAAGCCGTGCGCGTCGTCGATGAGGATGCGGAACTGGTATTTCTTCTTGAGGGCCGCAATCTGATCCAGGATGCCGAGGGCACCGGTCATGCCGAAGACGCCTTCGGTAATCAGCAGCACGCCGCCGTTCTGCTCGTCAGCCATCTTGCAGGCCTTGGCCAGCACCTTGTCACAATCTTGGATGTCGTTGTGGCGGAATTTGATTTTCTTGCCGATGTGCATACGGATGCCGTCGCGCAGACAGGCGTGGGCCTCTGCGTCATACACGATGACATCATGGGGGGATACGAGAGAATCGATGGTGGACATGATGCCCTGGTAGCCGAAGTTGAACTCGAAGGCTGCCTCTTTGTGCTCGAACTCAGCCAGCTCTCTCTCCAGTTGCTCGTGAAGGGCGGTCTGGCCGGTCATCATACGGCTGCCCATCGGGTAGGCCATGCCCCAGCGGGCGGCGCCTTCCGCGTCAGCCTTGCGGACCTCAGGATGGTTGGCCAGGCCGAGGTAGTTGTTGATGCTCCAGCAGAGCACATCCTTGCCGTTGAAACGCATGTGCGGACCTAATTCGCCTTCCAGCTTCGGGAATGCAAAATAACCGTCTATCTTCTCACGATACTGTCCGATCGGACCACCGGAGGACTCTTTGATTCTTTCGAAAATGTCTTTCATAGATGTTGTGTGATTATGGGTTAATATTAATTTCTTCCGTCTTCTGCCTTCCGCTGCTCGATCTTCTCATACTCCTCGAAGAACTGCGGCAGGTTGAACATGTCGATGCGCTTGTTCAAGATGATCCGGTGGTCTCTGTTGTCCATGATGAACATGGCCGGATTGCCCGTTTCGTAGATGCCGAAGTAGTCTAAATAGTCCAGATTTCCTTTATTGCCGCCTACGTTGATCCAAGGGTAGTTGTTCTCTTTCACATACTTCTTCCACAAGTTCAGGTCGGCATTGTCACCAATGGCATACACGTCAAAGTTGCGCTGGCCGATGCGCTCCAAGGAGTCATAGACCTGACGCAGGTTCTTGGACTCTTTCTTGCAGGTGGGACAGTTGGGATCGTAGAACCACAAGATGGTGTAGGGTTTGTTGGAACGGTAGGAGGACTTCCAGTCTGCCGGGTTCTCCGACATGGTGGTGTCGGGGATGATGAGCTCCGGCGCAATCTTGCCGACCAAGGTGGGCTCGATACGTTTCACCCGCTTCTGGTACTTTGCCAAGATGTCCTCGTCCAGCCAATAACACTTGCCGGCCAGCTGGTTGGTCTTGGCGATATGGCAGAACACCGCGTCATGGCCGATGATCTTGCTGGTCTCAAAGTTGTAAGAGAGCCAGTCTGTGCAGTAATGATACATCAACGTGTCGGATTCCGTCTTGGCCAAGAAGAGGTCGATGTACTTGTTGAGCGTGTCGGATTCTGTGTGATACAAGAACTTCAGGAAGTAATCTTTCAACTTCGGCTCAAAGGAGGGAATGTAGATGAAACGATGGTCGCCGAGGTCGAAGTTGTCCCAGTAGTGGTTCTTGTAATAGTAGTTCTGCGCCATGCGGTCGAGGTCGCCGTTTTCATCCTTGAACTCCGGCACCTCAATGTTCTGATATGACTTCTGCATCTTGGAAAACAGATAGTTGGGATGGGCCGCGATGATCTCGTCGTTGATGAAGTGCATCATCTCATCGTTGATATCGACCAACTTCTGCTGATAGTAGTCGGCGCTGTCGGTCTGGCCGAGCTCGTCAAAGTGTTTCTTCTTCTGACCCCAATCCATAGCCAGCTTCTGGGCCTGCGTGGTCTTGCGCTGGAACTTCAGCATCTCCTCGTTCTCGGGGGAGTTCTTGGTGTAGAAGTTATCGACATTGCCGGTGGTGTCCAGATAATACTCGAAGAACTGGTTGTTGTCGATGATGAAGTTGAGGTACAGCTTCTTCTTCTCGGATACCAAAGAGTACATGCCGTCATCATACGGTTTGTCGCCCTTGAAGACGAACAGTCCGGGGGAGACAGGGGGCAACGAGTCCTTGATGATCAGTTTGTCGTTGTAGTGGATGACCAGATACAGCAGATTGTCGGGCGAGTCTTTGATGTGAAAGACAAGCTCATGTCCTTTCTTCGGCGCGTTGTTTTTGCCTTTTTGTGCTTGGACTTGGCTCAGTGAGAGCGCCATGATGACACCTACGAATACAAGTATCAGTTTTTTCATAATCTATCAGTTCTTTGGATGCTGTTTAAAAAAAGTTTCAAGTTCTTCTAACGTAATTTGTCGTGCGATTATTGCAGAGGTTTGGTTGTCGATTAAAAAGATGACGGGCGTGGTCATGATGTCGAAGTATTCGATGAAGTCGATGTTGGCCTCGCCCATGGAGGTGCTCAGGTTGATCCAGTCCCACAAATGATGCTCGTCTGAGAAAGCCTTCCAGCGGTCGAAGTCCTCGTTGACTTCCACGGCGAAGACTTCAAAGTCGGCCAGCGTGTCCAGACGCTGGTACATCTCGTGCAGCTGGGGCGTCATCACCTGGCAGTGGTCGCAGTCGGGGTCCCAGAACCAGAGCACCGTGTAGTGCGTGGAGATCTCCTTGGTGGAGTGTGCCTTGCCTTCGATGTCGTGGGAGACGAGTTCCGGAATCTTGGCGCCGGGGATGATCTTGCGGAGGCGGTCCATCTTGCGCTTGAGCAGCCGCTCGCGGTCTTCGGGAATCCACGTCCGATTGTAGTCGTCGTATAGATGCACCAACAGCGGATCGTAATACGGATCGCGCAGGTCGTTGATTGTGTTGAAGATGAAGGAGGTTATCTCGTCCCGACTGCAGAGGTTGCATTGGGCAAGGAGGTGGTCAATCACATAGCTCTTGTCTTCAATCGTCACGTCGTAATCAGAGAGGTATTCCGAAAGGGTGCGGAAGAAATAGGGAGAGGTGTGTAGCGATCTGGCATCACGAAAGTTGTACCAACGAGACCAGAGTGTGAAAAAGGAGGTGTCGATAAGTTGCTTGTAATGTGTGAAATACAGGATGGTCTTCACGCGGGTCAGATAGGAGTCTGGAGAGGTTTCAAGTGCCACAGAGACATCCTGCGGGGAGACCTTCCCGAGCGACATCTTGCGGATGAATTGCTGAAGTTCCTCATTCTTCTCAGATCCTATGACCAAAACCGATTCCTCGGTCTGGGTGGGCAAAACGATGGTGAAGGAGGTCTCCGTATCTAACAGCACGGGCAGCCGGTAGCTGTGGTCTTCGTTGACGATGGTGTAGAGACCGTCCGGAAACCATTCCTTAGTGTTGCGCAGCTTGGCCTTGCCTTTTTTGACGACAGCACTGTCAATCACCTCGTAGGTGTCTAAATGGCAGCTTCTCAAATATACTTTGCCCTGAAAAGGGATGTTCTTGAGGGTGATGTTGTATTGCGTCAACCCTCCCACGCAGGCGTCTGTCTGGCCTGACAGAAAGGATACTGTGCAGCATAGAAGAAGGGCCGTTAACAGGGTGCGTGTTTTCATCATGCTATGAGTTTCTGGATGAACGACATGACTTCTTGTGCCAGCGCCTCGGCCTCGGCTTCGGTATGGGCCTCCGTGTAGATGCGGATGATGGGCTCGGTGTTGGAGCTGCGGATGTGGGCCCACTTGTCGGCGAAGTCGATCTTCACGCCGTCGATGCGGGAGACGGACTCGCTGGCATAGTGCTGGGCGACAGCGTCCAAGATGCCGGGCACGGACATGGTGGGGTCAAGTTCAATCTTGTTCTTTGAAATGTGGTAGTCGGGGTATTTCCGGCGCAGCTCAGAGCACTTGCACTGGGCGGTGGCCAGATGCGACAGGAAGAGGGCGACGCCCACGAGTGCATCACGGCCATAGTGCAGGGCAGGGTAGATGACGCCTCCGTTGCCCTCGCCGCCGATGATGGCATCCGTCTCCTTCATCTTCTCCACCACGTTGACCTCGCCCACGGCGGCGGCGTTGTAGCGGACCCCGTGTTGGTCGCTCACATCACGCAGTGCGCGCGAGGAGGAGAGATTCGAGACGGTGTTGCCCTTGGCATGGCGCAGGACATAGTCGGCCACGGCCACCGGGGTGTATTCCTCACCGAACATGGTGCCGTCCTCTTGCAGGATGGCCAAGCGATCGACGTCAGGATCGACCACAAAGCCCACATCGTAACGGCCCTCTTGGCGCATGGCGTCGGCGATGCCCGTCAGGTTCTCCGGGATGGGCTCGGGTGTGTGGTTGAAGACACCGTTCATCTCGCCATTGAGCACGGTCACCGATTCCACGCCCAACTGCTTGAGCAGCGGCGGGATGGAGATGGCACCCGTGGAGTTGATGACATCCACGATGACGCGGAAATGCGCGGCTCGGATGGCCTCGGTATTGACTAAGGGCAGGGCCAGGATGGCGTCTATGTGGCGCTGGATGGCCTGCGTGTCTTGCGTGTAGGTGCCCAAGTGCTGGACATCGGCATACTGGCATCCCTGGGCGATGGTGTCGGCAATGGCCAACAGCCGCTTGCCGTCGCTGCCCGAGATGAACTCGCCGCGACTGTTGAGCAGCTTGAGGGCGTTCCACTGCATAGGGTTGTGACTGGCGGTGATGATGATGCCGCCGTCAGCGCGGTGCTGCGTGACGGCCATCTCCGTGGTCGGCGTGGTGCTCAGACCAATGTCGGTCACATGAACGCCCATGCTCTGCAGAGTACTGCATACTAACGAGTTGACGATGGAACCAGACACGCGCGCGTCTCGCCCGACCACGAGGGTCAGCTGCTCTTTGCCGGTCTGTTCTTTCAAGAAAAGGGTGAATGCGGAGGTGAGTTCGATGATGTCGGAGGGTGTGAGGTTGTCACCCGGCCTTCCACCGATGGTGCCCCGTATGCCCGAAATGGATTTGATAAGCGTCATATCAACTATATTATATTAAGCCGCAAAAATACAAAATTATGCGATAGTTGTGAGGGCGCTGAAACCAAAATAATCATGGAATTCAACTCCAGTGATCAGTGAGCAGTTGTCAGTTAGAAGTTAGCAGTTTGGAGTTAGAAGTTAAGGTGTCAATGCCTAAATAAGGTTGACCGTTTGTCTCTTATTTGTGATTGCTCTTTTGTTAATTTTCTTTTGCATTTCTATGCGACTCTTTTGGCTGCAGAGTCTGATTTCACGGCCCCGGGCCGTGAATTTCTATTTGCCGGTAGTCAGGGGGTTCCCGTTCTCCTCCAGAGGCGTGGGATGGCTGTAAAAAACGATCTCTTTGTCAGCACTGCGGCCGACGGACACGTTCTCCTCCGTCTCCGGTATGGTGATGGCGTCGTAACATCGGCCGGCACTGTTATAGAGCGCCACGGTCTCCCCAGCGTGAAGGGCGAAGGAAGCGTGGAGCTCTCCCCTGTCCCGGTCCTTTCCCGATAGGAAGATCAGCAGGTATTCGCCGGGAGCGATGGAGACGTTGGGCAGAGCCCACTTGGTCAGCTTTTCGGTGCTGTCGCTGAGATACCAGCCCTGCAAGCTCACGGCTCCGTTACCGCCGTTGTACAGCTCCACGAAATCGGA